>DASXKZ010000256.1:0-13454 GCA_036496525.1 Candidatus Angelobacter sp.
GCTGAGGACTTGTTGTCCAGATTGATCAGTTGCGATCCCGGCGGCTGCGTCAGCACAAATTGTTCATCGGTCAGCGGCACATTCACGTCGACTTTAACCATGGAGATGGTGATGCCGTAGCCCTCAATGGGCCGCTGAATAGAGACGATTGCTGGTAATGAAATTCCAGAGTAATCAGTAAAATTCTCATACCGAACGAAGGTTACCAGCCTGCCCTGGCGGTCATAAATGGATTGCTCATGAGGCAGAAGATCAGTCCGGCTGAACACGGTTTTGCGCGAAAGATAGTAGCCCGTGCTGTCATTATCGATCACCACCAGCGTGTAGGCCATTTGTTCTACGTCTTTGTGGGTTTTGGGGTCCTTTACCACTTCCGTTGTATTTTCCAACACGGCAATCTCTTTGCCTTCTTGAATCGGCTTTAATAGGAGCGCGTCAGAAATATGCTGAGGCCGCAGATTTTCCAGCGGCTGCGGTGAAGGCTTAACGGGCTGCTGGTTTGAGCCCACATAAAATTTGCTCTTGATCGGTGAAGCCAGCTCAAAATTCTTACCGTTGCTGACCATGTCCGCCATCACGTTGTGCAGTACCGGCACGTAAATCCGCATGCGCAGCATTTCCGGCTTGCGCATCAGGATCAGCCCGGCAACCTGGGGATTATCTTTTACCCGGTTCTTCTTCTCTTCCAGCACGGAGCTGTCGATATCCACGGTTGCTTTCAGGGTTTTCAGCTTTTCCGCGTTGCTGTTGATGATCTCCACCAGTTGCTCAAGAGTTGCATCTTTGAGCGTAGCCGTGCTGGTGCGCATCTTTACCGGATGTGACGAGCGGAATCCACAACCACCGATGGCCGATAAAAACGCAATTAAGAATATGAGAGTAGTTTTGCGCAAAATAAAAGTGCACCCGTCCAGTCTTACACCTGTAATTTGGATGCACTTAGTATAACGGACGACGCAGCTTCAGGAATCCGGGCAAGCCACGGCAAACAATGACATTTTGCGTCATTCGCGCGACCGGTTAGCGGTTCACTGCCTGCGCCAGCGCTCGCCTGTATGCCTGCACATTGGCAAGATGTTCTGAATCTGTGCGGGCAAAGCGATGGTGCCCCTGATTGTCGCTGACAAAATATAGATAATCAGTCGTGGCTGGATGCAACGCCGCCTGCAAAGACGCCCTTCCAGGATTGGAAATCGGCCCCGGCGGCAGCCCAGCGGTCCGGTAAGTGTTGTAAGGCGAATCAAAATGCAGATCAGACTGATGAATCACGCCGTTATAACGATTGTTGAGCAGCGCCGCATAAATCACTGAAGGATCGGTGGCCAGCACCATGTGCTTTTCCAGCCGGTTGTAAAACACGCTGGCGACCTCCGGGCGTTCTTCCGGGGCCCCTGTCTCTTTTTCCACGATGCTTGCCATTGTCACCACGGCGTGGAAGTTCTGGTTCAGGCCAACGTCTTTTGCCGCCTGCCGGAAACGCCGGACCATGGCCGCTGCCATGTCATGCAAAGACTGCGTCCGCGTGAAGTGATATGTGTCCGGAAAAAGATAGCCCTCAAGGCTCGGAGCCTGAGGATCAAGGTCCTTAATCAAGCTGGTGTCACTGCGCGCGACTTTCAAAAAGTCCTCGCGCTTGCCCAGCTGCGCCTCTTCTATCGCTGCGGCAATGTCAAACATGTTGTAGCCTTCCGGCACAACCAGCGTCTGGAAGTAAATATCGCCGCGGGCGATGCGGTCATAAACTTCGCGCGCAGTGGCGCGATGGTCAAAGGCGTACTCGCCGGCCTTCAGCGGTTTGCGTCCATGCAGGTAATGCCACGCCAGAAACGCATATTGGCTGCGGATGATTCCGGCATGGGCCAGGTCAGCCGCGATGCGGCGTGCAGAAGAACCCTGCTTCAGCTGCACCAGCTTCTCTTGCGTCGGCCCGGCTGGAAGAAGCAGGCCGTAAGCCAGCACAAGGCCCGCCAGCACCAGCAACACCACAACCGTTCTAAAAAGAAATTTGAACATGAGTCAGATTTGTTCGCCTTCTATATTCTAAGGGCGAATCCGATTTGCGCATCCCATTTACCTGCTCGTGGAGCGTCACGAATGGACAATGCCCTGCTGGCCCAGGCTAAGAATTGGAAGAGTTTCTTCAGCGCAGAGTTGCAACGGCTCAAGCAGGCCGATTAAGCAGAGTTCCAGATGCAGCTGTATCAGGAAGTTTTGAATAAAACAGTGTTGTGTGACAGTTTTCAGGTAACACTTCTCGACTGCATAAAGCTTTGCAGGATCAGCACTGCGGCCATTCGATCTACCGCTTCAGTCCGCTTCTTGAGGCTGACTTCATTTTCGCGCAGCAGGCGATTGGCTTCGGCAGAAGTGAGTCGCTCATCCCAAAGATGGACGGGCAGTTGAAAACGTTGGCGCAGCTCTTCCGCAAACTCGGCCACTTTCTGCGATTGCGTTCCTTCCTGTCCGCTCATACGGAGCGGATTCCCCAGCACGATTTCCTTCACTTCATACTCGCGGATCGTCCGCTCCAGCCGGCCAAAGTCGGCGCGCTTGTTCTTGCGTTGCAGTGTCTCAATTCCCTGCGCGGTAATGCCTAGCGGGTCCGTTACGGCCAACCCCATGCGGCGACTGCCATAATCAATTGCCAGGATGCGTCCGGTCTCTCCCACGCGGCGATTATACGAGTTTCTGCATCTCAGCTAGGTATATGGCGTCGAATCGCATTATTCCTCCCGGCCCCGAACAACTCATGCCGGAGGAAGCCCCGGACAGCCAGTCTGCGGAGAACGAGCAGGAACAAAGAAACCAGCGCAGGCTCAATACCGCTCTGCATGCAGGAGCGGTAGCGCAGATGATTGTCGGGGGGGCCGTGATTTTAGCTATCTGCTATGTCGCCAAGCTCATCCTGGTAACTCTGCTCGTCTCGGTCCTGCTGGCGTTCATGCTGGAGCCAGTGGTGAACCTGCTGGAAAAAATCCGCCTGCCGCGGGCGGCGGGAGCATTCCTGGCTGTCCTGTTTATGGTTGCCCTTATATGGGCGGGAAGCTACTTTCTCTATGGCAAAGCCATGAGCTTTGTCCATGAATTGCCCAAATACTCTGACCGGATTCGCAACCATCTTGCCCACTTCCGCCAGCAAACCACCGAGTTGGAAAAAACCACGCAACAGGTTTTCCCTGAAGACAAGAACGCCAAAAAACCCATGCCAGTGAAGGTTGAGAACCAGGGCGCGCCGGGCGAGATGGGCGACAAGATTGGCGCAGTCACTGAAGTGGTGCTCACGCTCTGCTTTATTCCCTTTCTCACTTATTTCATGCTGAGCTGGCAGGAGCACGCGCGCACAAAATCAGTGCAGCTCTTCCGTCCTGAATATCGCAGCACCGCTTACGTTACGATGGGCCACATTTCCACCATGATGAAAAGCTTCATTGCCGGAAACTTCATGATTGGGCTTTTTATGGGCGTTTGCAGCGTGGTCATTTTTGGTTTCCTCGGTGTTCCCTACTTCTATTTCATTGGCTTCATCAGCGGCTTTCTCAGCCTGGTTCCTTACTTGGGCATTGCCGTGGCCGTGCTTCCGCCAATCGCGGCCGGCATCGGCGTTATGAGTGACACGCGGCTCCTCCTTGTGGCCGCCACCGTCCTCGGCCTGCACATGCTCGCTATGAACGTGCTTTACCCCAAAGTCCTGGGCAAGCGACTACAACTCAATCCTCTGGTGGTAACAATTTCACTGCTTATCTGGGGTTTTATTTGGGGAGCCATGGGACTGATCCTGGCTGTGCCGATCATGGCCGCCGTTAAGATCGTCTGTGATCACGTGGTTTCCTTGCGGCCGATCGGGGATTGGATGGGAGAGTGAGGTTTATCCCTCGCAAAGCGAGGGAACCCTTTGGCTCTGAAATTCGATGTTCTTGCAGAGAGTATGAATGCTCGCTCGATTTATCATCACATTTCTAGTTAAACTTTTAACTTCATGAAAATAAATAAGTTATATTGTATTCTCCTTCTGAGTCCCTGGCGATTTCGCTTTTTAGAGTGACTTTTGGCGCGCAAAATGCCATGCTGTCTGTGGCAAAATGTTTGGGGATCTCACGCCAAATCCAAATAATTGGGATGCGCAGTGGCAAAAAGAAAAGTACCGGAAAGTCAACCAAAACATAGCGGCATTGAAGCGCCCAACTCCGACAGAGAAAAGCTGCCCTTTAGAGATACGTCGGTCTCTTGGGTGGCCGATACTCCCTTGAGAAAATCCAAGCGATGGAAAAAGTTAGGATTAACGCCTCGCCACGCACGCCACCTGGAAAGGGTCCCCAAAGAGATCGTCTACCGTGATTCTGGCGCTAAAACAGAGAACTGGGGTGTTGCGAAAATTGGCGCGATTCTGGGCCTGCCGAACAAATTGGAGGAGGAAGCGGAACTGGTATCACTGGTTGAGTACGGGCTTTCCGTTAGTTCGATTTCAGCCTTGATTCAGCACGGGATTCTGGAAAAAGAAATCTACGGTGTCATTGTGCCGCGCCGTACTCTGCAACATCGCCGCTCACGGAAAGAGAAATTGAGCCGTGAAGAGTCGGACCGGGCAATTCGTTTGGCCAGATTGGTAACTCTGGCCGAAGAGGTTTTTGGAGCTCGGGATGTAGAAGATCTCTCCGAAGCCCGGGATGCAGGTATGCGCTGGTTACGTGCCCCCAAGAAACGGTTTCGGGGAAGAATACCCATGGAAATGATAGCCACTGAAACCGGGGGCCGTCTGGTGGAAGAAGCCCTTTATCAGATTGATGAAGGCATGGCCGCATAGCAATGTTCTTGTGGCGGATCAGCAACTATGCGGATCTAAGCGGCATCGGTGGGCTTAAAGCTTCGGCCCGCTGGCATACGCGGGGTCGTCGAATCGTTTATCTATCCTCCTCGCCACCAGCCGCTTTGCTGGAAATTCTAGTACATCTGGAACTCGACGAGGGACATTTACCACGCTCTTATAAACTTCTCGAAGTCGAAGTGCCCGAGAATGTCAGCATTGAGAAGCTGGAGAATTGGACAACGCTGCCGAAGGACTGGCCGAAAAAGCAAGCAGCAACTAGGAGACTGGGCGATCAATGGCTGGACAGAAACTCTTCTGCACTACTGGATGTACCTTCAGCTCTTGCACCTCATACCCGCAACTTCCTTCTGAACCCCCTGCACAAAGATGCTGCACACATCATGATCATCTCTATTTCCCGACAACGCTTTGACCGTCGTTTGTTGCAATAGAGCATTCATCAACCTAACCACCACGCATGCAAAGGATTGGATGTCCACATTTCCTTTCTTCCTTAGCGTCCGTCGTACCCTTTGCAGTAAACGGGGTTTAGCCGATTGCTGATGCTGATCGCTAACTGCTGAACGCCGCTTCCGCCCCCAACCTGCATCGCTCCAGCGTTTCCTGCATCTGGCGGTGCAAAACTGACATTTGTTCGTCCGTGGCATCGGAAGGCACGTACATTGGCCCGCTACCGTAAATCATTGCCTGTGAAAATGGTTTGGGAATGATCATCTGGTCCCAGGAATTCAGGATCCATGCCCGCTCCACCGCAATATAAAAACAGTTGATTGAGACGCCAGTTTTCTTCGCCAACAGGATTGGCCCAGGCTTGGCAACGTAGCGCGGACCGCGGGGACCATCAATGGTAAACACAACACCGTGGCCCTGCTCCAGTTGCTGGCGCATGCCGATGAGTGCGCCCACAGCGCCGCGTGAACTCGATCCTCGCACCGCCGCGAACCCCAGCTTCTGAATGATGCGCGCAATGTATTCGCCGTCAAAGCTTCGGCTGGTCATCACTGCAAGGCCCTTGTTGCGAAAACGGTAGGTTGCGGGAATCACAGCCCGATGCCAGAAGCACCAGATCGCCGGCGGTCCGCCACCATAAGGGTCGGCAATACAACCCGGTTCGCCGAACGCCTTATACCGCAGCGTCGCGCCGATGATGCGAATAAGCAGAAATCCGGCCCAGGAAATCAGCCAGATTTTGACGCGCTCGCTGAAGGAAAATGAACGCGTGTTTTCAGCGCTCTCGCGCTCGATTTCGACCTGGGCAGCGTCGCTCACGCTCTAATTGTATAAGGCTTCTTTTTGAGGCCAACTCTAAACGATAGCCACGTACGCGCCAACTACCTCATTCCGGATCAGTGTTATCCGTGTGAATCAGTGGTAAGGTTTCTTCTGCCTTTATGCGTACTTGATCCACTTCATGATTTCCGGCAGGTTCGGCTTCTTACCATACATCAGGATGCCTACGCGGTAAATCCGTCCGCAAAGCCAGATCATCCCATAGATAGTCGCGACCATCAGCGCTATTGAGAGCCCGATCTGCCATGCGGGTACGTCGCCGCCCTGCATCGCAATGCGGCTGAACATCACCAGAGGCGCGGTAAAGGGAAACAGCGAACCAAAGATCGCAATGGACGAGTTCGGATGCATGAAAATATTGGTGATGAAAATAATGGCAAGGATCATCGGCATCATTACCAGGAATTGCATCTGCTGCGCTTCCTGCTCTGAATTCACCATTGAGCCCACGGCTGCGCACAGCGTGCTGTACAGAACGTAGCCGAGCAGGAAGAACACCACAAAATAAATAAGCAGCATGGGATTCATCGCGGCCTTCACCTGCTTAAGCATGCCGGAACTCACCACGGCGTAACCGGCGAAAGCGGCAGATGCCGCGGCCCAGATCCCTACTTGAGTCAATCCTACGGCCCCCACGCCCAGAATTTTTCCCGCCATCATTTCCCTGGAAGTGGCGGTCGAAAGCATGACCTCCATGATGCGCGAGGTCTTTTCTTCCAGGATGGACCGCATCACGTTGATGCCATAGAGGAGCACCGTCATATACATCACCATCACCATGGCCAGCGTGGCGATGAACATTTTTTGCGGATTAGGAGCGTTCTTGCCCTTGGGGCTTACCGGGTCCACGTCCACGGGTAGCAGCGCGGCATTGATATCGCTTTCCTGCAAACCTTTGGCTTTCAGAGCGTGGCGGCGCAATGCGTCGCTGACAGTCTGGCCCAGGATTCCATTTTCAATGAAGCTGGAGGTGTCATTGGTGACGAACTCAAGCTTTCTGGCCGCGATGGCATCCGGCGTGGCCCACAGAAAACCGTCCAACTGCTTCTGGTTGACCTTTTGCGTGAGCGCTTCCCGCTCGGCCGGCGTGGCATTCGTGCTCACGTCCACGCTGAAGTGGGTTGCAGGCAGGCCGCGCTTGTTCGTCGACTCATTATCCTCCGCCTTCCCCTGCTGGTCTTGTTTCTGCTCAATCCGGCTGCGGATCATCTCCGCCGTATCCCGATCGGCGGCAACCACCACCATGCGCTTGGTTTCATTGCTGCCGTTCTGCATCAGCATGGTAGGCAGCACCGTCACGCCCAGCATCAGCGCGGGGATGAAAAAGGTCATGATCACAAAAGCGCGCGAGCGCACCCGCTCCAGGTATTCACGCCTGGCGATAATGAAAGTATTATGCATTGGTTTTGCCCACCGTATTGATGAATATCTCTTCCAGTGACGGTTCCATCAGCTCAAACTTGTTGACCCTTGACCGCGCCGCCACCATTTGCAGAAGCTGCTGCGAGTCAGCTCCGGGCGCCAGCCGCACTTCAACGTAATTGCCGTAATTGTTATAGGTGCTCACCAGCGGGTTCTTTTCCAGAAAATCGCCATTGCCTTCATACTCAATCTGCACATTGTTCTTGCCGTAACCCGCCTTAATGGTCTTGAGATCGCCCTGGAGCACGGCATTGCCCTTGTTGATGAGGCAAATGCTGTCACACAGCTTTTCCACCTGGTCCATGCGATGGGTTGAAAACAGGATTGTCTTGCCCTGCTTCTTCAGGTCCAGCATTACGTCTTTGAGCAGCGCGGCATTGACCGGATCAAGGCCAAAAAACGGTTCATCCATGATGATGAAATCAGGATCATGCAACAATGCGGCAATAAACTGGATTTTTTGCTGCATGCCCTTGGAAAGCTCTTCCACTTTCTTCTGTAGCCAGGCATCGATTTCCAGCCGCTTGGACCAGATCATCGCCTGCTCTCGCGCGTTGCCTGGAGTCATGCCATGCAATTCACCCAGGAAGATCAGTTGTTCAATGATCTTCATTTTTTTGTACAGCCCGCGCTCTTCCGGCAGATAGCCGACTTTATTAAGGCTTTTGCGCTCAAAGGGCTTGCCAAAGAGATTGATCTGGCCGGAATCGGGCACGGTGATGCCGATCATCATCCGGATGGTACTGGTCTTGCCGGCGCCGTTCGGTCCCAGCAGGCCGAAAACCCCTCCCTGTGGAATGCTGAAGGAAAGATTATTTACGGCCACAAACTGGTCATAGGATTTACGGACATTATTGAGCTCAATGGTTTGCATGAAGACGAAGTCCTGCCTCGGATGTTATACGCTGAAGATGTTCCAAAGTTACACGATTTCCAGATATTGGTCGATCCAGCCGCGGACCTTCAGCCGGCGTTCGTCGGTCCCGTCAAAGCGCATGCCATACACTTTGTCGCTGTCGCGGTACCAGCATACAAATGCCCGGACATATAACTTCTCTATCCCGGGCAGCGTGAGGGTGAGCCGAATCGGATCAGACTTGGGCAATGGCGCAAGGCAGCGTATGGAAATGCCCCCGGAGCTAACCTCCACCGTAGTACCGATTACGGGCCTGCCGTTGATATCAAACTCCACCTGCGAAGCAACCGGAATCCGCACATAGCGCCGCAGCTCATGGATTACCAGCAGGTGCGTGGCACGGACCACCTTGAGCACGCTCTGCCGGTCCAGCGGCTCATCTAGGACTGCGTTGATCCCATAGCTGGAATACCGCAACGCCTCCTGCGTATTTCGCGCTATTCCATAGATCACAAGGCGGCGGTTGGAAGGAGAATTGCGCGCCGCTTTTAGGATTCTGTCAGCCTCAGGGTCATAAAGGCGCAGCACACAAGCCTCAAACTTCTGGCGATTCAGCAGCATAATCGGGTCGCCATCAGCCGGTATCACCGTAATACCGAACTGTCTGAAACAATCATTGAGGAAAGTGTTACAGGCGGGATCAATATGGATGCTGGCGATCCTGGCAGTGATCTTGCCCGAAATGGCCGCGACTGTGGTGCTGCTCATATCTCCCTGGATTTCTATTTATCTGGAGGCGGAAAACTCTTTCTTCATGTCGGCCGATCCCACCTTATTGCGGCCCAACTGCTTGGCCTGATACAGAGCGGCATCCGCTGCTGCCACCACTTCATCGCGCGTCAGGCCATGTGCAGGATAATCGGCCACTCCGCAGCTGATGGTAACAGGCCGGGGCACTCCTGGGAAAAAATGGGTTTCCACCTGGCGGCGCAGCTTTTCCGCAACCCTCACAGCGCTTTCTCCGCTTGTTTCCGGCACCACAATAGCAAATTCGTCGCCGCCATAGCGGCATACCATATCCATCTTGCGCAGCTGCTGCTTCAGAATGGTGGAAACCGAGCGCAACATTTCATCTCCCAGCAGGTGCCCGAACTCATCATTCATCTTCTTAAAGTGGTCGATATCCACCATGATCACGGACATCCTGCCCTGGAAGCGGCTCGCGCGTTCCAGCTCTTCCACAATACGCATCTCGAAAAAGCGGCGATTGTGGATTCCCGTAAGGCCATCCACATAGGCAAGCTGCTTCATGCGATCAAAGTTGTGCGCGTTCTGTATGGCAGCCGCGCAGATGTCCGCCACGGACTCCAAAGGCTGAACGTCATCGTGATCAAATGAGTTCTTCTCTGCGCTATCCAGCGCCAGCACGCCCAGCTTTTCACCAAAGATGATCAGCGGCACGCACATTTCCGACTGCGTTTCCGCAAAGCCCGCTATGTATCCTTCGACGTTCTTGACGTCATTTTCAATCACGCTTCTTCCTGACGTCATGGCACGCGCCGCCAACCCGGCCCCCGGAGAAAGAATCTCTCCCATGCTCAGGTTCGCCGTAAGCCGGCCTTCATGCGCGCGCACCCGCAAGCTATCGCCTTCCGCCAGCAGCACGGCGGCATGATCAATGCCAAATAGATCCATCAGCAGGCGGCAAACCACGGTAAGCAATTCATCCAGGTCCAGCACGCGCGTAGTCTTCTTGGCTACGGCATTAATGGCCTCAAGCTGCTTTGTCCGGCGGCGCTCCGCGGAATACAGGCGGGCATTTTCCAAAGCCATGGAAGCCTGCGTGGAAAACAGCGTGAGCAAATCGATTTTTTCCAGATCAAAGTAATCAATTTGGTCGCTCTGAAAATCCAGCACGCCTACCACGTCATCGCGGACCATCAGAGGAATCGCCACTTCAGATCTGGTTTCATCCACCTTCAGCAGATAACGTGGATCTTTTCTGACGTCAGGCGCGTACACCGGCCGTTTAATCTCAGCCGCTGCCCAGGTTAATCCCATGCCTTTAGGAATTCGATAGCCCACGTCCAGATTGCTGCGGCCAAGATGGGCACGAACCTGAAGCTCCTGCCCGGACTTGTCCATCAAAAGCACGGCCCCGTTCTGCAGCTGGAAAAAGTCACGAATGATGGTAAGAATGCGGTTCAGCACCTCGTCCAAATCGAATGTAGACAAGATCGCCTGACTGGCGTCATACAAAATAGCTATCTTTTGCATCGACTCTAGCAAGACGAATCCTTCTCCAGTGAATAGATTTTGGACTGCGCGGCTCCCGGCGGGATGGCTTTACCGTCTGCCGGAGGGGGAAGTGAGCACGTTAACCTTGGTCTTTCAGGGTTAAGCTAATTTTATAGCGAAACTCAACCGAATGATAGGTGATTTTAGTCACAGCACGTAAGTCTTTGGTCATGAGGGGACCATTCTGGTTTTTCCGGCCCAAAACGACATTTTTATGGGATAAGCGGCACTTAATTTTGCAGAGATTTTACTTGCAAATCCCTTAGTAATACTTGCTCTTGGGGAAGTTTCTATTTGACGGGAAATTCCCGGCCTGAGCTGGTTCGAATGACAGTATCGTTTTAGCCAATTTGACTTATCGTTTTAGCAGATCGATTGGCTCTCGAACGTCTGTCACGCGGAAATATTTTGCCAGCGACGGATGCTTCTTTGCCACTTCCTCATACATGGCATACGCCACGTTCCGGTATGAAAAGTGTCCCGCTGCCCCGCTGCGCAACTCAGAAATGTAGAGCGCTTCAGCAAAATCCATCTTGAACAGCGTTCGCTTGCGGAATGCCATAGGCAGCAGGTAAAGCTCCGCGTGTGTTCCGTGCGCATTGCACTTGTCGCTCACATGGATCACTTTTTGGATCGCAGCTTTGTAGCGTGCATCAAGTCCGGCTTCCTTGATGTCTGGCGGCGTGTCATAACCATGATGGCGCGTGAAGCCCTGCTCGATCTGTGTACACCTGCGATGGCGATGCATGTCTCGGAAGCCGCCTATGTCCATCAGGATGTCAAACTTAAATTGCTGTCCCGCGTGGAAGCTCCGCAACAGTTCATCATGCCGCCCACGATAGCGCACTCCCAAATCGATAATTTCACTGCGCTGCTTCGCCGTGAGCGCCTGCACCCGTTCTGTAACCTGCCGGTAAGAGTGATGGGAGGCCGAATACAGTAGCGTCGCGGCCATCTCTACTTCCAGCGGCTCGTCTTCCACCAGATCAACAATCTTGGGACTGCGCTCAAGCGGCACGCCTTCCATCAGTTGGGCGGCCGCATGCTCCAGTTCAGTGCGCGTCTGGCTTTCATATGCGTTAGCATCGGCGTATTTCACCAGCGTAGGCGCAACGCGCGTGGAACGTAGAAGCTGTTGCTCGGCCTTCGCGCCCACTTCAGGATTGGCTGCCTTGATCTCTTCCACCAGCGCGCGCATGGATTCAGCCTGGACGTTGTAAGAAGGCTCGCGGGCCGCATCTTTCAGCAGCGCGCCCAGATGGCGGACCTCAGCATACGGGCTCGAAAGCAGCCGCGCGATCTGTGTCTCCAAGGTACGCGCGTTGACGATCTGGCCCAATGACGTGTTCGTGGCCAGGGGCAGCAGATAGCGAGAATTGTCGAAAGCCCGCGCCCGCAGCGTGCGCGTGTATTGGTCTTCTGCCATTTCTTGCGGACGCGGAATTTTGGCAGTGTAATACCGCAGCATCTCTTGCGTGAAGGCTTCATACTCGGCAAAAAGAAAGTCTATCGTCGCGCAATATTCGGCGCGGGCGGCGGCGTCTGCTCCAAAGTCGGGGATAAAGTAGCCGCTCTTTTTGAAGTTCTGGTAGCGTGTGGACCGCTCTTGTCCGTCCCAGCGCTGCTCATCTACCAGCACAATCGCCGCCAGGATTGACAGCTTTTCTATGGCAAAGGCCAGGTGCGCCAGATCGGCAATCGATCGATGGCCGTACTGGAAGTAAAAAGTGTTGAGAAACTGCTCGGCCTTCTGCTCGCTGATCTCCTTGAGAGATTCCTTCATCGACAGCGCCGACCGCGAGTACTTGGCCATGGCATAGGCCTGGACTTCAGGCTCCACGCCATGCACGGCAAACACGTTGACCTGCGGGCCGAAACTGGCCCCGTTCTTTTCTGTTGCAGCCGGCTTGGTGATGATGGGATCGGGCATGGGAACTTTGATTTTATTCCATTCCGAGGGGCACTGAATTCCAATTTGCACCGGGTGCCGGAGAGGTCCTCTACGCATGACCCTTCACTCGATAATTCAGTTCTACTACCCCGTCCGGGAACGCCTTACTGGAGAGTAGCTTCAGAGGAATTGAGCAATGCCGGGGCTGGATTAGCGGAATCCCCTCTCCAATCAGAATCGGAATAACGTGGATGATGAACCCGTCAATTTCGCCTTCGTCCAGAAACGAAGCGATGATTCCACCACCACCCATCATCCATATATCTTTGCCCGGCTGCGCGCGCAGCCGTTGCGCGAACGACTTGACCGCCTCGCTCGTCCACTCGAATCCCGGCAGCAATGACTTCTGCGGATTGCGAGAAAAGAGATAGTTCTTGGTCTCCTGCCCGAAGTCTGCGCTCTTCATGCCCATCTCGATTCCCTTGTCATATGTTTTGCGGCCCCAAAGAATCGTATCGATGGTCTTGAAGAATTCACTCATTCCATAATCTCGCTTTGGCCCCGGACGATCGAGCCAGGCAACGTCACCGTCAGGCCGCGCGATGAAGCCGTCCGTGCTCATGGCGATGGAAACGACGATCTTTCTGCGCTTCTTCATGGTTCTTCACCTCCCCCTCGAACGTCGCTTAATATACCGCTACAGGCGATTTCGGACTGGGAAGATTGGCTGAAAAATCTTGGATTTCTACCCTCCTTATCCACAGTCACACTCTTTCTCCGCAACCCCATGCGGTGATAAAATCTTTAAAATCCACTCCTCGGAGTTCCGATGCAGGCTATCCTTGCGCTGGAAGATGGACGAATCTTCAGCG
>DASXKZ010000257.1:0-28848 GCA_036496525.1 Candidatus Angelobacter sp.
ATGCTCTGCCGACGAAGCAATGGAGTGGAATATCCAACAAATCCGCTCCACTGTGTAAACACTGAGAATGCCTGTTTGTTGCAAGACTACTTAGCTTGACTGGCGCAGGCAAGCTCTGTTCGGGACAAGCCTTTCGTAAGCACCAGGGGGAATGGCGTCGCTTAGAACTTTCGGTGTTTCGGAGGATTGGGGCTGCCTCTTGAGAATCAGGCTTCAGGTTTCCAGCGCGCCGATGATATCGGTAATCCGCTTCACGCGGTTTTCAAAGCACCAGCGCTGCAGCCCGTCGACGATCTTTTCTGTGGCGCATGGGTCCCAGAAGTTTGCCGTGCCAACTTCCACGGCGGCTGCGCCGGCCAGCATAAATTCAACTACGTCTTCCGCCGTGGTGATTCCACCCATGCCGATCACGGGAATTTCCACCGTGTGCGCGGCTTCATACACCATGCGCAGGGCGATGGGCTTAATGGCGGGGCCGCTCAAGCCTGCGGTGATATTGGAGATTCGCGGCTTGCGAGTTTTGGCGTCAATGGCCATGCCGACAAAAGTATTCACCAGCGACACGGCATCAGCGCCGGCGTTCTCCGCCGATTTGGCCATGGCGGCAATGCTGGTCACGTTGGGCGAAAGCTTCACAATCAGCGGCCTTATCGCTGCGGATTTGCAACTGGCCACTAGCTCTTCCAACAGTGTACGGTCCGTGCCAAACACCATGCCGCCCTCATGCGTGTTGGGGCAGGAAACATTCAACTCATAGGCCGCGATCCCTTCGGCCTCATTCAGGATGCGAATCGTCTCAACGTAATCCTCGCGCGTGTAACCGAAGACATTGGCGATCACCACGACGTTTTTCTTCTGCGCCAGCTTGGGCAGCTTTTCGTCGATGAAGGCGCGCGCGCCGATGTTCTGCAGTCCAATGGCATTCAGCATTCCGGCAGCGGTTTCAAACAGCCGCGGCGGCGGGTTCCCAACCATCGGCTCACGGGAAAGGCCCTTGGTCACAAATCCACCCAGCTTTTCCAGCGTGACAATATCTTCAAATTCAATGCCATAGCCAAATGTGCCGGCGGCGGCAATCACCGGATTCTTGAAAGTGATGCCGGCAAAACCCACGCTGAGGTCGGGTTTGCGCGAAGTTGGTGTGTCCTGGGTTGCGCTAGCCATTGGAGTCTAGTGTAGCAATTCTGCGATTTAGAATTGGCACTGACGGCGCATTGTGCGTGTTGGCGTTCCGAACGGCGATGGCAGCTCGCTGCAGAACATGATGATGGGTCCGAACAAAACCTCTATCAGCAAAGATGCCTATGCAGAACATGCGAACGCTCACCAGGCGAGAGAGGATGAATGACGAAAATCTGTCCCCCATCTCGGGAAACATCTTCTGACATGTCCCTTTTATAAACTTCCGTGAGACTACTTTCGCCGTTGTACGGCGTCTTTAGCAAATGCAGCTGAAAACGTGAACCCGATTGAGACACTGTGATCAACATAGTTGAAGATAGGGGGAACTGCACCGAGCTCGTGACTGGCTGTAAGCCCAAAAAACTCTGTCCACTTCCAGTCGAGCTTCGACTGAATGTGGTTTCGTGGTTTTTTTGTGACATTGAAAGCGAAATCGAAATCTTGCGTGGTTGGATTGAACACTGAAGTCGTGTCAATTTCCTTTTCCTGCAAGTACCGCCCTCGCCATGAAGAGCTTAGCGAGATACTGTACAGGAAGCGTTTTTTTGGCTTGTACGTTAGCACAGTATCAGTTCCAACTAGCCACCGCGCAAGAAAACCGGTCCCGTGGGGGGCTTGTTCGTTCTGAAAGTTCTCGCCGTACTCGAAACCAATTATTGGTTTCATGGTCACAAATACACCGCTCCCGCTGTAGAGGCGAATTGGAAAGTCAAAATGTGGCGATGGAGCCAAAAAATTTGAGGTCTTTGTTTTCGAGTCCCCAAGTTTTTTACGGGCAAACTCCCCACCGATATCGAGTTGAAAGACAACACCTTGAAGAACTCCGAACGCCTTCCGAACAGGGTACGCTTGCCAAAGGGCACCTGCGTAGTAGGAGTCTGGATCCAAGTTAGGGCGCTGGTCAGCGGCTCCTATGATTGAAAACCCTATGCGGCCCCAGCCAGGGCTCGCCTGACTGAAATACGGTAATCCATAGCCCACCGCGAGGTCGTAACTGTATTGTGCCGGGGAATGGATACGTGGACTATATGTACCGCTGAGGTAAACATCCGCATCGTCTTTTGAATCGGCACCGACAATGGCCTTCGGCGTGTCCCTGGGCCTCCCGAGAAATCGGTACGTCTTTGGTCCCCCTGGCTTGTATGTTACAAGGACAGAGGTCCAGCCCACCAAGGATATGCCGCCCGATAATCTTAGGATTACGACATCTGTCTTTACGCTGGCAGCGGTCGTTCCGATGGCCACATTCTCAACCGCGACGATGATAGGGTTCGCATCTGCAATCTGAACTTGAACCTCCCACTGATCTCCAACGGCCCCTGTCTGGATGGGTGGATCCGGCACACTCATTAAGACTGAGATCTCGTGTGAATTCGGACTGACGTGGGCATTCAATATGCTGAGATCAGTTGCGCGCGCGAGAGCCCCAAGAAGTATTAGCGCTATGAAAGTCGGGCAAATCTTCATATAAGGCTCCTATGCTTGCTCCAAAGCTTCCAGAACATCGTCGAGAGTGGCATCTGAATTGACGGGGATGTCGCCAATCTTGATATTGCTCCCTGCATTTTTCATTTTTTCGAACACGCACTGCTGGAAAAGCGATGGATCGGGGACTACATCAGCTACCTTTTTGGAGAAATCTGATTCACCAAACGCGCATCCTGAGATGATCTCGACGAATTGTTGAACCCCGGTCGCTTTTAGGGAGGTTTGTTTCCAAAGTCCAACTGTATTTCCTCGTTCATTTGTGTAGTAACCTTGAACGGTGTACCTGTTGGGATCCGAGGGTGGCCCCCATCCAAAGAGAATCCAAGCTTCAAGATCGCCGTTTTCCTGGCCGTCGTCCGCAACCCAACCTTTCCCGGGCACCTTGTCAGTGCAAGCTTCTGCCAATTCATGTGCATAAACAGCCGTGAAATCTCCCAATTCGCCGCCGCAACCCTTGCACATCGATGAGGGAAGCACTGCATACGCAACGTCGGTGCCGTTATGTGGGATGGCATCATGATAGCCACAGTAGTCTTTGCACGATTTCGAACCATCAGCCATGGTTGAAACGATCTTGTCAGGTAATATCAACATGAAAAGGCCATTCCGATCTCCATGAATGGCTCCGGCATCCAGCATTTTTGTTAGCGTAGTGCGTGCGTCTGAATCACTAAACGTAGACTGTTGGCTGACATCAGGCCCGTTCACAAATCCCAAGTAGCTGCCTGACCCGGTTCCGTAATTCAGCTCACGCAATGGATCCAGGTATCCATTTTCTATAACCGCTTTGCTAAACCCTTCTACGAACTGCCGATCGCCCCAAAAACTTCCAAGATAGACGTTCGTTACTTGGGGAATTGCGATCGTGCTGCCGGCTCGATTGCGAAAGCCCTTCGCACCACCCGGCCCTGTTGGGGCGGCGAGGGGATGCACAACAAGATCATGCGTCTCGGCAGGGTCACTCATTCGCTTAACCGACGGGCGCATTGCATCTCGGGGAGGAACAATCTGGAGCACGTTCTGCTTCGGTCCAATGCGTAACAACTTCTGCATTCCATTGGCAGTTTTTGAATTTGTCACGATGTTCTTCCTTTCAGTCTTGACCTGGCCGGCCGTTTTTCTCACGCTACTTGCACTAAAAAGAACGGGATTTGCAGGCTGAATCCTTTCTGAATTGAAAAAGATCCAGCATTTTTAGTTGGCTGGTGAATCTAGTTGTGCTCTGGGCCTGAAGAAAAGGGATTTATCTCTTGAATACGCTTGTTCAGAAGAGTGAGTATATGAGCGTCAAATACTCGATCTAAGCCAAGATTGTGAGTGCGCTGGCCTGTGCGTTTGCGGTGGATTTTTCTGCAAACAAACAATCGGGCTGGTAGGCACATTTTCAGTGTGATCAGCAAGCCATGGCGCAACCTCCCGGATGCTCCAGTTGCAAAGAAGCTCATTGCCAGCGGTATAGGCTTGGTGCGTATCCATGGTTCTAATCAGTGCAGGCAAGCTGGATATGATCAGCCGCCCTTTTGCCCAGGGGGGTAGAAATTCCCAAATTCTTCCGAAGCTTAATCAACGTCATTTTCATAAGCGCTGGAACGGAGGGCTTCAATTCGCGATTGAAATGATGTTTTGGAAGAAGGAAGAATCCAAGTCCAAAGCTGCAGGCAAGGCATCGCAGGCGGCCGTGGTAGGAGTCGGTAAGTAATCCCGGGCGCGGCGCTCTCCTTCCGCCTGATGTAGGCCGCAATAGGAAGGAACAAAGATTTCTGAAAAGCTAACGTGGCGATGGTGGACGATTCCCGCGTGGCCGACGTGAAGGAAGGACCTGGGCTATCAGCGGCCCATAATGAAACACATCCCTGCCTCTGCAAAGGATCTGTGCTCAAGCAGAGGGTCGCCGTGAGATAATTTGCTGATAAATCCAGCATAAGTGGGTCCAAAGTGAAAGTCTTCTCTCGATTGCTCATTCTTCTGCCACTCGTTCTTTTGTCAATTATTGGCCTGAATTGTGCCTCGCAGTCCAAGCCAACGGATATTGCCGCCAAAATCGAGCGCCAGCTACGCGCGACGTACAAATTGCCGCCCGAGGTTCCGGTCACAATTGGCCCTCTTTCACCAAGCCCCGAATGGCCCGGTTTCCAAGCCTTTACCTTGACCGTTGGTGAAGGAGAAAGAAAGCAGGAGTTCCCGTTCCTTTTAGCGAAGGACCAGAAATCCATCGTAAGGGTCAACCGGATTGATCTCTCCGACGATCCATACGGTGATTTGATGAAGAAGATTGACGTGCGTGGCCGACCGGTGCGCGGGGCAAAGCAATCCAAGGTTGTGGTGGTTGCGTATGACGACCTGCAGTGCCCGTTCTGCACCATGATGCACCAGATATTGTTTCCTGAACTGCTGAAGGAATACGGCGACCGCGTTACTTTTGTGTATAAGGACTTTCCGATACCGAGCCACCCCTGGGCAATCCACGCTGCGGTGGACGCCAATTGCCTTGCCGCGCAAAATGGCGACGCCTATTGGAGCTTTGTCGACTCCGTTCACGCCAGCCAGCAGGAAATTAACGGCAAAGGAACGCAAGAATTGCGGCTGGCCGAATTGGATAAGATGGCCATGCAGCAGGGAACTGACCATAAACTGGATGCCGCCAGCCTGCAGGCATGCGTGAAGACGCAGAACGATGCCGCCGTGAAGGCTTCAGTGCATGAAGGGCAAGAGCTTGGCGTGGATTCCACTCCAACGTTGTTCATCAATGGCCAGGAAATGTCCGGAGGCGTGGCGCCGCTGCCGCGTCTGCGCGCGGCGTTGGATCGGGCGCTCAAAGATACCGGGACGGTTGCGGCACAGCAGCCGGCAAGCCAGACTTCGCCCAAGAACTAGTGTATTGCGGAGATGGCTTTGATACTTGGGGTTAGGTAGATGTGCCCTCAGCGGCTATGGCGGTTTAGGAAATACTGTGCCGATTTTAGAAAGCAAACACAAGGTCCCTCCGGCCTACTCGCGCGCTGGTGACTGCGCGCGCTCGCTTAACGGCCGTCGGGATGACGATTCAAAAATAGGCACACTAAAAGCTAAACAGGTCCAAGGTATAAAGAGCCGCTTTTCCGTCGAAAATCGGAGTACAGCAATTCGAAAACACCCCTAATTTAAATTCGAGAAAATACCTGATCAGCGTTCGTGATCATTGCGCTAGTTCCCTATTACCCGAATTGCTGTCCTGTAATCGGACAAAAACCAAGGCCGCAGCAAACGCCGCGGCCTTGTGAAGATAAAAGTATTTCCGAAGGCGCTGTTCAGCCCGCTTTGGCGGTCACAAGCACTGGATCCTGCTGGCGGCTCCGGGTAGGCAAAGGGATGAAGCGGAGGCCCAGAATCAGCGCCGCGGAAACCAGCGTCAGCGCGGCGGTCCAATAAACCGGAATGTTCCAGCTTCCATACTTCTGGTAAAGCATTGCGGCGATACCACCACCGCCGATGGAAGCCACTCCCTTAGCGGTATAGAGGAAGCCATAATTCGAGGTGGCGTTGCTTGCGCCGAAGTAATCACCGATGATCGCAGGGAAGAGTGAGAACATGCTACCCCAGGTGAAATAGACGGCGATCATGTCCGCGATAAACCAGCCGTCGCGGCTCATTCCGAGATAGGTTTGTCCCTGGCCCAATTTGCCGACTCCCACGACGCCAAGAAGGCAGGCGGCCTGGATAGCAAACGGTATCGCCATGGCCAATTCGCGGCCTACGAAATCGGAGAACGAGCCCCAGAGGATGCGGCCGGCGCCGTTGGCGACGCGGCTCCAGGCGACAGCGGCAAGGACCGCCCAAGCGGCAATCTTAAAGCTCCTGCCTACCGGGGCGGCTTGCGCGGTGATCATGAGGCCGCCGATGGAGGTGAGAACAAAGCCGACATATAAAATCCAGAAGTGCGGCGTCAACATCATTTGTCCGCTGTTAAACTGCTGCGTGTTGCGCCGGATACGCGCGGAAACCACCTTCTTCGCCGCCGGAGAAACCTGAAAATCCGGCCCGGGATTGTGCAGGAATTGAGCGGCAAGAATGATGATAATGCCCTGTCCGATGCCGGTGTAAAGGAATGCGGATTGATAGCCGGACTTGGCCAGCAACGGCGCAATAATCGTTGGAATGAACAGAGCAGACCCCGCTCCAAACCCCGCAGTGATGAATCCGGAAACCGTGCCGCGGATATCGGGGAACCACTTGAGCGCGGTGGCAATGGAACCGCTGTAAACAAAGGCTGCACCGACTCCGGCAATCCCGTAAAAGATGTCGAGTTGCAGGACGGTTTTGGCGTAGCCCATGGCGGTCCAGCCAATGCCAACCAGAACGCCGCCGGCGGTCAGAAAAAGCCGCGGTCCGACGCGGTCAATGAGCCAGCCTTCGATCGGAGTGATCCAGGTTTCCAAAAAGATGAAGACCGTGAACGCGAATTGAATCGCGGTCAGGCTCCAAATAAACTGACCATGGGCGTCCTTGCCGTGAGCTTCCTGCAGCGGTCTCACGAATAAGGTCCACGCATATTGAAGGTTAGCTATCATAATCATAGCTATGACGGCGCTTCCGAATTGAATCCAACGCTTGCTCATGGTGTTTCCCCTCAAAGTTTAAGTTTTATGCGCCGCCGCGCTACGACGCTCGGCCAGTAACTTGGTACATGCGTAAACACTGCGCGTGTGTGGCATGGGAAGGCCGATTCTTTCCCCTACCTCCAGCACCGCGCCCACAATTGCTTCCAACTCCAGCGGACGTCCCGCTTCCAAATCCTGCAGCATTGACGTCTTATGCTCCCCGACTTTGGCTGCTCCCGCCATGCGCTGCTCAATGGACACCTGCATCTTCACGCCTAGTTTTTCCGTCAGCGCTTCAGTCTCCTGCATAATGTTGCGGACCAGCTCCGTGGTCTCAGGATTCGTCAAAATTTGCGCCAGCGTCGCTCCAGTAAGCGCGCTGA
This sequence comes from Candidatus Angelobacter sp., assembly GCA_036496525.1. Classification (GTDB taxonomy): domain Bacteria; phylum Acidobacteriota; class Terriglobia; order Terriglobales; family Acidobacteriaceae; genus Angelobacter. Next base: position 7,631 of record DASXKZ010000257.1, read on the forward strand.
TGGGATTAAACGCCACATTGCCCAGGATCTTCACCCAGATCTCGTTGCGAAGGTGCGTTGTCACCGGCGCTCGCAGCCCCGACGCGATCAGCGCCTCCGCAATCTTCTTGATTCGCTCTGACCGGCTGCCATCGGGCTCTCCCAGTGACATTCGACTGCCTTCGTTATGTTTCACCACACCCGGTTCAACGATCTCGGTAGAAAAATAAATCAGCGATCCAATCACCCGCCGCGCTTCAATCGCCTGTGAAACCACTCCGCCCGGATCAACGCGCTCCAGTCGCGTTCCGGCCAAAGGTCCGCTATTGCTCTGAAAGTACCACCACGGAATGCCATTTTGCGTGCTTACTACGGCAGTTTCCGGTCCCAGAACAGGTGCCAGTTGCGCTGCCAGCGGCGGAAGGCCATGCGCCTTGACGCAAAGAAATACCACGTCCATGGGCCCAGCATCTTTCAGGTCAGCCACCAGCCGCGGGTGCGCGACGAAATCATCATCGGTGCTGATCACGCGGACGCCTTTTTCCTGCATCGCGCGAAGGTGCGGCCCACGTGCGTGCAGGGTCACGTCATATCCCTGGCGCGACATCATTGCGCCAATGTACGCCCCTACAGCTCCGGCCCCGACGATCAGAAATTTCACTTCTCGCCGCCTGCAAATGCCGCAGCCACCGCGCGACGCTGTATTTTCCCCGTTGCAGTCCGCGGAATCTGCTCCACGATATGGACCTTCTTCGGCACTTTGAAGTCCGCAAGGTGCTGCTTGCAATGGTCGATCAACGCGGATTCCGGCGACGGTTCTTTCAGCACCACGGCCACAGCCACTTCTTCTCCCCACGTGGGATGCGGCATGCCAAACGCCACTGCTTCAGCCACGCACGGATGCGTCATCATCACCGCGTCAATTTCCAGCGGCGCGATTTTCTCTCCGCCGCGATTGATCAGCTCCTTGATTCGCGCTGTCAAATGCAGATAGCCGTCGGCGTCAATCATTCCCTGGTCGCCGGTACGGAACCAGCCGTTGGTAAATGATTTTGCATTCGCCTCAGGATTATTTTCGTAGCCTTCAATCACGTTTGGTCCCTGGATCACTACTTCGCCCAGGTCTCCGCTGGGCAGGATGTTGCCGTGATCATCCATGATGCCGACCTTCACTCCTGTTCCCGGCCCCACCGACGTAGTTTTGCGCGGCTGCGGCGGCAGCGGATTGGAGCACATCTGGTGTGAAGCTTCCGTCATGCCATACGCCTGCAATACCGGCACCTGTACCACGGTTTCAATCTTTTCCATCAGCTCTGCTGAAAGGGCTGAACTGCATGAGCGGACAAACCGCAGTTTCTCAATCCCTTCAGGTTTCGCATTCAGCCGCGCCACCGATAGCTGATGGATCGTCGGCACGCAGGAATACCAGGTCACACCGTAATCGCGCACCGTCCGCCAGAAGCTCATGGGATTAAATTTGCTCGGCACCACCACAGTGCCGCCGGTCAGGAAAGTGGAAAGCGTTGAAGCTATCAGCCCATGGATATGGAACAGCGGCATCACGCAGAGAGAAATGTCCTTCGCCGTCAGGCCGTAGGTCGCCGCCACGTTCTGGCATGAGACGGCCATATTCTTGTGCTTCAACGGTACGCGCTTTGGCCGCCCAGTGCTTCCGCTCGTATGCAGCACCAGGGCAACATCTTCAGGGCCGGGCGGAATAAAAGGCACGCCTTTTGGAGCGCCCTCAATCGTCACGTTGCCGCTTTCATCCATCTGCACGGCAAATACCGGGATGTTCAGGTGCCGTGCTGCGCGCTTGGCTTCGTCCGCGCCTTCCGGTGGGACCAATAGCACTTTGGCTGAAGTATCTTCCAGATAAAAAGTGAATTCCTCAAACCGGTAAGCAGGATTCAACGGCGCGGCAGTCCCTGCCTCCGCTCCCGCCAGAAAAGCCACAATCGTTGGCACACCATTCGGAAGCACGTTGGCCACGCGTTCGCCGCGCTTGATCCCTATCCCGGCCAGCGCTTCAGCCATGGTCTTAACCTGGCGGCGCAACGATTCATAACTAATGGAAGTTCCTGTCTCAGGAATAATCAGGGCGGTGGCATTCCCGGGGGCAGCGTTCAACAGCGAAGAGAGGTCATTCATTAGAGCTTGGCTCCGGTTACAAGGGGGTCTCTTGCCTTCGTTCTGGTGCTTGGGCGGCAAGTATATACCAGATAAATCATGATGCAAGTAGTTGCCGCTTCGTCGCCCACGCTGGCTCAAATGAACCGGTCTTACTGGCTGAAAACCACCGGCGCTGTTGCCCACTTGCTCCTGTTGTCCGCTTACCGATCACCAGGCTTCAGCAACTCACCCCTAAAAAAATTCGTCATCCTGAGATCCGTAAACGAGCAAGCGTTTTCTTCAGCTTGCGAGGGTAGGATCGAGGGGCCCTTTGTTTCAAACAGACCCATCACCAATTCATCATGGCTAATACAGTGGCCAGATACTTGCTATCACTTTAACCTCAGGGTGCTTTGCCCAAAGAGGCAAACCTCACCGGATGACACGCATTGAATCCGTGTAAATCCGTGTTATCAGCGGTGAGGGTTGGCGTTTTTGTGCAAAGTCACAGAGGGGGCTTTTCATGATCGTGAATCTTGTCTCTTCGTTGCTGCTTGTTGCTTCACTCTTTGCCCCGGGATCAACGGGCACCGTGCCGCGCACCGCACCCACGGATTATGCCGCCCACGCCTCACAGGACAATTTCCAGATCGGCGCTACACTGCTCACCCACAAAGACCTCAAAAAAGTCTTTGCCACCAACGTGAACGAGTGCTGCCTGGTGGTGGAAGTGGCTTTTTATCCCGCAAAAGATTCTAAAGATAATAAAGACCAGTTCGTCAAAATCTCTCTTGACGACTTTATGCTGCGCGAAACGGGTATGGAAGTGGGAACCAAGCCCTCAACGCCTGATGTGCTTGCCGCGCGGCTTGAAGTGCAGCCGGTTGCGCCTGATCGCGAGCACCGTCCCGGTGTGACCAGCGGCTCAGATATCGGCTATGAGCGGACCACGCAGCAGAACGGCCCGGAGCGTTCCACTTCCGGCGGGGTGGTTCAGCGCTCCAGCGTGGGCGTCGGCGTCCCCATTGGCGGCGGTGGAGGTTCACGTCTTCCTGAAGGTCAAACCGCGGAAGGCAATCGCCGCGCCATTGAAGCTGAACTCACGGAGAAAGCCCTTCCTGAAACCACCGCCTGGGAGCCGGTTGCAGGCTATTTGTATTTCTCTGTGCCAAAAAAGAAAAAAGGCGGTTACGAGCTGGTCTACATGTCCGGCGATAAGAAAGTTGTGCTGCCGCTCAAGTAGTTGTTGGTAGTTGTTAGTCACTTGTAGTTCACGGATTGGTGTTCTCTCTCCCTGCCGTATTTTGTGCGGCCCTGCCTGACCGGGGCCGCAATTTTTCTCCTCTATATCGTTTTATTTTTAGTGTGCTTTTTTTCAATCGGCATCCCGAGAGGCCGAGTAAGCGAGCCGGTGTTTTCTTCAGCCGGCGAATCCGGAATCACCAACCCCTCCGCTGTTGTGCGCGGGCCTCCACCCCAATACGCGAAAACCGCGCGTCTTGGGGACCCGGGCCTGCGGCGTAAGGAGTCATCTCTTTGCAAAGCGCCGCAGGCGCGACACAACGGTAGCCCAGGCCGTCAGGCCTGGGAAACAGTTCGGTTAGAACGTGGAGCCCCGGAGGCGGCGGCGACACAAATAGAAAATGCTCCTCGGCCCGTAGAGAGAAAAGAAAGAGAGGACGAGTATGCACAGTCCGGATTGGTTTGGTGGCCCACAGAAAAATGTAGGAATCACGCCTGAGGGTCAGTGTTGCCAGATATTTTTTTCAAGGCAGAATTCCATCCCGCTTTTATGTAGGAAGCCAGCCACCCGAGAATTTTCATGAAATTCGATTGAGACAAATGGCCCGACAAGAAGAGGCAAACTCCAACGATGACCAAATAGATAAGGACTACAATGGCGCACACCTGATATGCCTTCGGGGCTGAGTAGTGCAAGAATGCGTACCAGCACACGCCAGCTACGGCGATTCCCAAGAGAATGGTGACCGACAAAATAAGTGTGGGTGAAACCCGCTCATTCTGTTTGCGGAAATACTTGCTGTTTTCCTTAGCAAGTTCTAAGGCAGTCGCCCTGAGCTCAGGATGCTCAGACTTCTCCGCCAAACGGAACAACTGCATAACTTCCTCATGGGCCTGCTCTCTGAGCCGAGGGCCCGGCTTGCTACGCGTCGGCTTATCAGCTCTGCCGCTGGATGCCATTACGCCGCTAGGTCTTTCAAGTCGCTACCCGCCGGAACGAAAGCAACCTCGGCCCTTAAGTCTGAGGGGTCATGATCGACATCGCAGAAATCGCAGTGTGACACTTCGTCAAGCGCTTCAAGATTATCGACCGTAGCCAGCAGCGCGTTGTTCTTACGGCAGTAAACGTTATAGACCCGGCGGAGCACGCCCTCTTTGGCTAACAAGTCGAGCAGGACGAAGGCTTCACCATCATTGAGATGGAGAGCAGCGGCAGCTAGTTTTGGTATGACATATTCTTGCCCGTCCCTCACATGGGACTGAATGTACTGGCCAACGCGGTCCAGCAATGGTGAAAGGCCGGGATAACGCTGCTTAACGTGCTCGAATTTGGGAGACAACATACTCCACCTCGTCATTGCTGCAATCTGCGTTGACTTTTACATAGTTTTCTTCAGCGTTGATGTGTGTGTAAACCTCGCGGGTAAGAAAACCGCTTGACACCTTCGGAAGCCAGTAAAAGATTGTGCATCCCACGACCAAGTATCGCCGTTACGCTTGTATCCGAGTTGCCAGTCCGGGCTGTCGCGTACATCCAGTCGCGGCCCGGTTGTTTTCGTTTTGTAGTTTTTCTGATTCGTGTGGTCGTCTATCTGAATACGAACAATTCTCGGGTCTTCGCGTTCAACCAGAGCCTTAATTGCTGGCCGCATTTCGAGCAATTCCACCTTACAGGCTAAGACATCACTCGCCTTCTGGAGATAAGCCTTGTAGTATGATTCCGCTGTCATCCGGCCGCCCGCATCTGTATACGTGTGCCTGTTCTCGGCCGGATTCAGACGTAATTCAGCTGTGTGTCCCCCAAAATTCGCAATCAATACTGCTCTTCTGGGGACCGCCTTTTCATTCAGTCCATCACCGCTTGCGTTAATTGTCACCTTCGTGTGCTCTTCCGCCCACTTCACGCGAAGTAAATCACCGTCGGCAACGGCGTATACGGGAGACATTGGGGCCGATCTGTTCCCCGCAAACTTCCTCGTATTAGTTATTGGGATGCCGAAATTCTTGAGCCGGGTAGTCAGCGAACTTTTCGCGGCTTTGGCGTCTGCTTTATCCAGTTGAAGTAAGTAAATGCGCATGTCACTTGCCTCTTCAAACCCTATGAGCGCCGCCTCCAGGGCGTCTTCGGCAAGTTGGCTTTCGGCTATGAGATTTACAATGAATTCTGTAATTGTGGTTCTGGATAGCGCCGGAACTTTGAATCCAATAGCCTTCAGCCATGCTTTCAGGCCCTCAACTGAGACTTTGTCGAGAATGGGTTTGACCCGCGCTGCGATATCTTCTTTGCTTGCTTGCCCACCCATGCAGATGCTGTGCTCTCCTGTAAAAAAGCGCGGTTCGCCTAGCTACTTCTACTGGGCGGGTATTGTAGCACTAGCTAGGCAATCTCCATGCTATTTCCGAGCGTTGCTCACAACAACCGTGTGTTACGATCTCTGTCCCAAAAGACAGGAGGACGAATCGTGAACACAGAATTAAGCGGCTTTATCGATCTACAGGGTAGGCTCGCAAAGCTAGAAACCCAGAACCTACGGTTCAAACGTTTCGGGATGGCGGGCCTGATTCTCGGCGCTCTTATCATTGTTATGGGGCAAGCTGGCCCTTCTAAGAAGACAGTAGAAGCTACCGAATTCATTCTAAGAGATGACAACGGAAACATACGCGCAAGATTGTTTGTGACAGAGAAGCGAACCACTAAGGTGACTATTCCTGGGATCGCCGATCCAGTGCCCGTCACCCTCAATCCCAGACCAACGCTTGCCTTCTACAATGAGAAGGGGGAGCCAGTTGGGATCATTGACGATGACTCTTTATCTTTCTTCAAATCTCACGTGTCGTTGTCATCGGGTGTGTTGTCGATTGGAGAGCAAACCAATGCGGTCGTGATTAGTCCTTACAGCGTGGGCATTTATGACGAACAGGGATATGAGGCGACGTTAGGCAGAAGAGCGCTTGCTACATCGCGCACCGGAGAGACGCACCTGACATCGGCTGCTTCTCTTGTCATGTTTGACAAGAACAAGAGCGTCGTTTGGAAAGCTCCATAGGTAAAACGACCCGCACCCTCGTCTTACGAACTCGAAAAAGCCGGCCGTCCCAGCCCAGGTCGGCAGAGCAGGCATTCTTGCCTGCTCTCCGCCTCGGCACTATTTGCTAACTAAATTCCCATCGCTCTGATCACGCTCTGCAACTCAATCACCTCGATATGCTCCGGACACTCCGCCCAGTTATGCTGCCAGCACACAATTACGTCGCAGTCTTTCGCGTTGTGTCCATGTGCCGCAAACCTGCGGCTCTCAAATTCAAATTCGATTTTGATCCGTTGCCACCGTCCGGGTTCCACTTCGCGAAACGCTTCGCAGTCTGGAAACTCCGCCTGAATGCGCATCACCACAAATCCCAGACGCGACGCCACCGTCCCGAATAAAAAGATCACGCCTGATTCGTTGATCGGGCCATTCGCGATGCTGGACGGCCCCAGCGGTGGCCCATACACCGGACGGTCCGGCAGAAACCTCGGCTTCCGCGTCAGCGGTGCTCCGTCCTCTCCCCGCGCAACTTGCCCATGTTTCACCACCACTCGATTGTGCTCCTGCTCGGCAATGAATGGCATTAAGTCCACAAACTTGCCCGCCGCGTCGTTTCTTTCCGCAAACTCGCGCAGCCCTCGCGGCACGTTGCCCCATGTGCCGTACCGCCGCAGCAAAGGACGCGCGCTGTACTTGCTGTGCAGTTCATATTCTGAAAGGCTCGGCGTTTTCTTCAGGCTCCGCACAATCTCTGCCCAGTCTTTAAATAGGTGCTCCAGCCCCACCATGTGTCCACCGCCGCGCGGCTCGATCCCCGCTTCCCGTAGTGCTCTTGTGTAGGTGCCAAAGTTCTTGCGGAAATCCATGTGGGTGATGTTTTTCATTTTCTTGAGCGCCGGATAGCTGGGACTGTGCCCCAGTTTCTCCGCGCACTCGCGTATCGCGGCGATGACTTCTTGTTTTGACTTTGCGGGTGACTTGAACGCGGTCTTCATGGTTGGCTCCAATAAAAAAAGCCACCTCTTGAGGCGGCTTTTGAATTCACTGCAAAACTTGGTCTTATTTGTCAGAAGATGCTTACAGGGACGGGGTGGAGCAGACCTTTAGGTCTGCGGTAAATGGTGTTAAAGAGATCGGCTTCAGCCGCTGAGGTGAACTGCTGTGATGCGGGGCTTTGCACAGAAAAGCAAATCTCACGGCCGATGGCAAGGATTTACAGACTTAAATGGTTCTAATTGAGCTTTCTTGATCCGTGTGAATCAGTGTTATCAGCGGTAAGATTTGGATTCCCGGCTGTAGCGCTGGTGACGCCTTTCAGGCACACGTATCGCGACCACGCCGCACGCGTTACTTGTGCGGGGTCCGCGAACGTCGTGAGCCCGTAACAAGGGGGCATCACTCGGCGGAACAAGGTGCAGGCCTCATTTGCTATAGCCGGAGCCGCTCCCGGCTTGTTCCATCCAACAAAAGGGCGGAACGGATCTTACGCAAATCCGCGGTCTCACCGCACCGCAGACCGCGCATGGCTCGTCAGATCGGCCCGATACAAGGGGGCTTATCTGTCGGTAACGCGCGCTTCCTTATTTAACGCCGGCGTTGCCACCGGCTATCGCCCAAAACTGCCTGGAACGATAGCAAACTTTAGCAAGATTGAAAGCGAATGTCAAGCGTAAATCTACGTCCGATAACAATCCATGGCTCCTGCTCAAATGCAGGCGAATTTCCACCTCCTGCGGCTGCCGCCCCGGTATTTTTACGCGGAATTTACAAGGCCCGCGAAAACTGTTTTCGCACCAATAAAACCCAAGTAAATTCAAACGGTTACAGAAAACGCTACGCGCAGCAGTGACTCGGCATCTAAGGTTACGGATGTGCCGTTACTCTGGTGGACGGTCGTCGGCGAAGCGTAAAATTTTAGCTGTGCTTGCTCTTCAGCAGCTGCGGATTCTTAACTAGAGGCGTATTGCTATGCGAAGAATTTCATTTTTCTTGTTTGCTCTAATCGTGCTCATCGCAGCCATTGGATGCGGTGGTGGCGGGTCCAGCACGCCCGTGCCAACTCCCACGCCTTCTCAGGTTTTTCCTAACGACGAGCAGCTGGCCCAGGCCGCTCCGGTCAAAGTCGGCACTTCCGGCGCTAATGCAGAGGATCTGGGCGCGAAGGTCTGCTGCATCGGTACATTGGGCAGTCTGTGGAAAGCGCCCGGTATCACCAATCCCGTTATTCTCAGTAACAACCACGTGTTGGCTCGTGCTGACAAAGGCGTGGTCGGTGAAGCCATCAATCAGCCGCTGCAACTCGCCTGCACAGCCAAGGCTGCTGCTCCGCCGCTTACGGTGGCTCACTTGACCAAGGGTGCGCCATTGAAGCCGGTTGCCAATGAACCGGGAAAGTGCGGGACCTCAAAAGCGGCGCTTTGCGGACACTCTCCCAGCAACGTGGACGCGGCAATCGCAGAAATTGTGCCCAGCCAGGTTGACCTGAGCGGGAACATTCTTGATCTTGGCCCGGCAGGGTCTACAAGCATTGCCGCTGCTCCTCCATCCAGCATCATTGGCGTTCCAACACTGAATGAGCCGGTGAGCAAAAGCGGCAGGACTACGGGTCTCACATGCTCCACTATCGTTTCGATCGGTATGACCTTTGTGATTGAGTATGAAGGGACGTGCGGCGACTCTTCCGCGACGCCGCCTGTTGCTCCGGCATTCGCTTCCTACTTCACCGGCCAGGTCGATATTCAAGGTGGAAGTTTTAGCGCTGCCGGCGATTCCGGATCTTTAATTGTAGACACCGCCACAGCCCGGCCTGTCGCTATGCTTTATGGCGGCAGCCCCACGGACACTGTGGCCAATCCGATTCAGGACGTCATCGCCGCCTTTGGCGCAAATTCACCTCTTTCCATTGTCGGTGGTTCGGACCACGCAGTGAGCTGCGCCCGTACCGCCACTGCCACCTCCACACAAGTGGGCGCTCAAGCGGCGGTGGTTCCGCAGGAACGCCAACGCGTCACAGCGGTGCTGCAACGTCGCGCCGCCCAACTAGCTCAGGATCCTTCCATCCAATCGGTTTCAGTCGGCGCCAGCGCAGACAGCGCAGGTGAAGGCGCTCTGCTGATTCACGTTTCCGGCAGCACTATTCCACGCATTGCGCCAACCATAGATGGCGTCCGCACCCGCCTGGTATTCGATGACGGAGCCGGGCAGTCGCTACCCGCGGTTGGCAAAGAAAAAGTTACCCAGGCTCTCGCCATCAAGGAAGCCAATGTTGCGGACCTGATGAGTCAGCCGGGTATTCAAGGTGTAGGCGTTTCTATGAGCGTCGACAATCCCACGGAAACTGCGATCTCCATCTATCTGCTGAAGGGCGCTGCTCATCCGCCCATTCCGCCGGTGATCGATGGCATTCGCACGCGCGTCTTTGTCAGCGAGCGCTTTAAAGCGTATTAAATAACTGCTTGTATTCAACCATGGGCCCTGGCCGCGAGCCGGGGCTTTTTTAGCCGATCCTCAGCTCCCGCGCTGCTTCGCGAGCGATCTGAGGCATTGTGCTCACCGGAGCAATTCGGATGGCATTCTGCTCCAGCGTCTCGCGGGCAAACGTTACCGATTCATCGTCTGACGGCAGATCATCTTCCACGATTGCCGTAAGCTGCGCCTGCTTGCCTTCCGCTTTCTTTATTCCCTGCGCAAGCTGCGGGAAGCTGAAAGCCAGGACCTTGGCGGCATTCACATCACTGTTGAGCGTCAGCGCATGGAAAAGTTTTACTGTACCGTTTGGACTGTAGCCGCAATCGATCTTCAGCGGATCACCGCTCCGCGTATAGCGCGATACTGGAATTCTCTCCTGCATCAGCGGCCATACGCCGGTAGCCTCAAATTCTGAACGCATGCGCGCCACAATTGCCACGCGAGCACCCGGCTCCCGCGCTTGCTGCCGACGCCGCGGACGCTCCAGATAAAGCCGCGCCAGCTCGTCAGCTTCGTCCACCGCCGACGCAGCCAGGCACGCCTGCAATTCCGACGGCTGAATAGCGTTGGAAAAAGAATCCTGAATGCGGCGCAGAATAAGGTCGCGATCTCCGTTCATCTCGCGCAACTGGTTGCGCAAATCGTTTTCCAGCGCCTGCAGCGTTTCAACATCGGCGTCAGGATCAAGGCAGAGCACGCGTGACCAATCGCTGGTGAAGCGCACCTGTGCGCCACCGGCAGGCGGTAGCAGCACCAGCCCCACGTTGATGAACTCATTCTTTACCGCGTCGGGAGCGTAGCGCAAAATGAAAAAGCGGCACTGGATTCTCTCTGCCATTACTGCACCGCCGATCTGTTGGCTGCCGCATTCCACTCAGCACTCTCTCCCCACTTGGGAAATGGTTGCCGCGTTGAATTACGAAATGCCGTAATCAAATCCCGTACTTTGCTCCTGCGTTCCACAATCGCGGCAGCAAGAGTTTCCATCTCTTCCCAATCATCGCCTGTCCATGCAGGCGGTACCGCGCCGGCGATTTCATGAATTACCGCGGAGTCAAAATTCTCCACACGGCTCAGCCATGGTTCAAACGACTCCCACCCGCGCACGTCCTGATAAACAAAATTGCGCGCATACACTCCGCGCAGCGCCGAGTCAGGAAAATTCCATTCTCCCGCATTGAAGCAATAGCCCTGGTCAATGAACGTAGGTGTATATTTCCGCTCGTTCATCTTCTTCCAGAACACCGCTTGTCTGCCATTGGCGTTTCCCAGCCACTTATCCACCACAAGCATACCGGCAAATGCGGCAAGGTTTTTTACTTTGGCAAACATGCTTTCCGGCAAATAGTCAAAGACATGGCCCTCGGCAGGATCGCAAACGTAACGCGCCCCAAACTGCAGTCCCGGCTTGCAATTGGATGGCATTCCGGAGATATCGACGCACAACTCCGGCGTGTTCCTGATCAGCCATTCCTTTACCATTACGATCTCAGTTACCGGCACGGGCAAGCCTGCACTCTCCGCCAGCCGCGTTGCCAGCAGCTCATTGGCCAGTACGCGTAGATGCTGCGGATTGTTTTGAAACTTCACCACATAGAAGTGTCCGTCGTCGGCGCGCATCAGATGCGCCTGCGCTCCACCGCGCATTCTTCTTATATGCTGTACAGCTTCTACCGGCATGGCGGGATTTTAGCATCTAGCGTTCAGAGCTCAGCAAGCAGCGGTTCGGCCCCTTGCTCCACTGGGGATGAGAAAAGCAAATCCGGATGCTAACATTTAAATATGGATATGACGTGGGTGACTGATCGGATCGCAGTGGGTGGCGGCATCTGGAACGACGAGAATATGGAAGAACTCGTGCGCGACGGCGTCACGCACATTATCAACATGCAAATTGAATTTGACGATCGCCCGCTGGCCGAACCCTACCCGGTAAAGGTGCTCAACAATCCGACTGATGACGATTTTATGCTCAAGCCGCCGGCCCTGTTTCAGGCAGGCGTGGAGTTTGCCCTTGAAGCCCTGGACCAGCCGAAAAGCAAAATTTATATACACTGCGCCGCCGGCGTGCATCGCGCCCCCATGATGACTCTGGCGATCATGCGCGTACTGGGATGGTCACTGAAGGATGCCATGAATCGAGTCCAGGAACTCCGCTACGTGGTTGATTTCGCCGAATGTTATGTTGCCAGCGTGGAAAACTTCATGAAGGTCTACGAGGCAGCCAATACGAATCCCAGATAAGCAGTCAACAATCAGTCTTGCCTAACAACGAAAACCTTTGAAGTGCAGAGGAACGGAGGCAGCAGAGGCATTTGGTTTCTTTTATCCGTGACTCCTCCGTTTACTTCTTTCCTTTGTATTGCTAACAAACGGATTCGTGCCATGCCGCGAGAAAACTTTTTTCTTTAAGCTTGCATTCCGAGTTTTTTTAGCCCTCCGCGACCTCTGAGTTTCTCTGTGTCCTCTGTGTTGAGATTTTGATTTTGACTTTCGCTTTGAGTCTTCTCCGTGTCTCCGTGGTGAATGTTTTTGGTTGCGGTTCTGCCGCGCTGCGTTTCAAGCTTCCTCATTCATGCCGCAAGGCCTGCGTAGGATTCACACGTGCAGCACGGGCAGCGGGAATGTACCCGGCCAGCAGCGCCACCACAGTTAGAATCACCACGGCGCTTAACACCGTCAACGGATCAAGCGCGCTCAGGCCAAACAGGCTTGACTTGATCAGTTGCACGCCTACAGCGGTAAAAATCACTCCCGCCACCACGCCCAAAACGATCATGATGCCGGTTTCGCGCAGGATCATCTGGATCACGCGGCCCTTGCCTGCACCCAGGGCCATGCGAATCCCAATTTCATTGGTGCGCCGCGCTACGCCGTAAGAGAGCACTCCGTAGAGTCCGGTGGCGGCCAGCAGCAGCGCGATGACCCCAAAAATGGAACACAGGCGCGCCACCATGCGCGGCTGTGCGTTCGTGCGGTCGATTGACAGTACTACCGGCCGCGCACTGCCCAACGGCAGGTCTTCATTCACGGAAAGGATCGTCTTGCGTACTGACTCGATTATCTGCTCAGGATCGCCAGCCGTACGGATCTCGAAAATGGCCCATTCGTTCGGGCCGTCCATTCCCTGGTCGGCAGGAATATAAAAGCGGGGAGGAATATCGCCGCGCAGGCGATGGTCGCGGGCATTTTTCGCCACGCCCACCACTTCCATCACGTTCTTCTTGTCGCCGAATTTTTCCGTGATGTGGCGGCCCAGGGGATTGCGTCCATTAAAAAAGGTTTTAGCCAGCGCCTCATTAATCACGCAGACATGGGGAGAAGTAGCGGTGTCCTGCTGGCCAATGTCGCGTCCAAGCAGCAAAGGTATGCCGACAGTAGAAAAATATTGCGGGCCAACCGTATCAAAGCGTGCAAATTTCTCTTCGCGCTTGGATGCGGTAAATCCCTCCACGTCAATTTCATCCGCTGACTCTGACCCGCTGAAAATGCCGTTGGTGGAATAAGTTGCGCCCTGGATACCTGGCAGGCCGCGCAAGCGTTCTGTAAGGTCGCGCCACAGGCTGGAAAGCTGCGGGCCTTTGTAGCCGGCGGAAACGCCGTCGGCAGAGATCAGCAGCAAGTGTTCTTTGGGATAGCCCAGGCTGACCGACTGAAGGTTCCACAGCGTCCTTAAGAACAGTCCTGCTCCCGCAACCAGCAGCAGAGAAAACGCTACTTGAACAATCACCAGTCCCTTGGCCAGATTCAGGCGGCTGCCGGAGGCGGTAGTGCGTCCTCCATCCCGCAAGCTGTCATTCAGGTTTACGCGTGTGCTGCGCAGGGCCGGAACAAGCCCGAAAATAACTCCCGTCACCAGCGTTACACCCACGGTAAATCCTAATACATGCCAGTCCATGGTTGGAGAGAGCGCAAAGTCCTGTCTCCGTTCGGTGAGCAGCAATACCAGAACGCGCGAAGCGCCCCACGCGAAAAGCAGTCCAACGGCGCCCCCCAGCAAAGAGAGCACAAGACTTTCAGTAAGAAATTGCCGCACCAGCCGCAGCCGGGATGCACCAATGGAAAGCCGCACTCCTACTTCTTTTGTCCGCGAAGTGGCGCGCGCCAGCAGCAGATTGGCCACATTGATGCACGCAATCAGTAAGACCAGCATTGATACGCCCAGCAGGATTTTTAGCTGCTGCGCAAAATCGTCGCGTCCGCCAAAAACGCCCGTGCGGGCATCGTGCAGCTTGATGTGCTGGTCCATGGCCTGCTTGCGCGTTTCAGGATCGAGCGTGGTGGGATAGCCGTTTTCAATCAAGCCGCGGAAGAGCACGTCAATCTCCGTCTGCGCGCGGGATTGCGTAACCCCCGGCTTCAGTCGCCCGAATGCGTGGAGCCACATTGTTTTTTCAATATTCTTGCTCAAATCTTCATGCAACCAGTCACGGCCCGGCATGACCAGCGGCTGCATCATCATGGGCATCCAGAAATCCGGTTTGTCGGCCACGCTCTCTCCGGTGAATCCCGGCGCGGCCACGCCGATCACCGTAAGCGTGGCGCCAAGCATTTTTATGGGCGTGCCCAGCACGGAAACATTGCCGCCAAAGCGCTTCTGCCAGTAGTCATAGCTGATCACGGCGTAAGGATCCTCTCCGGGGCTCTTCGCGTCTGAGCGATTGAAGAACCGCCCGATTGCCGGATAGACCCCGAGCACTGAAAAATATTCTTCTGAGACCAGCCGTGTACGCGCATCTTCCGGCTGCCCTCCGGCAATTCTCACCTGCGAGCGGTCCATCTGTGACTGAACGGCGCAAAGACTTTCCAGCGTGATGGCATGGTCGCGCAGTTGCGTGAACTCTGTGTAGGTCAGCATGCCTCGATCTCCGGTACTCATTCCTGAACTCACGCCAGTCGTGTTCGGGTCTGTCAGCATCACCAGTCCCTCGGGATCGTGAACAGGCAAAGACTTAAGCATGGCCGCGTTCAATACGCTGAAAATGGCGGTGTTCGCGCCAATGCCAATGGCCAGTGACGCAACCGCCACAGCGGTGAACACCGGATTGCGAATGAATTGGCGCGCGGCATAGCGCAGGTCTTTCAGCAGGTCCTCAGTCCAGGCGGTAATAGACATGGGCTTCTTCTCCGGAATAGCGGGACAGTCTTATCCGATTAGTATGACTGCCAAGGTGCTAATAGGTTAGCACGTAAGGGAAGGAGTTTATTTAAAAAATGCCGATCGTGCATACATTGCGATTGGTGAGGTATCTCTAAACTCAGTGAACTCCGGTTAGCTTTGTCGTGCCCGGTGAAATCTGATACATAGCCAGCTTGATTTGATTACCCCGCCTTAAAAACACGAAGAGCTCCGTAGCGTCGCCTTTTTCAAATTTTGAATTGTATGCGGCTCGAATTTCCACCGGGGCATGAACAATAACATTCATTTCCGAATCGGTTACCTGTCTGAATTCGCCGAAACGGGCCCTGGTTGCCTGCATTGCGGCTATAAGCTCCTCTCGACTTCCCGTCTGTTGTAGTGCGGGGTCGGAGGCATCATAGATCGCTGCATACTGGCCTGAACTTAATCGGGCGTGGAAGTTCTCTATTGCGCGTAATGCGTCGCGCTTATCATCTTCAATATAACCAGGTCTCACGCTCACGCACGAAATGAGCAATACAAGATAAATTATGCTTGTAGCCAAAAGAACTGGTTTGCGGTCCATTGCGGGGCTATTTAAGCATGAACCACATCGTTTTACCAGTTACGCAGGATCTGCAGAACGCATGAAAAGCTATCCCAGATATTTCAAAAAATCTCTCGGCGTGTTCTTGTCAAAGCCGGGGAATACTTTCGCCAGCTCTTTATTACCGAGATGATTTGCCACGGCCTCACTCAGCACCTGCCGGAAATCCGTAGTTACGGCCAGGTCGCGACCTTCATAGAGTTGTTCCTGCTGCAGCCCAGGCCAACGGCCGTACATCCTGCCGCCTCTAACAGGACCGCCAAGAACGAACATCACGTTGGCGTGGCCGTGGTCTGTGCCGCGATTGCCATTTTCCCGCGCTGTCCGCCCAAATTCAGACATCGTAACGATCACCGTGCTCTCCGCTAGATCGCCCAGGTCAGTCCATAGCGCGGCAATCGACTGCGAAAATTCGCGCGTGAGGTTCGCGATCTGCCCCTGCACGTTGCCTTCATTCACATGGTGGTCCCAGCCGCCGATATCGGCAAATGCCACTTCAACGCCAAGATTAGCTTTCACCAACTGCGCTACCTGGCGAAGGCTGTCACCAAAGCGGCCATTGGGATAATTTGCTCCGGCAGCGGGAGAATATTTTTCCGGATCGGCGGAGCGCAGCATTTTTACCGCTTCAAATGTCTCATTGCCTGTGCCATGCAAAACCGAATCGACAGACTGCTCATACATGGCTTCAAAGGTATTGCTGGCCACGCTGGCTTTCGGACCGCGCCCCCCCACGGCAAAGGCGCGAATGTTGTCCATAGCGACCGCAGGTACTGAGCCTGCAAGCGTGCGTGGCAATGCTCCTCCCATAGCCACGGCGCGGAAAGGCGATGCATCCGGTTCTTTCACGCCGGCAATTGCGCGATTCAGCCAGCCATCTTCCGTGGACTTTACGCCCGGCGTGCCTGATTCCATGTAATCCTGCGCGTCAAAGTGCGAGCGCGTATTGTCCGGTGAACCGGCTGCATGCACAAAGGCAAGATGCTTCTGGTCCCACAGCGGATTGAAAGCGGTCATCGACGGATGCAGCCCGAAGAAGCCATCAAGATCAAGCACGCTTTGCCGGGGGATGGCGATGCTGGGGCGCATGTTGTAATACGCCTGCTCGCCATGGGGCACAACGATGTTCAACCCATCGGCGGCGCCACGCTGAAAAAGAACAATCAGGCGCTTTGCGCCCGGAGCAGCGGTCTCCGCGGCGTACACCGCACGCGTAAGAAAACTTGGCACCACGCTGGTACCGACAATGGCCAGCGCGCCGTTCTTCAAAAAGACTCTGCGAGTGATCGACATCAGATTGCTCCTAAAAGCTCATCACAGATGAAACATGGATACCCGAACTAAAAATTGCCAATATTGCCAAAATCGCCGGAACTGCCGAAATTGAAAACCTATCCCCGCTCTTCTCCGTGCCTCCGTGGTGAAAATTGCCCTTTTGTTATCTTCTCTGAAATTCCGGTGAACCCATAATCAAGCCGGCAATCGCTCCATAATTCGGTTTCTTGTCCGCGTCATCCAGCTTGCGCTGGGAAATCTGGGGATCGCCCAACTGCTTCTGCATTACGGCATGCGTTTGCGATGAAACATAGCCTGCCAGGATCGACTTTTCCAGCGCTGCCAACGCTGCACTCGCATCGGCGGGCTCTGGGCCGGGAATCAGAGCTTGCGGATCAAGCGACGTTCCCGGCAACTTGCCGGAAGCCAGTTGCAGGGCAAAGTTCATGCGGTTCAGCAGCGCCGACGAGTTCACCCACGCTTCCGCCTTCATGGAATAACCGGTAGGCGGCTGCATGGCATAGAGCGGCATCCCCATGCGATTGAGTATGCCTACCAGTGGCAATGCATTCTGAATATCGGCGCCGGAAGCGCGCGCGGCTGAAGCCACAAATTCAAATGGCGTTTTCATCTTGGCGCGGTAAGCGTCGGCGGCCCAGAACTCAGGCGAGTGGAACATGGTGCGAAGAACTTCGCGTATGTCGCCATCCTTCTTTAAAAATGTCTCAGTCATGCGGTCAACCAGACCTTGCGGCGGATTGTCGGAAACAAAGCGCATGGCCAGCTTGCGCGAAATAAACTTGGCGGTAGAAGGATGATGAGCCAGCACGTCCAGCATCTCCTCGCCTTCTTTTTCACCATGCTCGCCGATCTTGCGGCCAAGAATATACTTGTCGCCCGGCTCATGCGCGCGCTCATTGAACTTAAAGCCGCCGCCGAGCTGCGGTTTTTCGATTGTCCATCCCGTAAGCACCTTGGCCAGTTCGGTCACGTCTTTCTGCGTATAGCCGCCGTCCACGCCAAGCGTGTGCAGCTCCATAATTTCTCGCGCGTAATTTTCATTCAGCCCGCTGGGACGATTTTTGGCTTGCGGACGAGGGCGCGGAAAGCGCCCGCGTCGGCCCGCGAAACGTTGCGGCCCATACAGCGCCAGCTCAGAATTCGGTCCCACACTTTGCCAGTTGTCCAGGTAAAAGAGCATCGCAGGACTTTTGGCCGTGGCTTCCAGAATGTCCTTGAATTTGCCCAGCGCGTGCGGACGGATCACCTCACGCTCATAGGCGCTCACCATGTAGCGGTCAGGGCCTTTGCCAATGAAAACGTTGAAGTGGTTGAACCAGAAATCCGTCATCACTTCATCAAGCTGGCGATTGCTATAAATCGCGCGCAATAGCTTGGCCTCCGCCAGTTCACCCAGAACGGCCTGCGGCTGAATCATCGCCTCCACAGTCTCGCGCTGCTCCGGCTTCATGTCATCCACCAGTTGCATTGCCCGGGGACCTTTGTACGTCTTTGCCAGATCAAGGCGCTCATCCACCGGCATTTTCATGATCGCTTTGTAACGGTCGTCGGGAGGCAGTTTCAAAAGACGATCCGTGTCCAAATCCGCGTACATGGCGTCTTCACGCTGTTTTTGCTGCTTGCGCTGATCTGCCGTGGGAGCAGGCTCATTGCCGTCGGACATTTCTGCTGGCGTGTCTTTAGAATCAGCGGCCGGTTCTGTCGCTACGGCTGGCTGAGCTTTGGCAGCGGGCTCAGAATCAGCGCCAGCGTTATTGCCAGCGGCGGCCTTGTCTTCTTTATTCTGCTGGCGCTGCTGGTAGGCCGCCATGCGCGATTCATAGACCGCTTTCTTTGCGGGATCGTGCGGCATGGACATGCGGCCATTCTCGATGGCCTTCAGCACCTGCGGCGGAGGAAAGTTTTCTACCATCTCTTTGGTGCTCATCTTCAATGTGCGGAAAGGCGCCAGCCTCGATTCCAGCGCGCCATCATCAATTTTTTCCGGATGAAGCTGCTCGTCAAACCATTTGTCCAGGCCTTCAGCCCGGACTTTTTCCACATCGGCGGGGCGCGCGCCAAATGTAAAGCGGTTCAGCGCGTGGACGATCCGCTTGTCATCTTCCATAGGCACACTAACGGCGGAAGCGTTGGAATCCGGATGTTTAGCTTTGGATTTTTTGTCGCCGGCAAACAGCACAGCGGTGGAGATCAACACAACAAGGCCCAGCAGAATCAATGGCTTGCGCGCAGCGGGCATAGACGCTCCAGGAACTCTTCTTAATCAGGAATACTAACCCTAAGCTAGGTAAAAGTTGTACAAAAAACCCTTCACCCTAGAGGACACAAAGCAACACGGAGGAATCCTGGTTATTTCATCTGAACATCGTCGGGGCGAGAATACGCAGGACTTCACAAAATTGACAGGAATAAGTGGTCTTTCTTTGTGACCTTCGTGTCCTTTGTGGTTTAAAGGTTTTTAGTCCCCTACGACACGGTCAACCGGTTGCGCGTCATGCGGCGGTGCAGCTCGGAAACCATATGATCGATGTCCGGCGGCGAGATGTTGCAGGCCACGCTGGGGTCAAGGAACATTTTCCGTGTCCGGGTTTCCGCGCCAGTAGACCACGGGCGCGGCGGCGACACATGGCTCACGGCGTCGCGGCGCAGTTGCACCAGCAGGGATTGAACAACTTCTCCATCCAGCTTGGCGGGGGCCAGCCAGCTCAGCTGAGCGGCGGCTTCTCCCAGTGAAAGTTTTTTGCGGTAGGGCCGTTCGCTCAGCATGGCATCAAACGTGTCCGCCACGGCCACAATCTTTACCGGCAATGAAACTTCGTCATTGTGCAGGCGGTCAGGATAGCCGGAGCCATCAGCGCGCTCATGGTGCGAGCGTACCACCTCAGGGATTTTTGGCCACGGGAACTGCACGGTGGAAACAATGCGATGCCCCTGCACGGTATGCTCGGCCATCTCCTGGAATTCACCGGGCTCCAGTGCGCCGGGTTTGCTGAGCAGATGCTTATCCACGGTCACCATGCCGATGTTGTGTAGGTATCCGGCGGCGCGCATCTCGCTGGCTTCAGCGGCGCTCATGCCCAGCGACTCCGCAATGCCCGCGGCATAGCGCCCCACGCGCAAAGAGTGGCCATGCATCTGTTCGGCTTTCACATCAATCGTTGCGGCAAAGGCAGCCAAAGCGTCGTCCCAAAAAGAATGGACAGAAGCCACCAGTTTCAGATTGTCGGTGGTGCGTTCTTCCAGTGACATCATCAGCTGATGGTTATACATGGCCAGCGCGATAAATGGGGCCAGGTCGCCTATCAGCTTGAGAACTTCAGGTGTATATTCCGCTCCGGCTTCGCGCTCACCCAGCAACAGTGCCCCAATCAGCTTGCCATGGACTTTCAACGGCGCAATGCACCTGAACCATACACTTGAGATATTTCCAGTGGAACTTAAGAAGGTGTCGCAGCGCTCGCGTGAAATTTTTTGCGGCCCGGCTACATTTGTCAGTGCATGCACATGCTTGGAGAGCAGCGGGAAGACGGCTGTCTGGGGAAAGACGACAAAGCCCTGTGCCGCGATGGAGGCCAGCATGGCCGGTTTTTCCTGAAAGCGAAACAGCGCGCCTGAGCCGGCGCGTATGGCCGCCATTACCACTTCCAGCGCGCCATTAGCGGTCTGGGAAAGGTCTCGCTCACCCGTTAACACGGGACCCAGTTCGGCCAGGACCTGGGAAGCGAGCAGCGGAGGCCTGCTAGTAAAGAAAGAGTCGGCCAATTTTCGAGCGGCGCAACTCCAGAGCACCTTGAGCGTAACAGCTTACACGTGAACTAAGAAAGGTCTAAGTATCGGGATGGTTAACAGGAAAGGCTTTGCAGCCTTACTTCTCCGGAAACCATAGATTGGGAAGCTTTCGAGCTAAGAAGTCATAGTTTGCCCGCAAGTCCAGGCTGGTATTGCGTTCTGGCTTTGGGCCCATGTACGGAGATAGCTATGACTTTTGCGCGAATGGAATGCCTGATGCTCCTGGGCTGCACCGCCGTCGTATTCGGCCAGGTAAAAAAGACTACGCCGCCAACCTCGGTGACAGAGATATTCGATAGATCCGTTGAAGGGCCTGAACGAGCGACCCTGACCTTGGCAGAGAAAATGCCCGAGTCTCTCTATAGTTTTGTGCCTACCCAGGGAGAATTTAAGGGCGTGCGGACGTTTGCGCAGTTGGCCAAACACATTGGGGTCGCAAACTACCAAATGGGGGCTGCATTACTTCGGGAAAAGATACCGATCGAGCCCGGCCCGCATGATAATGGCCCCGATTCGCTTGGCAGCAAGGCTGACGTGGTGAAGTTTTTGCGGGAATCATTTGTCTATCTGCACAAGG
>DASXKZ010000258.1:0-7756 GCA_036496525.1 Candidatus Angelobacter sp.
GGCCAGTCCGATCTGGCCTGAGGTAAACCCGGCATCTTTCAAATCAGAGATCGCGGCCAGCGCCTGGGACCGTTGTTTAAAAAACGCATAAATTTGGTTGGAAATGTTGGATTGTACGTTCGGCATAGATGCAAACTCCTATTTATGGCTGTATTTTTTTCGACGTGAAATAGATCGGATGCCCTTGCCCATCAATTGGTGTGTAGCTGTCCGGTTTAATCGAGTGCTGGCCAGATCGCGTGAATGAAATCCTGAATATGTGAGCCGAAATCAGTTCGCGATTCCATATCGAGAGTTCCCGACAACGCCTGTTAGACTTGACGCCATGGAGACGCACGATTCAGTCGACAGCATGACCGGCACCTATGCCGAACAGGCCGTGATCATTGCCCGCGAGTTCAACGCCAGACTGGACTACAGCGAAAACTCTCTGATGGAACTGGAAGGCATCCTGAGCCAGCTTGCGCTCGACCTGCCGCCGGGCGGCCCTTCAACCGATGAGCTGACGGAAATGTGCAAAATGTGGGGCTCTTATTTCGGTGAGGTGGTGCGACGGCGCTTTGGCGGCGACTGGAGTATCGACACGTATCCCGGCAAGCAATTCGCCACGCTCACACTGACCGTGGCTGGCAACAAGCTTTTTCCATCGATGAAAGTTCATCGTCGGCTGACTGAAGGCGAAGCCGACAATGTGTGGTCGTTTTACAAGATGGTAAAAGCCAAGCTAGAGCCGGCGCAACGACCGAAAACGAACTAACCCGTGCTATAGTCTTCCGCGAAGGGCACATCATGCTCAGCGATCCCATTCTGCATCGCGTGCTTACCAATCCATGGTTTTATCGATGGGTGGCAGCTGTGGTCTCGCCGTTGCTCATCTGGGCCGTATTAGTCCGACTTTCGCAGTCTGAGCCTGATATTCTGTCTCGCATTTATCCGGGTCTGAAGCTTGCCGCCTGGACACTTTGGGCGTCCTTTGTTGTGTGGAGCTTGTTTGGTTTATCCGGTGTGCCGGAGCGAAAAACTTTCTACGGGATAAATTTAGTTTTCTTTGGGCTCATGGGTGGAACCAACCTGATGCATTCCTGGGTTCGTCGACGTGTTGATCCTGATTCAGTCAAGACAGATGAGGGCTGGTGGCCAGCGCCAAAAGGTTTACCTGAAGTGAAGCCAAGCAAAAACCTCTGAGTTCACGCTCCCCTTCCCCTGCCATTCCGCATGGCTGCGCGCCCCCGTGGTGGACTCTCCATCGACTGTGTTTAGATAGATAGAGATGATCCAGCTCACGGCAGCCGGCAAGCGCTTTGGCCCCAAAGTCCTCTTTCAGGAATTGGACTGGCTGATCACGTCCCATGATCGGGTTGGCCTGGTGGGCGCCAACGGCACTGGCAAGACCACGCTGCTGAAAATCCTTGCCGGGACTGAGTCGCTCGACTACGGAACGATTACGCAACAACGCGGCATCCAGAGCGGTTACCTGCCCCAGGACGGCCTTTCTCTTTCCGGTCGCACCGTATTTGCCGAGTGCCTATCTGTTTTTGAACACGTACACCAGATGCAGCGTGAGCAGGAAGAACTTGCCGCAAGCATGGCGGAAGTTGACCACGCGAGCGCGGAGTACCAGCAGATTGCTGAACGTTTCCATCGCATACAGGCGGAGATGCAGGCCCGCGACGGATACACCATTGAGGCGGAAGTCGGCACGGTGCTCAATGGCCTGGGCTTTAAGAAAGAAGATTGGACGCGGCGGACTGAAGAATTTTCCGGCGGATGGCAGATGCGCATTGCGCTGGCCAAGCTGCTGCTGCAAAAACCCAACCTGCTTCTGCTGGACGAGCCCACGAACCATCTTGATCTTGAAACCCGCAATTGGCTGGAACAATATCTGGTGAATTATCCGCATGCTTATGTGCTGATTTCGCATGACCGTTATTTTCTTGACGTAACGGTGAAGAAGACCGCTGAGATATGGAACAAGCAGGTTTTCTTTTACTCAGGAAATTACGAAAAATATCTGGCGCAGAAAGCGGAGCGGCGCGCGCAGCTTGAGGCCGCATACAGCAACCAGAAAGAAAAGATCGACCAGCTTGAGGCCTTTATCAACCGCTTTCGCTATCAGGCGACGAAAGCCAAGCAGGTTCAGAGCCGGATCAAAGAGCTGGAGCGGATGGAGAAGATTGAAGTCCCTCCGGAAGAAAAAGCCATCCATTTTTCTTTTCCGCAGCCGCGCCCCAGCGGACGCATGGTTGCCGAAGCCAAAGACCTGGGCAAGAGCTACGGCGCCAAGCAGGTTTTTGGCGGCGTGAATTTCGTGATCGAGCGCGGAGATCGCATCGCGCTGGTGGGTGTGAACGGGGCGGGCAAATCAACGCTGATCAAACTGCTGGCAGGATCAGAGCAGGCTACTTCCGGCGAGTTACGGCTTGGCCACAATGCTGATGTCGATTACTTCGCGCAGGACCAGTACAAAGCGCTCGATACCCAGGCGCGTATGCTCGACGATTTGTTTGAAGCCGCGCCGCGCTCAACGCAAACGGAGTTGCGCAGCCTGCTTGGGTGCTTTCTTTTTTCTGAGGACGATGTTTTCAAGACGATCGGAGTGCTATCCGGCGGAGAACGCAACCGTTATGCGCTGGCCCGCATGCTGCTGCATCCATCAAACTTTCTGCTGCTCGACGAGCCAACGAATCACCTTGACCTTCGCGCCAAAGACGTTCTGCTGGATTCCTTGCAGAAATTCACCGGCACAGTCGTCTTCGTTTCCCACGATCGCTACTTTATTGACAAGCTGGCGACACGCGTTTTTGAAATTGGCGAGGGCCGCGTGGAAGTCTTTCCCGGTAACTATGAAGATTATCTCTGGCGCAAGGAGGGAAAAGGTACGACCGTGGACAGTGCTCTTGCCTCCGCTCCTGCTCCGGCAGAAGCATCACCGATCGCAACCAACCATCAGGAGACTGAGGGACAAGCCGTGCCGGAAGCAAAGCAAAAGCGGCTAAACCCCATCAAGCTGAAGCAAATGAACGAACGCTTGCAGGAAATGGAGGAAGAAATCGCGCGACTGGAAGCAGCCATTGCTACAGCGGAAACCGCATTGCAAAGCTTTGTGAGCGTGGAAGAAACACAACGGCAGACAGATTCACTGAATCGTGCAAAGGCAGACCTTGAGCACGCCATGAGCGAATGGGAAGAACTCAGCCAGGTGCTTGAGGCCCAGATCGAAGCCTAGCCGCCCATCCGTTTCAAGGCACCACAACTTGCGCGCTGGCTGTACCCATCTTGTTCGTGGCACGGTCCAGTACGCCCATGCGCAATGCGTAGGTTCCCGGTTTCAAATCCAGTTGCCGATCGCAGGGCAGAGAACGCTGTTGCATCATCTGCTGATACTCTTTTGCATTCAGATTCGCATTCACCGTGCCGTTGGACATGGTTGGCTTGTCCTTGTCTTTGCCATACGCCCAGACCGTGCAACTCAAGTGCGCGAACTCATTGCCGCCCTCTTTCTGTTCAAAGGCCAAGGTCCGCGGATCAATATGGAAGGTCACAACGACTTTCTTGCTCTTCTCTGACGGTGGCTGCACCTGCGCCTGGAAAACCACCTGTGTGGCTGCTGGGGCGTCCACTTGCAGCGCGCGGCTGAAATTTTCTGCTACTGCATCTGAATCCTCTTTGTTGGTTTTCTCCGGATCCAATGCATAATATCCGGCACGGTATCGCAGATTCACGCCGGAACGGATGCTTCTTACCTGAATGCTGCGGAACTGCCCATCCCACTTCTTGTTCTCCGGATAATACTCCAGCGTGTAATACGTTGAACCATCGTCCACGCTGCTGCTCATGCTGGCGGCCAGATCATTGGTATTGATAAAAGCTCTGCCTCCCGTACGATCAGCCATTTCATTCATGGTGACGTGAGCGGCAATGCGTTCATCTTTACCCACCGCACCCGCGTCCACTGCGTAGACTGCAACCTGGGCGTTCATCAATGCGTCCGATACTTTCTTGATCAGAAGTAAGTAGTCTTTGTAACTGCCTTCGCCGTTACCTTCCAGAGACGACCGGCTAAGATTGGTGGGGCCACTCGGCGTTTGAAGACCTCCAACTTGCCCCTTTCCACAACTGGTGCATAGTGCGCTCACACCGTTCGCCATGCTATCTGGGAAAAGATTGACCGGGAAACTCTCAGAGAGCCAGATCAGGTTCTTGCGCCCGGGATATCCGGCCAGAGTCTTGGCCAGGGCATTGAGCTGGTTCAGTGTGTTCCCGATGTCGCGATCATTGGTGTGAAAATCGCCATGCGTAGCAAAGGCGGACGCCCGCGACCCTACCGTCTCGGCATTATTGTTGCGTGCCGGCGGCTTGTATCTCTCCACCGTGCTCTTCAGCGCTGCCGCGTCTGTAGTGAAGTCATGCAGCAGGACCAAACGTTCTTGCAGGGCGAAAAGCGCAATGGGACGCGTGAACTGCGCTCGCGCCAGATACTTCAAGAGCTGGTCTTTAACATAAGCCTGTTCGGCAAAGTCTCCATTGAGTGTATCCAGCAGGATTACGTTCAGGCTGCTGGCTTGGAACGCCGGAGCATTTGTAATCACACTTGCCGGAAGATGGCTATTGAGACTTACATCGGTTTTGCCCGGCGGATGGAAAGTAAAATTGCTGACCTTCTGGGTTTTGCCATCCTCAAAAATGGTCAGATCGCCCGGTTTGAGATCGCCAATCGCCTGCCCACGACTGTCAGTCGCCACCACATCCACAACAACCAACCGCGTATTACTACGCAGTGTCTGGCCGGAATGCAGGACCTCTTGCGGCTGGCCAGAAGCAGTTTGCGATTCAGTCCGCACGTTAGGAACAATCACGATAGACAAAAACAGTGGAAGAACGAGCCGACTGACTCGCTTCATATTGTCACTCCTTTATAGGTCTTACTGACGGCCCCAAAAACTTTAAGGCACCACCACCTGGGCGCTGGCTGTGCCCATTTTGTTCGTGGCACGGTCCAGTACGCCCATGCGCAACGCGTACGTTCCCGGTTTTAAATCCAGTTGCCGGTCGCAAGGCAGAAAACGCTGTTGCATCATCTGCTGATACTCTTTCGCATTCAGATTCGCATTCACCGTGCCATTGGACATGGTGGGCTTATCCTTGTCTTTGCCATAAGCCCAGACCGTGCAACTCAAGTGCGCGAACTCATTGCCGCCCTCTTTCTGTTCAAAGGCCAGGGTCCGCGGATCAATGTGAAAGGTCACTACGACTTTCTTGTTCTTCTCTGAGGGTGGCTGCACCTGTGCTTGAAAAAGAATCTGGGTAGCTGCCGGAGCGTCCAACTCCAGTGATCGGCTGAAGCTTTCCGCGACTGCGTCGGAATCCTCTTTGTTGATCTTTGCCGGATCAACCGCATAGTAGCCTTCGCGATAACGCAAGCCCATTGCCCGATCACTCTTCACCTGGATCCTGCGGAACTGGCCATCCCAATTCTTGTTTTCAGGGTAATAGGTCAGCGTGTAGTAGGTTGAACCATCTTCAATTCCAGTACGGAGACCCAGCACAAGGTCATTGCTGTTCTTGAATGATTTGCCTCCTGTGCTCTCGGCCATATTGTCCATAGTGTGCTGGGAAGCAAGATGGTCGTCTTTTCCCACGGCCCCCGCATCCACTGGATACACTGCTACCTGTGCCGCCATCAACGAATCGGAAACTTTCTTCACCAGCACTGCATAGTCCTTGAAAGGGGCATTTGTCTGCAAGTTCTGGTGTACAGATTGGCCATTTCCAGCGTTTTTGAGACTCTGCGGGTCGAAATTCACTTGGCCCATCGTTTCCGGGAAAAGCACGAGTGGAAAGCTTTCAGAAAGCCAGATCAGGTTTTTTCTTCCGGGATATCCGGCCAGCACTTTCGCCAGCGCATTCAATTGGTTCAATGTTGTTTCAATACCGCGCTCACTGGTGTGATAGTCGCCGCGAGTGGAGAAGGCAGAGGCCCGCGACTCAATGCTTTCACTGTTGATTGTCGTCGCCGGCGGTCGATATTTGGCCACAGCTGCGCTCAATGCCTTGTTGTCCGTGGTGAAATCGTGCAGCAGTTTCAGCTGGGTTTGCAGAGCAAAGATAGCTACAGGGCGCCCGAGTTCCGCAGAGTTCAAGAACTTGAGCAGCTGGTCACGGGCGTAAGCATGCTCGGAGAAATCGCCATTGACCGTATCAAACAAAATTACATTCAGGCTATTCGATTGAAACGTGGGGGCATTCGTGACCACTGATGGCGGCAAATTTATTTTGACCACCTGGGCAGGCGCTCCGCCCGGATGCTCAAAGTTGAAGCCTCTGATCTTTTGCGGCTTGCCGTCCTCAAGCACGGTAAAGTCGCCAGCCTTCAGGTCGGTCACCGGCTGGCCCTTGCTGTCAGTGGCTACCACATCCACCACTACCAGACGCGTGTTCGTGCGCAGCGTCTGGTCGGAGTGCATCACGTCCTGTTGCTGGTCAGAAGAAGCTTGCGATTTAGTCCGCACACCAAGAACAATCACGATAGACAAAAACACTGGAAGCGCAAGGCGGCTGATTTTCATATCGTTACTCCTTATAGATCTTACTGGAGACCCAAGAACCTAAGGCACAACCACCTGCGCACTAGCTGTGCCCATTTTGTTCGTCGCGCGGTCCAGCACTCCCATGCGCAATGCGTAGGTTCCCGGTTTTAAATCCAGTTGGCGGTCGCAAGGCAGAAAACGCTGTTGCATCATCTGCTGATACTCTTTCGCATTCAGATTCGCATTTACCGTGCCGCTGGACATGGTCGGCTTGTCTTTGTCTTTGCCATAAGCCCACACCGTGCAGCTCAAATGGGCGAACTCATTGCCGCCCTCCTTCTGTTCAAAGGCCAGGGTTCTAGGATCAATGTGGAAGCTCACTACGACTTTCTTGTTCTTCTCTGACGGAGGCTGTACCTGTGCCTGAAAAAGGATCTGCGTAGCTGCAGGGACGTCCAATTCCAGTGACCGGCTGAAGTTCTCCGCTACGGCGTCAGAATCCTCTTTGGTCATCTTTGCCGGATCCAGCGCATAGTAGCCGTCGCGGTACCGCAAACTTACATTCGCCCGGTCGCTCTTCACCTGAATCGTGCGAAACTGCCCATCCCACTTCTTGTTTTCCGGATAATAAGTGAGCGTGTAATAGGTTGAGCCATCCTCAATGCTGGTGCGAAGCCCCAGCACAAGATCGTTGCTGTTCTTAAACGATTTGCCACCGGTGTTCTCGGCCATGCTGTCCATGGTGTGCTGGGAAGCTAGATGGTCATCTTTACCCACTGCCCCGGCATCCACCGGATATACCGCTACCTGCGCGGCCATAAGCGAGTCGGAAACTTTTTTGATTAGGACGGCATACGTCTTAAAAGAAGCTACGTTTTGCAGGTTTGACGCGGAAGATCCTGGATCTATCCCAGTTCTCATCGCCTGTCCGTCCCCGTTTGCCTGGCCCATTGATTCCGGAAAAAGCACGAACGGGAAGCTTTCAGAAAGCCAGATCAGGTTTTTTCTTCCGGGATATCCGGCCAGCACTTTTGCCAGCGCGTTCAATTGGTTCAATGTTGTTTCAATACCGCGCTCACTGGTGTGGTAATCGCCGCGAGTAGAGAAGGCAGAGGCCCGCGACTCAATGCTTTCACTGTTGATTGTCGTCGCCGGCGGTCGATATTTGGCCACAGCTGCGCTCAATGCCTTGTTGTCCGTGGTGAAATCGTGCAGCAGTTTCAGCTGGG
>DASXKZ010000259.1:0-44157 GCA_036496525.1 Candidatus Angelobacter sp.
TGTCTCGACCTCAGTTTGGTTCTTGTAGCCAATTCAACTTCTGCGTCCATATCCGACTGCACGGTTGGCGCGCTCACCTGCGTTGAAGTTTGGTCTTCCATGATGAGGGTCGCGTGATCGTTTCTGTTTCCATTGTTCTGCGTCATTTCGCACCCCCTTTGGCGGCAGGAACAAAAGAGACCGCCGCCAGCACGGGGCGGTCTACCTGTTCGACTTGTGCAATTTGCAGCACCAGATGTTCCGACGATGCTTTAAATGCGGGTCTCTCGAACATGGCGATGCCATCTGCCCTCTCGCCAGGCGCCAACCGGCGGGATGTGAGTCGGTAGCTCTTGATGGCCACCGGCTCTGCCTTAATCGCCTTGTGGTGACGGTTCTTCGTCGTATCGGTTAGCTCAATCTGTGGTGGAAGTAACTCGATCGTATTCGCAGAGACATTGAGCACTGAGAACGCCACTGCGACCTCATCGCCGTTCTTGGTAGAGCGTCCAACACTTACGCGCAACTGCCCACCTTCCCAATGTGGAGGCTCGGTTTGCTGATCTCGGAGCATGCTTTCCTCTGGACCAATGGCGTTTTGCTGCGGCGGACTGGCTCCTGGCAATTTCGCCGAGTCGAGGCTTTTTGTCTCCTCGATCACAAAACTGGGATGGCTTGCCTCAATAAAAAAACTGCGCGGCGGTTCGTATTTCAGAACGTAATCGACTGGCGCCGACCGGTCCGCTGCTCCTCGGCTTACCAGCGCCAAGGAGACTTCACGGCCTGTCCGAGTGGTGATTAACGCATTGGTGCGAGACGCGCTGGGAGTACTCGGCTTAAAAAACACCAATTGCGGCTCGGCCTCCGAATGTTCAGCTTTGAATGCACCAGGATCACCAAGAACCACGGAACTGACAGCTTCGGGTAGGCGGACTGACGTCACAAATCCGGGTCGCAATTGGAGGGTGGTAACGCTTTGTGGATCCAGATTGAGGCTGAGAATCCTCCCTGGAGCGAGATCGGCTTGTGCAGCCGCCAGGGCGAAGCACGCTAGGGGCGTTATGAGATGAAACAAATTTCGGCAGATTTTCATCGTATATCTCTTTTCTGAATGATTTCGGAAATTTCTGTTTTCTCTTGCGCGAACCGCAGGTAAGTGGCTCGCATCCGAGACACATAAGCGACGACATCCGGATTGCGGTATGCGAGACCACGCCTGCCGACAATGTTTTCCCCCGCATAGTAAGCGGCCGACGCCAGCCGCAAGTCACCGTGGAATTTTTGAATGAGCCATGCAAGATAGCGCACGCCGCCTGACACGTTCTGGTCGATATTGCAGCGGTCACTCACACGCAAATTCCGAGCAGTCATGGGCATGAGCTGCATCAGGCCGACTGCGCCTTTGGGGGAAATTGCGCACGGCCGCCAATTCGATTCGCGCTCGACGACAGCCCGCACCAGCGACACGGGCACTCGGTAGTGTTGAGCGTAAGCCGCAACATAGTATTCAGCTTCCCGACGTTTTGGCCCCGTGGACGTTTGGGCCAAGCTCGTTCCGGTAAATATGACGAGCAAGAAGGAACCAAGCCAGTTCATGCGGCACTCCTCCGTAATGCTTCTGCGGTGTATTGCTGTGCGTCATAGATCAGGCTGGCGAATCCGTCGCGCAAAAGCAGTTTTTTTCTGTCGGCCTCGGTCTTGGCCAGTAAGGGCAGCAAGATATCTCTCATCTCGGGTGTAACTCGTTGCGATCCGAGGACGTTGAGCGCCTGAGCGAGATCGAGAATCTCAGAGACTGAAGGCGGCTTTTCCAGACTCCAACCCCGCAGAGCTCTAGCTAGTCCGGCCATTCCTGCATGAAACTCTGGACTGGAATCCGGAGTCCTCAGCGCCACAATCTCCGCCTCGCGTTCCGCACTTGGGTGTTCAACACGCAGGTAAAAACTGCGCCGGCGAAGCGGGTCACCAATGCGTCGCTCTTCGTTCGAGGTCAACACAACAAACGGAATGCTCCGGGCTTCAATCGTGCCCAGCTTCGGAATACTCATCCGCCAAACGCTCAGCAATTCCAACAACATGGCTTCGAAAGCCTGGTCTACTTTGTCCAGTTCATCGATCAACAAAACACAGGATCTTTCCGTGAGGAGAGATCGCATCAGTGGACCTGCGCAGAAGAAATCACGCCCGTGCAGTTCGGTTCGCAACGCTGTCCAGTCCATATCACCTGACTTGGCATGCAGCTCAACACAAAGCCTCTGCAGGCTCTCATCAAATTTGCCGATAGCTTTCTCTTCGTTGATGCCTTCGTAGCACTGCAGCCGTTCGACAGCGGTATTCGCCGCAGATGCGACTGCATATGCCAGTTCGGTCTTGCCGCTGCCGGCAGGTCCTTCCAGCAACAACGGTTTGTGCAGCTTTGCAGCAAGATAAACGGTCGTAATCGTAATCGGATCGGCGATGTAGCCGGCCTGTTGCAATGACTGTGCTAATTGGTCCAGCGCTGAAAACATTTCTGTCACCCGTCGTGGGCGTGCAAAGCGGCCCGAGCGACTGCAAAGTAATACCGAATCTGATTTCGGTCAAATTTGGCCCATTCATGCCGGATTTTTGCCCGAAAGGCGGAATCGCGTTACAAGTAGGTCAACGAGGTACGCGCTATGAGACCAGCCAACACCGGATCCAATGCGAAATTCGAAATTACCAGCGGCGCGGGAGAGACGGAGCCTAGCCGCATGTGCACTGAGAAGCACTATTCTGTTGCGGAATTAGCGGATATCTGGAAATTGAGTGAAAACACGATCCGCCGGATGTTTGAGAATGAGCCCGGCGTAATCAAGTGGGGACCGACGGAGAGCCGTTTCAAGCGGCGCTATATCACGCTCCGAATACCAGAGACAGTGGTGCTGCGGGTACATCGGCAGCTGCGGGCGGCTAGTTAACCGTCCAATCTTTTTTACATCACTGTGCCAATCGACGCGTGTGGTTGGCTGGTGCTGTTCCACGCCATGCGTGCACTCGCCTCAAGCTGTTGCTGGCGAGCTTTCACAAAAGGCGCATAGTGCTTTTCGGTGATCTTGATGCTGCTGTGACCTAATAGAAGCGAGACCTGATCCAACAACGCCCCAGCGAGCAAGAGTTCCACGGCAAAAGTGTCCCGAAACATGTGGGGATGGCAACGTTTCGACTGGCCATCTTCAGCCTTGAGAGCCACAGTTTGAAACAACCGTCGCAAGCTTCTCTGCCAACCCTTCTTCGCGGTGTGAGGGTCGCCGTTGCCGCTCCAAAAGAAATAGTGTGGATTCGAGTTGGGCAGCCCATTAAGCAAATTTGCGACGGCAGGAGGAATGGGCACGTACACCGGGACTCCGGTCTTATGACGGTAAAGAAACAACCGGTTCCCCTCCAGTCTGCGTCTCTCAAGTGTGACGGCATCAAGGATCGACAAGCCGGACCAGCGCATCAAGAAAATCAATGTGCGAAGGCGCAGAGGGCGGTGCTCGAAATCGCGTCCTCCTCTCCAGTTACCGTATGCGTAAGTTCCATCAATAATCTTTGAGAACTCTTCAGGCGTGAAGTAATCGGTCGGCTTGGGCGAGACCTTTACCGGTTTCATTCTCTTAGACGGGTTTTTCAACAGCCAATCATTCTCCATGCAAAATGCGAAAAACCCGTTTAATCGGTGATGCTTTCGCTGGGTCGTCAAGGCGCCGTTCTCCCACGACGTCCTGAACTCACGGAGTTTGGAGGTTGTCAGTTCATCGAGGAATTGCAGAGACTCGGATTGAGCCCATGGGAGCAGCTGTTTCTCGAGCAGCGTCTTGCTTTGACAGGTCGACGTGTTGGCTAATTTTCGGCCTTGCTCGTCGGCCAAAAAATCTTTAACTGCCTTTTCGATGCTGATCCGGCAGTCTGATTCAGGAGCAGAGGGACGAAGAGGATCGGACTGAAAATCTATTAACCGAGCTTTGCGCTCCGCTGTTTCCCAACTGCGCGTTCCTGCAGATTCCCGTATGAACTGGCCGCTCGGCAGGGTGCCGTTGATCCACTTGGGACAGCGGCATCTGCGATAGTTCGCATCCCTCTTGTTGCAGGGCGGATAATGGCGCGTGTAAACGCTGAGCATGTGCCTCCAGACCGGGCTTGCAGAGCGGCATCTGCCGAAGGCACTGTACGATTATTGTACGTTTCGATCAAACCGCGTAGAACTCGCGTGTTTTCAGAGACTTAAAATGGTGGAGCTAGTCGGGATCGAACCGACGACCTCATCGTTGCGAACGATGCGCTCTCCCAGCTGAGCTATAGCCCCACATTACGCCTAAAGAAGTACAGGAGAAGTACAGGAATGATTTTACCAGCGCAGCGGAATCTCGCAAAATCAGAGACGCCAGTCAAGCTATCAAAGCTGGCGCTATCCGCGGCGGCCGACCATTCGCGTCAAAATATCAGGGAAGAAGCGTTTGAGATACACCAGCGCTTGTTCGCGTTTGGCGCCCACAACAATTTCACGCTTACCTCGACCAATTGCTTTGAGTATCTGCCGGGCACACTCCGCGGTGGGCATACCGTGCTCAATTCCTGGATCCATCTTGGCGTGTTTGCCACCGTCACCGCGTAATGCGGACAAGCTGATGTCAGTGCGAATATATCCGGGGCAAACCATGGTTACGTGGATGCCATTTTTCTCTTCTTCCGCGCGCAGGGCTTCAAAAAAACCATGTAGCGCAAATTTTGAAGCTGAGTAGCCGGAGCGCAGCGGCACGCCGAACTTGCCCGCTATGCTGGAGATCACGACCATGTGTCCGCTCTTTTGCGCCAGCATGGAAGGCAATACTGCGCGTGCCATCGCTTCAGGAGCAAAGAAATTTACCTCCATCAAGCGACGATAAACGCTTTCATCGGTCTCGCGGGTGATAGATCGCTGGGTTATGCCCGCATTGAGGACCAAAACATCAATGCCTCCGAACATACTAAGCGCAAGCTGCGTTTTCTCGGGCAGCTCTTTAGCGTCGGTTACGTCCATTGGAATTATGCGCGTGCCGGACTCGCCGCCGCAAAGAGCCTGTACGCGCTCCAACTCATCTTCACGCCGGGCAGAGAGGATCAGCTTGGCTCCTGCCTGATGAAACGTCACCGCCAGGGCTTCGCCAATGCCAGAAGAAGCTCCGGTGATCCATACACGGCGGTTTTGAAAGTCCATTCGCCTATTTCGCTCCGGCTAGATCCTGAGTCGCAGTGAAAAGGAACTGCACAAATTTTCCGAACCCGGCAATCTGGATGCGCTCGTCATTACCATGAATGCGTTTGAGATCTTCCAGGCTCAGGATAGTTCCAATGTCATACGCCTGCACGCCTTTAGCACGCAACTGGGCTGAATCGGTGGCGCCCACCTGCATAATAGGAATCGTCGGCACACCCGGGAAAACTTTTCGCCCTGCGCGCTCCAGCGCATGAAAACCGTCAGTATCCAAACCTGAAGGCGGCGTGGCCGGGCGGGCATTGGTATTCTCCGCGTCCACAAACGTGATGGCAGGATCATTGACCATCTTTGCCAGAGAGGCTTTGAGAGCATCCATGTTTTCGTCCGGCAAGGCGCGAACGTCAAAACGCGCCTCGGCTTCTGCGGGAATCACATTGGAGCGGAACCCACCCTTGATGATTGTCGGAACGAGCGACGTGCGCAGCATGGAGTAATACGATGGCTGCGTTTCATGCAGCTTCTGCTGCACCGCAGGATCTTCCACATGTAGATATAGCTTCGCCTTCTCTGGCACGCTGATGGTCGCTATCTGTTCGAAGAAGCGACGCGTGGTCTCGTTCAAACGCATGGGAGCTTCCCAGCGGGAGATTTTGTCGACTGCGGCAGCCAGGTGAGCAATGGAATTATCCAAACGAGGGGCAGAGCCGTGCCCGCTGGTTCCGTGCGCAACCACTGAAAAACCGCGCGGCACTTTCTGCGTGGTGGAAACCGCTATATATTGCGTCTTGCCGTCTTCCTCCGGAATGTCGCCGCCTTCATTGAGCGCATACTCGCATGCGATTTCGCCCCAGTGCTTTTCCACCATGAAGTCGATACCGAACTGGCTGGTGCCTTCTTCACCGGCTTCTGCCAGCAGGATCACGTCGCGATCCAATGGAACTTTCATTCTGTGCAGCAGCAAAAAGACTTCAAGATTAGCGGCGTCCATGGATTTGTCATCGACCGAGCCGCGTCCGTAAAGATAACCGTCTTTGATGGTTGCCGCGAACGGGTCCACGGTCCACTTGTCGCGCTCCACGCCAACCACGTCGAGGTGCCCCATCAGCAGCAACGGCTTCTTTTTGCCGTTACCTTTGAGCCGGGCCACCAGATTGCCGCGACCGGGGGCAGACTCAAAGATTTGCGCCTTGATTCCCTCAGCCGCGAGTACACCTTTGATGTATTCCGCGGCTCGAGCTTCATTGCCGGGAGGATTGCTGGTGTCGATTTTGACCAGCTCGCCCAGGAACTTGACCGCCTCAGTCTGGGCGGCGCTAAAGTCGGGTGATTGCTGTGCGAGACCGGCAGTGGAAAAAAGAAGAGCAGCAGTGAAAATGCGAGAAACGAATCTAAGCATAGCGAGCAAGCTTAGAGCTTGCGGGCGGTTTCCTGCAATAGGGATGTGAGTTTAGTTGCATCAGAAGAACCCGCTGGCAATCCGCCTTGCGCCATGTCAACCGATCCGCCACCGCGACCGCCAAGCTGCGCCATTGCGTCTTTCATGAGCTGGCCCATGTTGGATTTCTGGCCAGGACTCTGGGCAAAGACCAGCGTCGGCTGGCCCGCGCCGGAGGCAAGCAGTGCGATAACAGCGGTCTTCCCTGCTGTAAGTTTCTGCGCCAGCAGTTTTATAAAGAGAGCGTCGCGCTCAGGAAAGAATTGCGTTATTAGCTGTGGTGAACCTGCTGTTTGAGCCAGCAGGCGTTCAGCGTAAAGCTCCGCCAGCTCCTCCAGCAACTTGTGCTGCGCCTTCCCAATCGTCTTGGATTCGGCCTGGGATTTACGCACCTGTTCCGGCACGTCATAAATATGGCTGGAGTAAAGCGCGGCAGATTCCGTAAGCGTGGTGTAATCGCGCCGCGCTGTGTTCACCGCGCGCAAGCCGCAGGCAAACTCCACACGCACACCCTGCTTTACCTTTTCAATCTTGCGCAGCACGATACTCCCAATTTGCCCTGTGGCGCGCACATGAGTGCCGCCGCAGGCCGTGAGATCGAAGTTGGTAATATCGATTAACCGAAGGTCGCCGGTCTGCTTGGGCGGCAGCTTGCGCAGGCCAAGTTGCCGCGCTTCTTGCAGTGGCACAAAGCGAATGCCAACCGGACGGTCTTCTGCGATTACTTCATTGGCAAGAAGCTCCGCTTTCTGCGCCTGGGCGGTAGAAAGGCCGGCGGTCTCAAGATCGATGGTGCAGCTTTCCTCGCCCATGTGGAAGCTGACAGTAGGCATGTTGAAAAGCCGGATAAAAGCAGCTGAAAGCACATGTTGGCCCGAATGTTGCTGCACATGATCCAACCGACGAGCAGCATCGACGCTGCCATGGACCTGCGTTCCCACAGGGAGCGACGCGGCGGCGAAGTGCAAGATGCGTCCATCTTCTTCGTCGGCAACTCCAGTGATGGTGATCCGCTGTCCTTCGGCAGTCAGCAAACCAAGATCGTGCACCTGGCCGCCGCTGGTGGGATAAAACGCGGTGCGGTCGAGCACGATGGCCGTCCTGCCATTGCTGTTAATCGCTTCGACTACGCGGGCGTCGAAGTCGTAAAGGAAAGAATCGTGATAGTAGAGGCGGTCAGTCATTGGGAGTTATCAGCGGTCAGCACCTGGAATTTAGCCGCTGGCCAGGAATCATTTTAAAACAGTGAACCTTGGCGTGTGCTCCTTCACATGGTGCAATTATTGATCTCAGGAACCTTGATGAGCGACGGGGTGATCTGATTGCCGTTCACGGTGAATACTAGATAATGGAAAAATGAGCCGGTCGTGTTGCTCTTGAGCGGCGCTCCGGCGCCTCCGGAGACCAGATAGGTAGGCGGTTGGGAAGGATCTGTACGCGCGGGCGGCGGAGTGTACTGGTCATTTGGCCCCTGAGGGTTGAAATACATGTGCTCATGCCCTGAAATCACGTAGGAAACATTCTTATAGCCGGCGAAAAGATCTTCCAGGGCCTTCACGCTGGCCGCGTCCAGGCCGTCTTTTCCCTCGTAGGGCTCCACGGGATGATGCATGAAGATGATGACGTGGGCCATGTTCTTGTTCGCGTCAAGGTCTTCCTTGAGCAGCTTGAGTTGCGTCTTCGTGATGGCTCCAGGGGCCTGGACCTTGGCCTGGCCTTCGGCGGTGGTCACGCTCTTGGTCGCGCTGGAAGGTTCATTCTCGCTATCGAGCGCGATGAAGCGGGAGTTGCCATAGCTGAACGCGCCATACGTCCCAGCCATGTACTTTCTGTAGAGGTCCTTCATGGTCTTGGATGGCGTTTCCTTGCTGTCATCCATTTCATGATTGCCGGGTGCGTTGAAGACCGGAACGCCGGCGCGGGCGGCGATGCCCAGAAATTCCTTGTACTGGTCGTGAATGCGCTTGGGGTGCTGCGGGTCTTTTCCGGAGATGGTGTCCCCAGTCCAGAGCACGAAGGCCACGGGAGGATTCATTCTCTGTACAGCGCAGAAGATGTTTCCAGGAACGGCGGATTGAGGATCGCTGGAGTGCGCCGGACGGTTGTCGCCTGCCAGAACAAAAGTAAATTGCGTTGGATTAGCAGGCTGGGACAGTTTACCCGTTCCTGGCAAAGGGGCGAGCGCCGGCATCTGGGCCAGTGCTACCATCGATAAGAACTGCACTGCGAAAAACAGCTTTGCAAACGCAGAGATGCTTTGCCAACCCATCATCTTTCCTTTCCTGAAGCTACAAAATTCAGCCGCGATTTACACGAGCACATTGTTTGCCTGGGTCGTCTCGATCTTCAGCGCTTCGGCGACTACGTCAATGTACTTGAGGCCGGAGCCGGTATTAAAGATCACAACCTTGTCTGTCGGCTCCAGGAAACCTTCCCGCAACAGTCGCTGATAAGCGGGCAGACAAGCGGCCCCTTCCGGAGAGGCAAACAGCCCTTCCTTGCTCGCCCATTCTTTTACGCCCCGGAAAATCTCCTCGTCTGATACTGCCACCGCTGCCCCGCTGCTCTTCTTCAGGATATCGAGAACAATGTAGTCGGCATACGGCTTGGGCACACGCAAGCCGGCAGCAGCAGTCTGCGCGCCCTGCCACACTTCCGCTACGGGCTTGTGCTCATTCCATGCTTTTACCACCGGAGCGCATCCGGCAGCCTGAACGACGATCATTTTGGGACGCTTCTTTCCGATCCAGCCAAGCTGTTCCATTTCCTCAAAGGCCTTCCACATGCCGATGAGTCCTACTCCACCGCCTGTGGGATAGAAGATGGCATCAGGCAGCTCCCAGTTAAGCTGTTCTGCCACTTCATAACCCATCGTCTTCTTGCCTTCCACGCGGAAAGGTTCTTTCAGCGTAGAAATATCAAACCAGCCCTCAGCCTGTTTGCGTTCGTTCACCATGCGAGCGCAATCGGAGATAAGGCCGTCCACTAGCGTGACGTGCGCGCCGTATGACTTACACTCAACGAGGTTTGCAAGCGGCACATCCTTTGGCATAAAGATATGCGCTTCAATCCCGGCGGCAGCGCAGTATGCGGCCAGAGCGCTGGCGGCGTTGCCTGCAGAAGGCACAGCCAGCTTCTTCAATCCATATTGCCGGGCCATGGTTACCGCGGCGCAGAGGCCGCGGGCTTTGAATGATCCGGTAGGATTCAAGCCTTCATCCTTTATATAGACGTTGGGATACTCGCGGCTGGGCAGCATGGGCGTAAAGCCTTCGCCCAACGTGACAGGCGAATCGCCGGGAAGAACTTCATGGTAGCGCCACATGGTGGCAGGACGACCACGAAGAGAGTCCGGCGTGAACTTGCCTTTCAGCGCGGCAAGATCAAAGCGGACGTAAAGTGATCCGCCGTCTTTGGGACAAATGGTTTGCGGCTGCGCGCCGCTGAGATGTTCTCCACATTTAGAGCATTCAAGGTATGCAATCTGGGCCATGCATTTGAGTTTAACAAACGCGCCTAATGATATCTTTTCTCGCCTGCCGGAATCTCCACTTGCAACCGGTTTCGCGCCGAAGGCAAAGGACATGTTGCATACGGATTGTAAGCGCACGGCGGATTGTAGGCCTTGTTGAAGTCGATCTCGACGTGTCCGTCCTTGGGTGGATCAGCATCCAGAAACCGCGCGGCCTGATAGGTATCTTTCTTGCTGGTGAGATCACGAAAAACAATAAACAACCCGCCCGCACCATTGTCTTCAGCGTCGAGACGATATTCTTTGCTGCCGAGCGTAAAGGCTATATAGCCGGGAAAGTAGGCTGGCCCACGATCGCCCAGCAGGTTTGTAATTTCAACTTCGTGCGGCTTGGGATACGCCACAAAACGCGCATTGAAACGATAGGCCTCATTCACTGGAAACCAGTGCAGGCCCTTAAAATTCTTGCGTAGGTCATTGTTCTTGTCTTTCACTCGGATCGCATAGCGTTTGCCGCTGGCATGCACAAAGAAAGTCAGATCGCCAATGTTGAGTCGGTCCTCCCTGGAATCAGGACGAAGTTCCATGCTGGCAACCGGCTTGCCGGCAAGAGTGACTGGCACGCCGGGATTGACATGAATGACAGTCTTACCTGCATGAAAATCGAAATAGCCGGCCTTAGCAGGAGCATAACTATAAGGCAGCACAATCGTATTGCTGCTGTCAGAACCAAAGCTGTTCTCTCCTTCATGAAGCCATAAAAGCGCCGAAACCGTGAGCCAGCCATCGTCGGCTTTCAACTTTGCTTCATAGGACTGACGCCAGTTTTCCACGGATTGCTGGTAAGGAGAAACTTCTATCGCAACGCAGACACTGGCAGCCAGCAAGAGCCATGCAAGGTGAGTACACGAGAGCAGGCGCATGATAGCTATCTCTTTTCCTCGGCTCCCGCTTCGTGAAGTGACTTGGGGTCTGACAAGTTTCTAGGCGAAGCTTTCTGCAGCGTGTTCACCATGAGCCGGCCAGAGGCCGGCGTGCCTACCTTGTGTCCAATCACAACATCGCGGGCGGAAACTTTTCTTCCATACACTTTTTCCGTGGCGCTGTTGTCCGGGCGAAGCGTTGAACCATCAAGAGAAATGCCGGCAAAGAGTCCGCGCGAGCGTGAATAGGTAAGTATTTCAGCATGCATCAGCACGTCCGTAGCCGCCTGGGCGTCGCGGCCTTTTGGGCCGGCGGCGGCTGCCGCGTCAGCGCCAAGCTTGACCTTGCTCTTCAGGATTGAATCAATGCCCTTGGGGTTGACGACTAAAAGGACAAAATCCGTTGCCTGGCCGCCAAGTTGAAATCCGATGTTGCCGCCTTCCAGTGCAACCATTGCGGGCGGTCCCCACGCGCCCGTAAATGCCCCGCCGCTGCGGCATGTCATGGCGCCACGGCCATAGTTCGCGCCAACGCCCAGGGCAAGTTTTTTCACCGATGGAATCACGATCACGCACTCTGACTTGTCCAGCACGCTCTTGGGGATGTTGTCCGGGATATTCAGGATTTCCATCAGGACTTCGCCGGCATGGCGAAGCCGGTCGGCTTCATGCTGCTGGGCCTGCACTCCGGTACAAAGCAGGAGCGCAACAACTGTGAAATTGAAAATCTTCTTCATGGTCTTCTCTCTTCAGATAGCGTTTTGAGCCCCTGCAGCTTCCCACCATGAGCACGAACGGAGAAGGCAATGTCACAATTTCAAGTTACGCCGCTCGTGATCATATAAACTCTATCACCTCTGGAGGGACAGATGCGGTTTCGAGCACGAGTCATATGGTTTCTGTTAACATCCGCGATTCTTGTGCCGTTAGCACAGGCCCGCGTCGTCCGCGTGGAGATTACTTCGCGTGGGGACATACAGGAAGGCATGTCATTTGGGAATGCTGGCGCCTATGAAAAAATCGTCGGGCGCGTCTACTTCGCCGTCGATCCTGCGAACCTGCACAACCGGCAGATTGTGGATCTGGACAAAGCGCCGCGCAATGCTCAGGGTGAAGTAGAGTTTTCCGCCGATCTCTACCTACTCAAGCCCAAAGACATAACCAAAGGAAACGGCTCAGTTCTGTTTGAGGTTTCCAATCGCGGCGGACAAGGAATTCTTTCGCTCGTCAATGGCCGTGAAAGAGAATATGGCGATGGCTTCCTCATGCGTCAGGGATACACCATCGCCTGGGTAGGATGGGAATTTGATCTTTCCAACCAGGGCGAGCGCCTGCGACTCTCCGCGCCTGTGGCTCATGAGGCGGACGGAAAAGAAATCCACGGGTTGGTGCGTTCGGACTTTACTCCGTCGCAAAAGGGCGATGACTGGCCGCTGGGACACATTCTGCTCGGTCCTGACGGCGGAAACAGTTACGTGGTGGATGATCTACAAAGCCCCGCCAATGTTCTTACCGTTCGCGATACACCCAGCGAAGCACGCACAAAAATCCCGCGCAACGATTGGAGCTTTGCCCATGTGGTCGATGGGAAGCTCACGCCCGATCCGCATTTCATCCATCTAAACACAGGTTTCGCGCCCGGCAAGATTTACGAAGTGGTGTACAACACCAAAAATCCCGCCGTGGTGGGCGTGGGGCTGGCGGCGGTGAGGGATTTTCTTTCCTATTTGAAATATGATCCGCAGGCGACCGCCCCTGTAAAGCGCGCCTACGCGGTTGGGATCTCCCAGAGCGGGCGGTTTCTGCGGCATTTTCTTTACCAGGATTTCAATGCCGACGAAAAAGGCCGTCAGGTGATGGACGGCGTGATCGCGCACGTTGCGGGTGCGGGACGCGGAAGCTTTAACCATCGTTTTGCCCAGCCTTCGCGCGATGCGCAGCCTATGTCCAGCCTTTTCTTCCCTACCGACCTCTTCCCTTTTACAGACTTGCCGGAAAAGGATCCTGATACCGGCGAGCAAGCAGGTTTGCTGGATGCGGCAGCAAAGTCTAAGACAGGGCCGAAGATTTTTTACACGAATACTTCCTATGAATATTGGGGACGAGCGGCATCTTTGGTTCACACAAGCGCAGATGGCAAAACAGACGCGCATCTGGCACCGAACACGCGCGTATATTTTCTGGCCGGGCTCGAGCACTTTACTGTGCCATTTCCGCCAGAGAACCGGGTGAGAGGAAATCCCGACTACAGCGCGCAACAGAAGACCAATCCAAATCCGATTCAA
Organism: Candidatus Angelobacter sp.; assembly: GCA_036496525.1. GTDB lineage: Bacteria > Acidobacteriota > Terriglobia > Terriglobales > Acidobacteriaceae > Angelobacter. Next base: position 13,292 of record DASXKZ010000259.1, read on the forward strand.
TGGTACTGGCGCGCACTGATTACAGACATGGACCAGTGGGTAAAGAATGGCAAGGAGCCACCGCCCAGCACCTATCCCAGGATCGCAGATAAAACGCTGGTTCCTTTAGCCCAATGGACATTCCCGAAAATTCAGGGAGTCAACATGCCACATGAGATCAGCCTGGCATACCACATCGATCGCGAAGTTATATTCGACAGAATACCCGGCGGGAGGACAACAGTCGCGATCGAGCCGCCGCGGGTTGGCAATCCATTTGGCGTATTGGTGCCGCAGAGCGATGCCGATGGTAATGATCTGGGCGGCGTGAGACTGCCGGAGTTGCAAGTACCATTGGCGACCTACACAGGATGGAACCTGCGCGATCCCAGCATCGGCGCGCCGGAGCAGCGGGTGAGTTTTTTGGGCTCATGGATACCGTTGGCGAAGACGGCGGAAGATAGGAAGAAGTCAGGCGATCCGAGGCTGTCAATTGCGGAGCGCTATAAATCGCAAGATGAGTACATGAGCAAGTTTGAGCAGGCGGCAAAGACGCTTATTCAGCAGCGATTTCTGCTGCAGGAAGACCTGCCCGCAATCCTGCAGCGGGGCCGGCAGGAGTGGAAAGAGATCGTAGGAGGGGCTCAGTAGTAGCTCTTCTTGTCCCAGTCAAAACCGGGCGCAATCTGCTCGACGTGGTAAATAGAGTAATCCATGACTACGTATTCCAGGTCGAGCTTCTGGTTGGGGACGTAATTTACGACCTGGAAGAAAAAGAAGCCACGAATGTCGCCTTTGTTAATGAGCACTGCATAGGTGTGGCCGCTCTGAACCTTCACATCCTGGCGAAAGCCAGCCTTCGCACTTGTGGTGTGACTCAGACCAAACACATCCGAGGCGATCAGGCCATCCAGCCGGACCGCGCCGAAGTCGTAGAGCACGTCCAGTTGATCGCCTGAAGTTGCACTGGTGAAATACTCAGGACCACTGCAAGCGGCAAAGAACAGGAGTTCGGGACTGTTGCGCTGCCTGGAATAGCTGGAGAGAAACAGCATCTGGTTGGCGTATCCCTGCTGAGGCTCTGTGGGAACAGGACAACTATAGCTGCGTGAGAGAGTGATGCGCTGTATTTTATGCAGTTCGGGAAAGCCAAAGTCTCTCGGTTTGTTGTGCACCAACGCGGGCGAGGCCGTCAACAGGAGAGAGGCGGCCAGAAGCAGGAACTTCATAGCGGTGCTCCTTTCAAAAACACCCTCATTATGCGACAAACAGGTGCCCGCCACGGCCAGCCGTGTCGTGGATTAACACAAATTCAACAGTACGAGCAACACGGCACACATAGGGAACCCCGGCTCTGCGATGAACGTCGCTCCGCGACGATAATGGACTCGAAATAAGGCAGAAAAAACGGAAATTCTGGAACGCTTCCCTTCAGTCAATCGAGGTAATAGGTTCCCTCTCTGCGCTCGAGATTGCAGAAGGAACTTTGTACAAAACCCCTCTGTTTGCGATATGATTCGCGGTCAGCCTTCCTAATACCCGCAGGAGTATTCCCAATGAAAACACTGTTTAAGATGATTTTTGTTTTGGTCCTGGCGCTATGCATTCCCGCGCTTCTCTCAGCCCAGAGCAAGACTGGCGATCGCACCAAGAAAAGCAGCGGCAATACCCAAAAGCCAGTCGCAAGCTCAGACAAGAAAACGTCTGGTGATGACGATAAAGAAGCCAAATCCACGACGCCAACCAAGCTTGAGGACAACAAGTTTAAAGACCCGCTGGAAAACGTGAAATTCCGCAACCTGGGTCCGGCTGTCGGCGGCGGACGTGTGACATCAGTCGTCGGCATCCCCGGCAAGCCCAACGTCTATTACGTAGGCGCAGCGGGAGGCGGCGTTTTCATGACGCAGGATGGCGGCCTTTCATGGAAGGCAATCTTTGAGAAGGAATCCACGTCTTCGATCGGCGCGCTTGCGATTGCTCCTTCCAACCCGAACCTGATCTGGGTAGGCACCGGCGAGAAAAATATCCGCAATGACGTGATTACCGGCAAAGGTATTTTCTTCTCTCCTGACGCGGGCACCACGTGGAAACATATGGGGCTGCGCGATGCCGGACAGATTTCAAATATTGCGATTGATCCGCGTGATCCCAATACAGTCTTTGTCGGCGTGCTGGGCCATGCCTGGGGACCAAACGCCGACCGCGGCGTTTTCCGCACGACGGATGGCGGCAAAACCTGGCAGAAAGTTTTGTTCATCGATGAAGACACAGGCGCAAGCTCGCTGATCATGGATCCGGGCAATCCCATGGTGCTGTTTGCTGGAATGTGGCGCGTGCGACGTTATCCCTGGGCGCTTGAATCGGGGGGAACCAGCGGTGGTATTTTCCGCTCGACTGACGGCGGCAACACATGGAAGAAGCTGACAGAAGGCCTGCCGACAGAACCAACAGGCCGCATCGGGTTAAGCGCAGCTCCTACCAATTCACGCCACGTTTATGCGCTGGTGGAAAACAAGAAGGGCACGCTTTACGACACCAACGATCTGGGCGACCACTGGAGAATGGTGAGCAACAATCACAATCTGGCGGCGCGCGGATTTTATTTCAGCGAACTTGAAGTTGCTCCGAATGACGAAAATAAGGTTTACTTCATGTCATTCAACGTAATGCTGTCTGAAGATGGCGGTAAGACTGCCCGAAGCATTTCGGCGCGTGTACACGTTGACCATCACGCCTTGTGGATTGATCCAGAAAACCCGAATCGCATTATCAATGGCAATGATGGTGGCGTTTACATCAGCGGTGACGCAGGAAAAACCTGGCGCTACCTGGACAACCTGCCGATCGAACAGTTTTATTCTGTGGCCGATGACGATGAGACGCCATATAACCTCTGCGGCGGCTTGCAGGACAACAACGGATGGTGCGGTCCCTCGAACAGCCTGAGTCGCGGCGGCATCAGCGGCTTTGAGTGGTACACCGTGACCGGCGGCGATGGAGAATATGTTGTCCCGGCGCGCGGCAAGGGCACGCACCTGGTCTACACTGACTCGCAAAACGGATCGATTCAGCGCGTGAGCAATGACACAGGCATGTCCAACTTTATTCGTCCGTATCTGTATGGCGTACAGTCGATGAAGCCGTCTGACTTGAAATATCGCTTTAACTGGACGTCACCAATTGCGGTTTCCATGACCAATCCAAATGAAGTGTATCTGGGCGGAAACGTGTTGTTCCGCTCAACGGACGGCGGGAAGAGCTGGAATCCCATCAGCCCAGACCTGACGCGGAACGACAAGACGAAGCAGCAAAGCAGCGGCGGGCCAATCTGGCTGGACCTGAGCGGCGCGGAAACTGTGGGCGCGATTCTTTCCATGTCGATTTCACCGGTCGATCCCAAAACGATCTGGGTGGGCACAGACGATGGCTTGGCGCAGGTAACCCGCGATGGCGGCCAGAACTGGACCAACGCCACCGCCAACATCGCAAACCTGCCGCAGTGGGGACGCTTGCAACAAGTTGAGGCCTCGCCCATCGACGCCAACACGGCCTATATCGCAGTGGACTTCCATGAGGTGGAAAACAATAAGCCATACGTTTACAAGACCCACGATGGCGGCAAGACGTGGACATCAATCTCAGCGGGGCTGCCGCAGGATGATCCTGCGCGCGTGATCCGCGAAAACCCGAACAAGAAGGGCTTCCTGGTCCTGGGAACTGATACCAGCCTGTTCTACTCAAGTGACGATGGTGCACACTGGACACAGATCAAGAGCAACTTCCCCACCGTGCCGATCTATGACATCAAATTCATCAAGAAGTCACACGATCTGGTGGTGGCAACGCATGGGCGCGGCCTGTTCGTAATGGATGACATCACTCCGCTGGAAGAAAGCGGCGCTGAACTGGCGCGTAGCGAGTTCCATCTCTTTCCAATGTCTCCAGCCGTAAACTGGCATAACTGGAATAAGCACGGTTTTGCCAGCGGCGGATATGTTGCCCCCAATCCGATGAGTGGCGCGGTCATCACTTATTGGCTGCCGAACGAGATTAAGGAGGGTGACCGTGCCGGTGGCGGGCGACAAGGCGCTGAAGCGGGCGGGGAGCGGGCAGGCGGTGGCCGGCGCAGACCGGGCGAAACTGCGGTAAAGATCACGGTGACGGACAGCAGCGGCCATGTGATCCGCACGATGTATGGACCGACGAAATACGGCTTGAATCGTGTAGCGTGGAACCTGCGCTATGACGGGCCAAAGAGGCTGAATTTCCTACCTCCGCCGGAAGGAGGAGAAGAGCAGGAATTCTTCTTTGATCCTAGCTCCGGGCCGAACGCATTGCCTGGAACTTACAAAGTCGCAGTTACGGTGAATGGCAAGACCGAGACGCAGACCGTGGATGTCCAAACCGATCCGCGCTTTAAGTTTGACTCTGAAGGCATGCGCGCGCAGCTAAAGCTGGGACTTGAATTGCGCGATGAAGTCTCAGCGCTGCATGAGGCCCTGAACCGGCTCAATGGCCTGCACAAGCAGATCACCAGCCTGCAAGAGCTGCTGGTTTCCGATGAAGGACAGGACAGTGGCGCGAGCGGCGTTACCAACGCTACATATAAACCGGTACTGGATGAGGCGCGGGCGTTGGACAAGAAAATAACGTCGATCCAGGAACCACTCTATAACAATGACATTCAACCCGGCAGCCAGGACGATATCCACTATCTGCAACGTTTCCAGAACCGCCTGCAAGGGGTAATGCGCGGCGTAATGGGCGGCCCCGGTGAAGCGCCCAGCCCGTTGCTGGTGGAGGAAGCGGCTGAAGTCCACAAAGAACTGGAAACTCAACTGGCGCAGGTGAATACCTTCCTGACCACTGAAGTGGCAGCTTTCAATAAGAAAGCGGCGGAACACGGTTCAAGTACGTTGTTCGCGGGCGGACCAATTCAGATCAAGTCGGGCGCCGGCGCGGCCTCAAGCGCCAGCACCGGCAATGATCAGGACCAGGACGACGATCAGGACTAGCTCAGATTATCTGGTGGTTTGTAGAAAAGGCGTGGCCGTGAAGGTCACGCCTTTTTATGTAGCGGCCCCTTTATGTCCGCGGGATGGCGGAGCTTTTTGTACAATGGAAGGCCTTAATGCACCCAATCAAGAGCCGTTTGGCTAACCAAGGCGTGAGTAGTGCGTCTAAAATAGTTTCATCACCCAAGCCAACGCGTTTGAAAAGCCCGAACCCACAGAATCTCAAGGAGCACCCAAGTGAGCGTAATGCGCAACATTCTGGCAAGTCTTGTTTGTTTGATGGCATTGAATGCCTTCGCCCAGACCGCCGATGAACTGGTAGCGAAAAATCTGCAAGCGAAAGGCGGAGTGGACAAGATCAAAGCAATCAAGTCAGTCCGCATGACTGGCAATTTTGATGCCGGAGGATTCAAAGCCACCGTCGGGGAGTTGAGCAAGCGCCCGGACATGGTGAAAGAAACATTTTCATTGCAGGGAATGACGCAGGTGCAGGCGTATGACGGGTCAAGCGGCTGGCAGATCTCGCCGTTTGGCGGACGCAAAGACCCGGAGATGCTGGGTGAAGACGATGCTCGCGGGCTGTCCGAAGACGCCGATTTTGATGGCCCGCTGGTGGATGCGCAGGCCAAGGGCAATAAGATCGAATACCTGGGCCATGATCAGGTGGATGGCGACGATGCTTACAAACTGAAGGTCACATTGAAAAACGGCGACATCTTTTACTACTACCTTGATCCGGACACATACATTGAGATCCAGATTGAAAAGCAACAGTTCATCCGTGGTTCAGTTCGTGAAAGCGTGACCATGCTTGGATCATATAAGCCGGTCAATGGCGTAATGTATCCCTTTTCTATTGAGAGCGGGCCCAAGAACAATCCTGACCAGCGAGGCAAGATTACTGTGACCAAAATGGAGGCAAACGTCCCCGTTGAAGACAGCGAATTCAAGATGCCTGCAGTTCCCTCCGCGCCGCCCGCAGCCAAGGCAACACCGAAATAGTGCGCCGCGCATACCACCACCTGACTGGATATTTTGAGAGGAATTTCATAATGACGATTGCCCGCTTTCCCTTTGTGCGCTCCACCGTTGTGATTGCTCTGCTTTGTGTTCTTTGCCTGGCCGCTCCAGCTCAGGCCCCTGCGCCAGTGAAATACGATTCCGGGACTATCTCCGGACTGACAGCAAGAAACATCGGTTCGGCCACCATGGGCGGACGCATCGCCGCCATTGATGCGGTGGATGAAAATGGAAAGATTACTGTCTTTGTAGGATCAGCCAGCGGAGGCGTATGGAAGTCCATCAATGGAGCCACAACATTCAGGCCCGTGTTTGATAAACAGCCGGCACAATCGATTGGCGCTGTAACAATTGATTCGTCAAATCACAAGAATGTCTGGGTGGGAACTGGAGAAAGCTGGACCAGAAACAGCGTTTCCATTGGCAATGGAATTTATAAGTCTACCGATGGCGGCGAGAACTGGACAAACATGGGGTTGAAAGACTCCGAGCACATCGCGCGCATCCTGGTTGATCCCAAGGACAGCAATACGGTTTACGCATGCGCTACCGGCCATCTGTGGAATGACAATGACGAGCGTGGCGTTTACAAGACAACCGATGGCGGCACAAGCTGGAAAAAAGTCCTGGCCGGCACGAACGGCTCCACCGGATGCGCAATGCTGTCGGCAAATGCCCAGGAATCGAACACAATCTATGCCGCTATGTGGGACTTCCGCCGCCAGGGGTGGACATTCCGTTCCGGTGGGCCAGGGAGCGGACTGTTTAAGAGCACCGATGGAGGCGACCACTGGACAGAAATCGCGCCCAGCAACAGCCAGGGACTGCCGGAAAAGCCATACGGAAGAATTGCTCTGGCAGTGGCTCCTTCCAAACCAAACGTTGTTTACGCAATGATCGAAAGCAAGCAGAGCGCGCTCTACCGCTCTGACGATGCGGGCAAAAGCTGGAAAAAAATGGATGCCAGCCAGTACATGGTGTGGCGTCCGTTTTATTTTGCTAACCTGGTTGTCGATCCCAAGAATGAGAACAAGATTTTTAAAGTCGATCTGGTGTTGTTGCTTAGCGTGGATGGCGGGCGCAGCTTCAGCTCAACAGCCAACACACATGGTGACAATCACACTGTCTGGATCGATCCGAATAATACAAACCAGATTTATGCCGGTGACGATGGCGGTTTCTGGAGCAGTAGTGACGGCGGCACTCGCTGGGCGCGAGCATGGAACTTGCCTACGGCGCAGTTCTATCACGTGAGCGTGGACAACGCGAATCCATATCACGTCTACGGCGGCTTGCAGGATAACAGCGTGTGGGTGGGCGATTCCTCGTATCCCGGTGGCATCACCAATTCACGTTGGGAAAACGTATATGGCGGCGATGGATTCTGGGTGTTTGAAGATCCCGCCGATCCCGATTACATTTATGCGGAATCGCAGGGCGGCGAGATTGGAAGAGTCAATCGCCATACGTTGAGCGGACGCAACATCAAGCCGCAGGCGGGATACAACGAAAAGAAGCTGCATTTCAACTGGAATACGCCGATCCATCTCAGTCCCAATGAGAAAGGAACTATCTATATCGGCGCGCAGTTCCTCTTCCGTTCGCGCGATCACGGCCAGTCATGGGAACGGATATCCCCAGACCTTTCCACCAATGATCCGGAGAAACAGAAACAGGAAGAATCCGGCGGCATTACTGTGGACAACTCTGCGGCTGAGATGCACACATCGATCTATTCAATCAGCGAGTCGCCGAAGAATGGACAGTTGATCTGGGCCGGCACCGACGACGGCAATCTGCAGATCACGCGCGATGGTGGCAAACACTGGACCAACGTGGTGGACAAAGTCCCGAATCTGGGCAAAAACTCATGGGTTTCCACAGTGATTGCCAGCCGCTATGACGAAGGCACCGCATATGCAACTTTTGATCGGCATACGTTCGGCGACATGAAGCCTTACCTTTATAAAACAACTGATTTCGGCAACACATGGACTCCACTAGTGAGTGATGCCAGCGGCGTGACTGGCTATGCGCACGTTATCACTGAAGACACAGTCGATCCCAACCTGCTCTTCCTGGGGACTGAGTTCGGTTTGTGGATTTCCATTGATGGCGGCAAGCAGTGGGCACAATACAAGGGCAGCGGCTTCCCTGCCGTTGCGGTGCGGGACATTGTGGTTCACCCCCGCGAATCTGACCTTGTACTGGCGACCCATGGACGCGGCATCTGGATCATTGATGACATTTCTTCGTTGCGCGCTCTCACGCCGGATTTGATGGCAAAAGACGCTGTGCTCCTTGATTCCACCAGTACTCAGTACCTGAATGCCAACGGCGGCTGGCCGGAAGGCGATGCAACATTCTTTGGCACCAGCCGCGCACAAGACGCTTTTATCACCTATTACCAGAAAGGCCGGCACATCTTTGGCGACATGAAGATCGAAATTATCGATCCGGACGGAAAAGTGGTGGATACGATTGCGGGCAGCAAGCACCGCGGCATCAATCGGGCAACATGGTCGATGCGGCTGAAGCCGCCAATTGTCCCGCCGGCAGCCAGCGCAGCATTCGGCGCGACAACGGGTCCCCGCGTCCTGCCGGAAACTTATACCGTAAAAATGACCAAGGGCGATAAAGTTTATACCTCCAAGCTGAAGCTTGTTCTGGACCCGCGCGCGCCCTATAACGAGCAGGACCGCCGCCAACAATTTGACTTGGCCATGAAACTCTACAAACTAATTGAACGCATGAGCTTTGCCGTGGATTCCATGGTGAACCTGCGTGACACCGCCAATGCTCGTGCAGCTAAACTGCCGGAAAAGGATCCTTTGCGGAAGAACGTGCAGGAATTATCGCAACAAGCTGACGCGCTGCGTTCTAAGATTGTGGCCACCAAGGAAGGCGGAGCAATCACGGGTGAAGAGCGAATCCGCGAATACCTTACCAGCGTTTACGGCGACGTAAATAACTACGATGGCAAGCCAACCAACTCACAAATAGAGCGCACCGATGCCTTGGGCCGTGAGCTGGATGACGTGCTCAAAGAGCTTGATCAGCTCACAACCAAACAGTTACCGGCAATCAATTCCGGGCTGCAAAAGAAAAAGCTCGAGCCTATCCAGCCTCTTACGCAGCAGCAGTGGGAGAAGATGCAGCAGGGCGACACTGGCGCGCAACCTGGAATGATGGGAATACGAGAGCGCGACTAAAGACAGAGAGAGGAGTTCCGCAAGTGGAATTCCTCTCTCTTTCCATGAACCCGCCCGACTCACCGACTTAATTCAAGCAGGCAACCTCTGCTCCGGCCTGGCACGATCATCCGTTTTTTCTCTCACAAAACTTTTCTTTCGAACATAATCCACACATTTCTGCTCGTGAGTTCCGCGAAAAACGGCCCATACAGCACACCTAAGATTTTTGCGTCGCATCTCATTGATTATTCCAACAGAAAGGTTGTGTTTGCTATGAGCGAAGCTGCACGCATTCACTTACGGAATGCTCAAGGCCGCCACCATCGGAGAGCCGCTGCATTCCGCTGGAGCGCGTTGGTTACAGGAGGCGCGCTGGCTCTAATAGGATTGTCTAAACGTTCCAAATCTGGCGTCGCACTCGCGACCGCCGGCGGACTCTTGTCTTATGCCGGCGCCAAAGCTGGCGCCCAGCCGCGGGAGCTGATTGCCCGCAGCAGCATTCTGCTGAACTGTACTCCGGATGAGGCATACCAGTTCTGGAGCAACTTTGAGAACCTGCCATTATTCATGCGTCATCTTGAATCTGTCACACGCCTGGGCGAAAGCCGTTCTCGATGGACTGCTATTGGTCCTCTGGGCAAGCGCGTAACCTGGGACGCCGAAATTGCTTTTGATCGCCAAGCCGATGTAATCGCCTGGCGTTCCCTGCCCGACTCCGAGATTTACGTGGATGGCATCGTTAAATTCCGCAATGCTCCGGCGAATCGGGGAACAATCATTACTGTCGTAGTCGTCTATCAGCCACCCGCAGGCGCTATCGGTGGGGCATTGGCCAAGGTTCTGGGTAAAGATCCCAGCTTCATGATGCGGCAAGACCTGCGCCGCATGAAGGCGCTGATTGAAACCGGTGAAATACCCACCGTCGAGGGCCAGTCACACGGACCCCGTTCGGCAATGGCCGCCGTTGCGCGAGTCATTAATCCCGACGATCCCATCAAGGGTGAAGGAAGCTTAACCGACATTGCAAAAGCCAGAAGGAGGGTCTCATGAAAGCTGTTTGCTGGATGGGCACTGAGAAAATGACCGTTGAGAACGTGCCGGATCCAAAAATCCTGAATCCCCGCGATGCGATTGTCCGCATTAGCAGCACCTGCATTTGCGGTTCTGACCTGCACTTATACAACGGATTAATGCCCACCATGGAGCAAGGCGACATCATGGGCCATGAGTTTATGGGCGAAGTAGTGGAAATTGGTCCGGGTATAGATCGCGAAAAATTGAAAGTGGGCGATCGCGTGGTCGTGCCCTTCACCATTGCCTGCGGGCGCTGCTTTTTCTGCCAGCAGCAATTGTGGTCCTGCTGTGACAATTCAAACCCCAACTATTGGATCGCCGAAAAATTGATGGGCTATTCCCCTTCCGGACTGTTCGGCTATACGCACATGCTCGGCGGATATGCCGGTGGCCAGGCTCAATACGCTCGTGTCCCCTTTGCTGATGTTGGTCCCTTGAAAATTCCCGCTGGCATTCCTGACGAACAAGTCGTCTTTCTCTCGGACATCTTCCCCACGGGCTACATGGGCGCGGAAAACTGCAACATTCAGCCCGGTGACACGGTAGCAATCTGGGGCTGCGGCCCTGTGGGCCAATTTGCCATCCGAAGCGCTTTTCTTCTGGGCGCTGAACGGGTAATTGCCATTGACCGGTTTGACTATCGTCTGCAATTGGCTGAGCAGGCAGGTGCAGAAATCATCAACTATCAAGAGGTTGAGGACGTGGTTCAACTTCTGAAAGACATGACAGGCAACATCGGACCCGACGCTTGCATGGACGCTGTTGGAATGGAAGCACATTACAGCGGACCAATGTGGGCCGTCGAAAGAACAAAACAGATATTAAAGATGCAGCCGGATCGTCCCGGGGTCTTGCGCCAGGCCATCATGGCTTGCCGCAAGGGCGGAACTGTTTCCGTCCCGGGAGTATACGGCGGCTTCATCGACAAAATGCCGATGGGCGCTTATGTGAACAAAGGCCTGACCATGAAGACCGGCCAGACGCACATGATGCGTTACATGAAACCTTTGCTGGAACTGATTCAGGGCGGCAAGATTGATCCCAGCTTTGTCGTCAGTCACCGTGTGCCGATCGACAAGGCCCCAGAAATGTACAAAGTCTTCCGCGACAAGCAAGACCACTGCACCAAGGTTGTTCTCGATCCGTGGGCAAATGGGGTAGCTGCAGCTTAATCGCATCCCTCAACTTCATTGCATATCGCGCCGGTAATACCGGCGCGAGTTTTTCCTCAATTCGCCAACACAATCATATTCACAGCATTAATTTCTCAAGGAAAGGAATTTACAAAATGGCCAATGAAAATTTAAAAGGTAAAAAAGTAGCAATCCTGGTGACCGATGGTTTTGAGCAAGACGAATTATTGAAACCGCGTGAAGCTCTCGATAAAGCCGGAGCCGAAACAAAAGTGGTGTCATTGAAAGAAGGCCCAGTAAAGGGCTGGGACATGACGAAGTGGGGCAAAGAAGTCCCTGCCGATCTGACGTTGGACAATGCACGGCCGGATGGTTTCGACGCGCTGCTGCTACCCGGCGGCGTAATCAACCCAGACAAGCTTCGCATGGAACCCAAAGCGGTCGCTTTCGTAAAAGCGTTCTTTGATTGCCAACAAACCGGTGGCGGCGATCTGCCATGGCCCGTGGACGATCATTGAAGCGGGCGTGGCGCGCGGGCGGAAAATCGCGTCGTGGCCTTCGATCAAGACCGATATTCGCAATGCGGGCGCTGAATGGATCGATAAGGAAGCGGTTACTGACGGCAACCTTGTTACAGCCCGCAAGCCTGACGACATCCCTGCATTCAACCGGGCAATGATTGAGCTGTTCAGTTCGGGAGTTCAACAGAAGCGGCCCGCTGCTTGAGTCGATGACTTTCATTCACAAGGAAGGCGCTCTAAAAAAGAGCGCCTTTTTATTGCTTCAAAACTGATGGAGAGCTACTAGGGCGCCTCTATCAACTCCATCTTGCCATCACGCTTGCGATGCAGCACTTTGACGCGGCCTTCCAAGTCGCGGAAGACAAATACTTCGCGGTCGCGAAATTCGGCTTCTTTTACTGCTTCTTCTAAAGTAAGCGGCTTGTATGAGACGGAGTCAGAGCTTTTTACCACATGCGTCTCAGTGACTTTTACTCTGCTGGGAAAACTGTGGACTTTTACCGGCACGGCCGTCGTCAGGTCGCCGTTCACTGCTATGGCAATCGTAGGTTCTTGTTGCGACTCGCCGGCCAATTCCATTTTTTTGCGCGCCTGGCGTTTCTTGCTCTTCCACCGCGTCTTGTATTTCACAGCCTGGCGCTCGATCTTATCCAGCGCTCCTCCTATTGCTGTATTCATTTCCTGGGCCTCTGCGAGGCCGACAATAGGGGCGTGATTTCGCACCGAAATAGTGATCTCCGCGATGTGACGGCGTTTCTCCGTTGAGAGGATCACGTGCGTTTCAAATGTGCCAAGGATTTTCTGGATTTTTTCAAGCCCGCCTTCGACCTGCTTGCGGGTGATAGGAGTGATTTCGTACTGGCGGCCAGTATATTCGACGTTCATTGACTCCCTCCTGAAATTGGGTCCAACTGAGAGTCGTCTGCCGGGTGCTTTGGGAGGTACGGCCCGGGTACAGGCGGCTTTTTTAACGTCTGCCCGAAAAGCGTCGGCTCGGATATGGCCTCGCTTCGCGTTTAACTCTTGGTCCTCCTTTGATGCGTGCTGGGTATCTTCATATCTTCGCGATATTTTGCCACCGTGCGCCGGGTCACCTGAATACCTTGCGATTGCAAAACCCGCGTGATCTGGTCATCCGTCAGAGGATGTGCAGGATCTTCTTCTTCAATTAATTTTTTGACACGCCTTTTCAGGATCAGTAGCGATGTTCCGGCCCCCTCAGGCCCCTGGACGCTTTCAGAGAAGAAGTAGCGCAGCTCAAACACACCTTGCGATGTGTGAACGTATTTGCTGGCCACAGCCCGGCTCACCGTGGACGGGTGCACACCAATCTCTTCGGCAACTTCTTTGATCATCATCGGCTTGAGCTGGTCGATGCCCTGATCTAGAAAATCGCGCTGCCGTCCGATGATGGCGTAACAAACTTTCAATATCGTCTGCCGTCTTTGTTCGATGTTCTTGATCAGCTGCACCGCAGACTTATAGCGTTCTTTCACATAGGACTTTACGTCCTTCTCCACGCCGCCATTCTGGTTCAGCATTTTGCGGTAGGTAGGACTCACGCGAAGTTGCGGCAGGTCTTCATCATTCATCAGAACCAAATATTCGTCGCCGTGTTTCACAAAGGCAACGTCCGGCTCAATTAGCTTGGGCTCGACCTTGTTATAGCGAAGCCCCGGCTTGGGATCTAGCGTGCGAATGAATTCATGCGCCTGCAGCACCGCGTCCATGGGACGCGCAATGGCTTTGGCAATTTCCTTGTATTGCTTGTTCTGCAAAAAGTGAAGTTGCTTGTCCACCATCTTCAGCGCGTCTTCAACTACCTGATCGTTTTCCGGATCATCTGAGCCCTCCATGTCCCTGGTCTTGATCAGGTGCTCAAGTTGGGCCATCAGGCACTCCCGCAGGTCATGCGCTGCAACGCCGACGGGATCAAAATGCTGAATCAGCGCGATCGCTTCCCGTAAGTCATCGCGCGTAAACTGCAATACCGGCATAAGTCCATTATTCTTCTCTGCAGCTACTGCTTCCGGCGTGGGCTCATGAGATACGATCAGCTCAAGATGTGAAGGTTCGGGTGGGATTTCGGGCGCCTCGGCATCAGTAGACACCGCTTCAGGAGCAGCAGGTTCTTCAGATTCCTGCGATCGGGCCACTCCCATTAATTCGTCGTCTGAGGCAGTAAGGTAGCCTTCCTCATTCAAGTTGCCGATGACTAATTCCGCCGCTGCGTAAACAGCGGTACGAACTGTGACTGAACCCAACTGCCACATAAGATGGTCAGAAAGCGTCCCGGGCTTGGAAAGGAAATTTTCAAAGGACGGGCGGTCAATCTCTTCCAGATCAGCGGAGTTGCGGTAGCCAGGGTCAAGGTAGTCGCGGAAGAATGACCCGAAATCGATCTCGTCAAAGGGATCTTTCTTTTCGGCCTCGGGGCCGGTTTCATCTTTCTCCTTGATGTCGATTGCATCCTGGCGCTCGTGGGCTTCTTGTTTTCCGGCAATTTCATCCAGCAGCGGGACTGTGGAGTCCAACTCCTCCAACACGGGGTTCTCCACCATTTCCGTGTTGATCATCTCCTTAAGCTCCAGCTTGTTGAGCGCGAGCACGCTCACCATCTGGACCAGCCCCGGAGTGAGAATCTGCTTTTGCGAGACTCTCAGGTTCAGTTTGTTTTGGAGTAAAACCATCCCTGCTTCTTTAATTAAATTCTACTATCACATGCTGGGCCATGGCCCAAAAGAGTACCGTCGTAATTCGACTATTTTTACTTCCTACCTGCGACCAATCAAACAAATGAAAAACTCTCTCCCAGATAGACTCTCTTCACCTCTGGGTCGTTGCCAAGCTGCTCCGGCGTGCCGGTGCGGAAAATACGACCTTCATTGATGATATAAGCGCGGTCCGTCACTGAGAGCGTTTCCCGCACGTTGTGATCTGTGATCAAAACGCCGATGCCGCTTCCCTTTAGATCAAAAATTATCTTCTGCAGGTCGAGCACTGCAATGGGGTCGATGCCTGAAAAAGGTTCATCCAGGAGGATGAACTTAGGGGCGATGCACAAGGCGCGCGCGATTTCCACTCTGCGCCGCTCACCACCGGAAAGCGCATAGCCCATATTGTTGCGTATATGACCGAGCCCTAGTTCGTCGATCAACTGGTCACGCTTGCGTCGGCGCTCCTGCCATGAGATAGGCTGCACTTCCAGCACAGCCATAATGTTTTCTTCCACACTCAGCTTGCGAAAGACTGAAGGCTCCTGCGGAAGATAGCTGATACCGAAATTACGGGCACGCAGGTACATGGGAACATTGGAAATGTCCTGGCCATCCACAAGAATGCGACCGCTATCCGGGGGAACCAACCCCACAATCATGTAAAAAGATGTAGTTTTTCCAGCGCCGTTAGGCCCGAGAAGCCCAACCACTTCAGCCTGATTGATGTGAAGACTGACGCCGTTCACTACCCTGCGCCCGCGGTACGATTTCGCGATTTCGTCCGTGGCTAAGGTCTGCATTTACTTCTTGCTCGCGTCAGGAATCCTATTTGGGGTCTCGGCTTTGGAGGTTTCTCCGCTACCTACCAGCACCCTACCATCGTGGGTAAAGAAAGTCAACGAATCGCCCGAAATTTGGCCCCGTTCGGCATCAAAAATGCTAGGGAGTTTTTCAGGAGTGCCAGTTAGGACCATTTTTTCCTCGGCAGCCGTATAAACCAGCTTGTTTCCGGCTGCCTTCCGGGCACCTTGTTCGATCTTAATATCTCCTTGTGCTTCAATACGATCCAGCTGGCTTGCAGTCTGATTTTGGGCTTGGCTCTTGTTCGGTAGCAGGATTACTTGAACTGTGGCCGAAGTAATGGTTACATCCTGCGCCCGCACTATCACATTGCCGCTAAACACTGCCCTACGCTCCGCATCCACGTAAGAAAGCTTGTCTGAGGTCACATTTACGGGCGTCAGCTTGCCATTTTTGTCTTTTTGCACAAAAACTGATGCAACATGGTTACCCTGTCCACCCTGTGCTTGGAGGCTGCGTTTCGTCCGATCAAAGCTGATAGTCGGCGCTTCCACGATGTTAGGGCCCTGCCATAGACGAGCTTTTGCGTAACGCGCGATCCCTGTGCCAGAGTTCAGAGTTGCGCTTGATCCGGTAACGTGGATTGGATCAGCCGATCCCAGCATGGCCCCGCTGGGCTGCGCAGTCATTTTGGAATAGGTGGTTTTTACGTTATCCTGGGCAAGCGCATTGCGGGTCTTGCGATTCAGTTGGATGCTGTCCGCCGTGAGCGTAATGCCTTGCGTAGCGTCAACCACGCGCGGCGATCCGGAAAGAAAAATCGTTTCATCGGCTGCTGCGTACTTAGCTCGCTCAGCAGATGCCGTCTGCGTTCCTTCCTGATAGTGAAAATCACCAGTCTGGTCAGCGGAAATGATCTCACCTTTGTCATTGAACTTTGCTGTCAACTCGCGGGACGAAAGGATTCTGTCCGGCTTGCCCGGAGCTGTATCAACAATCTTGGCATCGGGCGTTCCATAGAGAGAGACAGGACGATTCTGGTCATTAAACACGGTCTCAAAATGTCCCGCGCTGATCGTGGTCTTGCCGGGCGATTGGTCGCGGACAATCTCTGCCGGCCCGCCTGAGGTCACTGCTTTCTCTAATCTGCGGCCATCTTTCACGGAAACATCCAGTGCCACGGCATGCAGCTCTTCTGATTTTCCTGCCGGTCCCTGTTTTAGCTGGACTGAATCCTCAGCCCTTGCCTTGGTCACCCGATTCTCAGGCCCAAATGAGAGCAGAATTTTTCCTGCCTTCCCTTCCGCAGGAGACTCGCCTTTCCGCAAGAAACTTACGCCACCAGAGAGGACGCCTCTTCGCGCCTGGTTTGCCTCCCCCATCTCAAGTTCACCTTCAGGAGCGCTGACCTCAAAAGCTTTTGCTCCGGTGCTGACTGCATACAGGTGGCCGGAACCAACAACCCGCTCAATGTTATTGTCGTCACTCATGAAAACCGTGACTTTATCGGCGGAGATTACACGCTGAAGTTCCTCCACCCTGGCATACTGTATTACTGCCTTACTGGGATTCTTGGTGATGGTGGCGCTCTGGCCTGTCATGGTGGCTTTGCGCGGCCCTGTGCTGATGATTCGCACGGCTGACTTCAGCGTGAGGACGCCGCCATGAGAATCGTAGGTTGCTCCCACCGCCGATCCATTCGCTTGAGGCACGCGGAATTCAATAGCAGCTTTGGTCTGGGCAATTCCGGTATTTTCGTTAAACGTGAGTCCGCTGGTCTTTACGTGAATAAGGTCCTTGGTTTCCGCCGCCGCACCGCCTGCCGGAGTTGCCGCAGCGGAAACGGTCTCCAGATCGATGCGTACTTCGCCCTCCGCGGTAACAATCTTTGCCGCAGGATCATAAGCGAAATCGGCGCCATAAATCTGGTCAGAGCGGTCCTGGTTGCGCCCAAATACGGTGATGCTCACGTCATGCAACGCAGCTTTTCCGCCTTCTTTGTATTGCTGCACGCTGGCAGCATGGATCGTAAACAGTGTCTTCCCGCCTTCTGACTTGGAGAGATTGAAGCCCGTAGCGCTTTTTTCCACGCCGGAAGGGATGTTTTTGGGCGCATCAGGAATCGCTTCTTGCGGCTTAAAGATCCCATGTAGATAGAATCCCAGGGCGATGACAAAAACGAGCACGGCGCCGCCGGCAAAGATTTTTCTCAGCCGCTTGGGATCAAAAGCCATGCTTTAATGGTAAATGACAAAGCATGGAACCGCGGCTCGCCCGGCAAGCCATCACTAATCGCGGCTAGTACCGCACAACAACGGTACCCGCAAGTATGTCGTGCAAACCGCGTTTTTTATCCGTGAAGGCTACCATGATGAACCCGATCCAGAGGGTCACGTAGGACAGAATTTTCGCGAAAAATCTGCCCGTTGAGCGGCCAAAACTGATCCGGTTACCAGCCTCGTCCGTCACTTTTAACCGCAGAACGCGCTTTCCAATAGTTCCCTGCCAGGAAGATGCCGTCAGCAGCGCTTCGTAGAGCCAATAGCCCACGAAGACGAGGACGAGAAACACTGACGCCCCACCAATAATGGAGAAAATCATCTCCGGTGAAGGCTCGCCATTATTTTCTGCTTCGTGAATAATCCTGAGCAAGCTGGGAAGAACCAGCACAAAATAAAAAGGCGCAGCCGCGACGCCAATAACAATACGATCGAGAATGAAGGCAACTACCCTGATCCAGAAACCGGCGTATGCAGACGAAACAGCAGGAGCGTAAACAACCGGCGGCTGAGCGTACGCCCGTGCCGGAGCCGCCGCCTGGCTTGGCGCAAGGCTGCTGGAAAGGGTTAATCCGCAATTCTGGCAAGACTGGGCCATGGCGGAGTTCTGCGCTCCGCACTTGGAGCAAAAGATAAAATTATCTGGCATATTACGGGGACTATAACCCGTTTGGCCTTCAGCCGCAAACAGAAATTGCCGTAGGAACTGACCTTCTGAAGTCTTCCAAAGTCAGTTCCAGTCCTCCGAAGTCGGGATGGAAGTTCAGCCCAACCTTATAAGCGACATCCAGATTGTCTCCCGGTTGGAGGCCCTCTGCCAGAGCTTGTTCAGCCATCCGCCAGCCAACCGCCTCATAGTTGAAACTTGCCTTCGCATTCGGCAATTTTTGGTTCACCCGAAGTTTAATGTGCTTCTCCTTCAGAACCCTCGGCGGCATTAACAGGCTTACACCGCAACTGGAAAACACTGGCTCGCGATTGCCGTGGCCGAACGGCTCCAACTGGCCTAAACTGTTGAGCAACTCCGGCGTGACCGAGCTGAGAGGGATCTCAGCATCAATGCTCAGCTCCGGCAACAAGTCTTCAGGCTTAAGCATGACTTGTGCGTAAGTATTCAACCTTTGCTTTAAGGCAGGAACATCCTTGCTGGACATAGCAAAGCCGACTGCATGAGCATGGCCGCCAAAGCGTGTAAACAGATCGTGGCAGGATTCCAGCGCATTCAACAAATGGAACGCTGTGATTGAGCGACCGGATCCGTGGGCCTCTTCTGCCTCCCTGGCAATCACAAGAGCCGGCCGGCCTGTCTTCTCCACGACCCTTGAAGCCACAATCCCCACGACGCCACGGTGCCATCCGTCGCCATCAAAAACCATACAGAACTTCCCTGTCAGATCAGGCTCAGCGGCAAGTTGCTCTTCAATTTCTGCGACTATGCGCTGCTCTTCCGCTTGACGCTCCAGATTGAGCTGGTTCAATTTTTCCGCGATCTCATTGCAACGGACCTGATTCTTACATGTGAATAGCTCGATCACGTCACGCGCCACGTCCATGCGTCCGGCGGCATTGATGCGCGGACCAAGGCGAAACCCTACATCCCCCGCATTGACAGCGCGTTCGCCATTTAGACCGGAAACCTCCATTAAAGCTTTAAGTCCTCCGTTTACCGGACGCAGCAATCCTTCCAGTCCCAGGCGAGCAATCGTGCGGTTCTCTCCGATCAGGGGGACTGCGTCCGCAATGGTGGCAATGGCCACCATTTTGAGGAAAGACGGAATCAGCCTTGCCTGATCAACCGCGTCTTTGAACCTGGCAAACAGTGCCTGGGCAATCTTGAATGCGACGCCCGCTCCGCAAAGCTCTTTGCAGGGATAATCACAGCCTTGCTGGTTTGGATTCAGTACCGCCCACGCGTTTGGCACGCCTTCATGTGCCTCTGGCAGGTGATGATCGGTAACAATGAGATCAATACCAACGCGCCGCGCTGTTTCGGCCGCCTGAAAAGCCCGAATGCCGGTATCTACACTGATGACAACTCTTATTCCACCCGCAGCCGCCCGCTCAATCACGTCATCCTTGATGCCGTAACCTTCTTTAATCCGATGCGGGACATGAAAATCGGCGGCGCCGCCGCATAGCTCAATCGCGGTCTTCAGGATGACGACCGCGGTGGTTCCGTCCACGTCATAGTCGCCATAGATCAAAATGCCTTCTTTATTGGCAATGGCTGCACTCAGACGCTCTACGGCAGCCGTCATGCCGCGCATGAGATAAGGCGAATGCAAATGATCGAGTGATGGAGAGAGATATTTTGCAGCATTGGCCGGCGTAATGCCGCGGAGAGCCAATAAACGGGCCGCAATTGGAGAGATTTTGGCTTCAGCGCAAAGCGCTTCTACCTGGCCAACATCGGGATTCAAAAATGACCACCGCACCGGCGCTTACTCTTCATCCTGATCGGTATCATCAATCAGGATGCCATCATAATCGTCGGCTGCGCTCTCCAGCCTCTGATACGTGTCATACCAGGGGGTGGAAACCTCATATAAAAACATCACGCCCTGGCACGGGAAGCCAAGCTGAACATAGCCTACTTTGCCCACAAAACTGCGCAACCAGCCGGCCTCTTCCAGCTCTTCTTCATTCATGTACTCAATTTCCTGGAGCCGGTTGACGAGCAGGTCCACATCTTCTTTGTCCAGTGAAACATGGTTCATTGTGACAAAACTCACGTTTGATGCCTTGGCAAGTTCTACAAAGTCCTTCCAGCCATCAGGATGGTCTTCGTCGGTCGACCAGGGCACGTTGGCAACTTCGTCACTCACGTAAGCGCTGAAACGGCGCAGTCCATGGCCCTCAATAAAGGCGACCATGTCATCTTTCAGAATTGTCAGATCTTGTTCCATGCAGGATAAGAAACCATCATATCGCGTTCGCAGGGCAAAAACTAAGGCTGGCGAGCCCCGGTAGCAGCTCGATATCGGCCTCGTCCCGGCGAATGCAAACGTCTTTTGTCCCAATCCGTCTTATACAATGGCATGGTTTGGCCCAGGGGAGAATGTCGAATGCGCAAATATCTGTCGCTACAGGGTGTGTTGTCTTTCGTTGGAGTGCTATTACTCTCAGCCGGCATGGTGCTGGCCCAGTCACCACAACCTACGCCGCAAAAACCAGACCTGAAGTCCACCAACAAAGCTGGCAATGCCAAGACCAAGAATTCCGGGCCTACAGCACCGGCGGCCAATCCAGCCATGGCAAGCGGCAGCGCTGGCTCGGAGCGTCCAGCGCCCAAATTTGATATCGCCAACATTGATAAGACGGTTGATCCTTGTGTAGATTTTTACCAGTACGCCTGCGGAAACTGGATCAAAAACAATCCAATTCCCGCTGACCAACCTGATTGGGTCAGCTTTGCAGAAGTTTATGAACACAATCTCGTGGTTCTGCGTCAGATTTTGGAGAAAGCAGCCCGTAATGATCCGGCGCGTAACGTCGTAACTCAGAAAATCGGTGACTTTTATGCCTCATGCATGGATGAAGCAGCCGCTAACAAGGCTGGCGCCACGCCACTGAAGCCGGAATTGGATAGCATTGCTGCCATCAAAGACAAAACCGCAATGATTGAAGTAATGGCGCATGAGCAGATGATTGGCCCCAATCCGCTTATGGGTTTTGGCGCCGGGCCTGACCTGCACGACGCCGACCAGACGATTGCTTCCATCGACCAGAATGGTCTGTCTTTGCCGGATCGCGACTACTACCTGAAAGATGATGCGCCGACTCTCGCTATCCGCAATGCCTTTGTCGACCACATGCGGAAGACCTTTTCATTGCTTGGGCAATCGCCTGAACAGGCTGCGCAAAGCGCTGATACTGTTCTGAAAATTGAAACCGATCTGGCCAAAGCCTTCATGGAACGCACGTTGCGTCGCGATCCCAAGAACAGGGACCACAAAATGTCGGTCGCGCAGGCTGAGTCGTTCGCCCCCAACTTCCATCTTGATCGCTATTTCGCAGCTAGCGGCGCGCCCTCTTTTTCAGAACTGAATGTCGGAAACCCAGAATACTTTAAGGCCGTGAATGTGGTCATTGACTCCACACCGCTGGACGCCTGGAAGACGTATATGACCTGGCAAATAGTTAACAATGCCGCCGGTTGGCTTTCAGACGATTTTGTGCAGGAAGACTTTAAGTTCCAGCAGGCGATCACGGGCCAAAAAGAATTGCCGGTGCGCTGGAAGCGCTGCATCAACGCCACCGACAACGCTTTGGGTGAAGCCCTGGGCCAGCCTTACGTAGACGCTACCTTTGGCGCGGAAGGAAAAGCACGCATGCTGAAGATGGTGGACGCGCTTGAACACTCCCTCAAGGGCGACATTACCACCCTGCCGTGGATGACGGAAACCACCAAGAAGGAAGCTCTGATCAAGCTGGTGGCCATCCGCAACAAGATCGGCTATCCCGATAAATGGCGCGACTACAGCAAGCTCAATATTGTTCGTGGAGACATGATCGGCAATCTTTACCGCGCCAGCGAGTTTGAATCCAACCGGCAATTGCAGAAAATCGGCAAGCCCGTCGACAAGCAGGAATGGGGCATGACTCCTCCTACGGTGAATGCTTATTACAGCGGAAGCCACAATGAAATCGTCTTCCCTGCCGGCATTCTTCAGCCGCCATTCTTTGATCGCACGCTGGATGATGCGGTCAACATGGGCGGCATTGGACTAGTGATTGGCCATGAACTTACCCATGGCTTTGACGATCAGGGCCGCAAGTTCGATCCCAAGGGCAATCTCCGCGATTGGTGGACCGCTGAAGACGGTAAAGAATTTGAACAGCGCGTAAGCTGCGTGGCCGATGAATACAGCTCATTCACTGCCGTGGACGATCTCAAATTAAATGGCCGTTTAACTCTGGGTGAAAATACTGCGGATAATGGTGGCGCTCGCATCGCTCTGATGGCGCTGCATGACATGATGACCCAGGCAAAGCAAGATCCTGATAAAAAGATTGACGGCTATACGGCCGATCAACGCTTTTTCCTCGGCTTTGGCCGTGTTTGGTGCCAAAACACTACTCCGGAACTGTCTCGAATGCTGGTCCGCGTGGATCCACATTCACCCGGCAAATGGCGCGTGAACGGCGTTGTGCGCAACATGCCGGAATTCCAGAAGGCCTTTGGTTGCAAGCCAGGGCAGCCCATGGCTCCTGTGAATGCGTGCAGGGTGTGGTAGGACGCAAACGCTGACTTCCATTAACATCCTCGGCGTTTATGGCCGGGGAAATGATCCTTTGTTGCTTTGGCTTCGCAGCTCAAGGGCACGAAACACACGTGCCCTTTTGCATTTGCCTTGCGCTCCGGCCAGAATGGTATGTGGTGAACGATCGCATTATCGCCGAACAAGAAACTCCTTCGCCGGCCGGGACGGCGGCAGGTTCTGTCCCTCACCAGGAATATTCACGTCGCCGCAACGATTGTGAAAGGCAAGCTGCGCAGCTTCAGCGTAAGCATCTCTGGCTCGGCAACGCACGCATCGCTCTTTTTATCGAGATATTCATCCAGTGCTGGATCACCGGGAAGACCGGATTCCCTTCTATCTATTGGTTGCTCGCGCCCATTGTTCTATTCATCTTACTGGTGGTCGCACACCGCCGTGTCATGAGCGCGTTGACTAGGGCAAAGCGCGGGGTTTCCGTTTATGGCCGCGGCCTTGCGCGGATGGAAGATCGCTGGGCCGGCAGCGGTGAAACGGGTGAAGAGTTCAAAGATCCGCTGCATTTGTACGCTGAAGATTTGGACATTCTGGGCGAAGGCAGCCTATTCCAGTTGTTATCGACTGCGCGCACCAACATGGGCAAGCAGTGTCTTGCACGCTGGCTTCTGAATCATGCCGGTGTTCAGGAAATCCGGAATCGGCAGGCTTCGGTTGCCGAACTGAAATCACGGCTTGATTTCCGGGAAGATCTCGCCGTAAGCGGTGAAAATGAGCGTATCGCCGCCAAACCCGAAGCGCTTATCGCATGGTCTCGCGAAGAAAGCGGATTGGGGGACGGCCGTTGGTGGGCCGCCGCTCTCGCTGTACTGAACATCGCTGCTCTGGTTTTCGGCTTCACGGTGATGTGGACGCCTTTTATTATTTCTCTGCTAATCAACGGCATCATTACCTCCCGCGCGCGCCACCGTCTGGAAAAGATTTTTGCCGGGATAGGAGACACTCACAAGGATCTAGATTCCTTAGCGCAGCTGCTGCATCGTATCGAAGTCGAAAAGTTTGAATCTTCCATGCTCCAGCAGCTTCAGGCTCGGCTTCTCACCCACGGCGAGCCTCCGTCGGCCTGCATCGCCCGACTAGACACATTGGCTGATCTGGATGATTCCCGTCATAACTGGTTCGTGCGCATCTTCGATATCCCGCTGCTCTACTCCATGCAAATTGCTTTTGCGCTGGAGCGCTGGCGCCGCACTTACGGCAGCGGCATTGAAGCCTGGCTGGACGTCGTTGGGGAAATCGAAACGCTCGCTTCGATCGCGGCCTACGCTTACGAGCATCCACAAGACCCGCTTCCGGAGTTCGCGCCGCCGGAATCAGAGATCTGCTTCCATGGCGATGCTCTTGGCCATCCTCTCTTGCCCGCCGACAAATGCGTGCGCAATGATGTGTGGCTGGGCGGCAGCAGCCAGGTACTTTTGGTGAGCGGATCCAACATGTCTGGCAAGAGCACGTATCTTCGCGTGGTTGGCATCAATGCTGTGATGGCAATGATGGGCGCGCCCGTGCGAGCTACGCGCTTGCGGCTTTCGCGCGTTGCAGTCGGCGCTTCCATGCGCGTCTCTGATTCGCTGCAGAAAGGCATCTCTCATTTCTATGCTGAGATCAAAAGACTCAGGCAGGTGGTTGACCTTTCATCTACACAGCCATCATTGTTCCTGCTCGATGAAGTCTTGCAGGGCACCAACTCGCATGATCGGCGTGTGGGCACGGAGGGCGTGCTGCGCACATTGGTTAGCAATCGCGCTATCGGTCTGGTCACAACCCATGACCTTGCTCTTACTTCGCTGGAACAGGTCTTCCCCGCGCAAGTTCGCAATGTCCACTTCCAGGAACGCTTTGAAGATGACAGGCTTTCCTTTGACTATTGCCTCCGTCCCGGCGTGGTCACCACTAGCAATGGAATTGAACTAATGAAATCTATCGGACTGGATGTTTCTTAGTTCTGTTCGTCAGCTCTTTGCGAAGAGGAGCTTGGACAACATCGCCTGCATTTCAATTCTGTGAATTACGTTACCCATATTCTGCAAAAGCCCGATGAGAATTTTTAATCAAACACTAATCCACCCTTAAATCGTTGCTGTTGAAATGCAAAAGGCATTATCAGCAAAGTCGCAATTCGATTGTTCGGGTAAACGAAGTGTAAGCCCGTGCTGTGATAAAGGATGAAGGCGCACGGAGTGGTGTGGTGGTTGGAGTGTGCCCTGAGGACGGGCGGCGTTCTGGTTCGACATCGCGATCCCGCTAATCGGGTGTGGAAATAGTCCGCTGTTCAGCATTGCAGGCGCTGGCCCGCTCGACCGGCGTAGCAATCAACCGGGGACAAGGAGACGGCAACTCAACACGACTGCGGCGCATTTGGCAAAGGACAGCTTTTTCCTCCCCCAGAAGCGTTGGCGTAACGAAGATCACGGGTCGTCGCGCTCGGGAGTGATCCCTTGCCCGCGAAACCACGTTGATCTCGGGTGCGCGCTGCCGTTTTCAGCTTGAACTGCTTGACGCAGTTAAGCCACCACCGGGGAGGCTGGTTCTTTCTCCAATCAGCCTCCCTTATATAGTTTGCGCGCCGACTCGCCGTCACTGAGGGGCCCTCGTGTGACGGGTGCTAACGGCTTGCAGCCGGCTCAGCATTGCGCAGATAAATGTCTGACTTGTTCAGCCAGTCCTGGCGCGGCGGATAGAACACGTCCAGATCAACGGTGTCCTCAATAGCTTCAGCTTTGTGCGGCATGTGTGGAGGGATGCAGAGCACTTCACCCGTTCTGACAATAATTTCCTTGCCATCAATCCAGAATTTCAGCGCACCTTCCACAATGTAAGTGAGCTGTTCGTTCAAATGGCTGTGTTCCGGCACCACGCAGCCTTTCTTTAGCAGGACCCGGGCCAGCATCAGGTTTTCGCCCGTTATCATCTGGCGGTCCAGCAGAGGATTCAACTGTTCCAATTCGACATCATTCCAGCGGATATGTTTAAGCATAGACAAATATTTTAGCTAAGTTCCAGCGGGCTGGCACACTTCCTGTGCAAATAGAAACAGCCGGGTTTCCCCGGCTGCGTTGATCTAGAGCGGATATAAAGCTACTTCTGGGTGACCGTAACCTTGTGATAGCCGACGGCAGCCATATCAATCTTGTTAGGCAATTGAAACTTGGAATCAATGCCCACGTTGGGGTACTTGGGGGTAATGTATTTACTGACAAAATATTCCAGAGCCATCCGTGGAACGCTAAATCCATCAATGGTTACTTCCCGCACGTGCACGCGTCCTTCGCGTCCGCTGCCGGTGGCATCCGCTTCCACTCGAACGTCGTGCTGGCCGTTGAAGAGCGTAAGCATAGGGTTGGATGAGTTTTGTCCTTCCCGTATCTGATCGAAATCAACATTCAGAAATGCCGTCACAATTCCGCTGCGGCCTTCCATTTTGAGCTTCTTCACACCGCGCGGCAGGGTGATTCGCCCAGCGGCAATGTAATCATTGACCTCTTCCTCAGTCATGACAGTGGGCGCCTGGTCCGGATGGTCTTGTTCACCGTTCTGCTGGATATGGTCCAGTTTGGTTTGCAAGCTGTCAGCAAGCCGGTGTCCGGAGGTATGCGCAGCACTGGTTGCCGGGGCAGAAGATTGCCTGGCACCCAGCCGGGACCCAGAGGAAAGCGGATGCACTGAGGCAGGCCCCTCCTGGACAATAAAAATAACGCTCGCCACCAGCAATATTGTTAAAACGATTCTTGAGATCATTTAGCGTGTGCGGTAGCCGCCTGCGCAGTCAATGGTTGCGGCGTAATTTCCGGCTTTTCCAGCGTTCCAGTGATTTCCCACTGGGTGCCGCTGGTGTTCACCTTCAGCTTTGGCTGCCTGTTGGCCAGAGATATAGTCCCACTCAATTGATAGATGCGGTTCTCTGCTCTAAATTTGCTTGGCAGGACTTTTATAGCTTGTTTGTCGATTTCCAGCGCGCCCTGAGCGCCGTTAAACTTTAGCGGCCTGCCGGAATCCAGCGCCAGAGCCCTCGAAGTTCCGTTGCTCACCTGAAATTCCACCCGTCCACCCACACTTGAGGACATTTCTTGAGGCGTCTTGCCATCAA
This sequence comes from Candidatus Angelobacter sp., assembly GCA_036496525.1. GTDB lineage: Bacteria > Acidobacteriota > Terriglobia > Terriglobales > Acidobacteriaceae > Angelobacter. The sequence continues at coordinate 40,385 of DASXKZ010000259.1, forward strand.
AATGGGTTGAGTAACTCACCTGAGCCCGACCGGCGATCCATTGCGCTACCTGGCCGGCGATGGAATTCTGCGGGCTCACCCGTTCCAGCACAACACCTTCCATTGAACCGGCGCCGGTATAGCGTGGCTGGCTCCCGCTCCAGTCGATTTTCCATTCGCCTTGCGTAGTTCCGCCTCCGACCTTGGCAGTCATGCGGTTTACGGTGAGAAAGTGGTCGCCCAGTTCAACATGTGCAGTAAATTTTTCCAGCGGAATATCGGCCAGGTTCAATTCCCCGACAGTCAACGTGCCTTCGGCACGAAAGTCCGGCAACTTATTGTCTGATCCGGAAAGAAAAGGCAGAGACCATCCTTTATCCGTAAATCCCATCAGGTTTGCCACATCCGAGACAGCCAGCGAATCCAAATGAAGATCGAATTGCAAGGGGCAAGGCGCAGGTCCAGTACAGCCGAGCGGTGTGCTCACTGAACCGGTAAAAGCAGCGGGACTATGTTCGAACTGGCCATTGATTTTGCTAAACACCAAGGCCGTATCGGTGATTTGCGCGTCTGCTTCCGACATCACAAGCCGGTCTTTCACGCCGGGAATCCATGCCGCCACATTTTGCAGGTGCGCTGTTCCGTGAAGTTTTGGCGGAGCAAAGTTTGCCCAGGGGCCACTCACGTTCAAATCCACCAGCGCTGAAGCGGTTGTATTTGAAATTTGCGAATGGAATCCAGTGGCGCGGCCGAAAGCCAGAAGTCTTTCCATGGGCACCATACCCTTGGCACTCACAAAGTAGCCCTTGCGATCCAGGCTTCCCTGCACTTCAAGAGTGGTTGAAGGTCCCATTTGGACTGAGAACGCGTCTACGGTGAGCGAATCGGCATCATAAGCCGCACTGGGAGCAACCGCCGGCGTTGGCTGCGCCGGGGCGCTCGATTTTTTCTTTTTCACGACCAATGCAGTTGGCGTATCGCCCGCGCCAATATGAAACCTTACCGCGCTTACTGGAAATGGTTTGTCTCCAGTCGCGGCTTGCAACAGAAACGGCGTGCTCATGCCAGTTCCATGGAAATCACGCACGCCTGCATGCCAGTGGAAACCGAACGCTGCATTTAAGTCGCCGCTCGCGGTGAAGTCATCGGGAAGTGATCGGCGGGCCTGACGCGCAACCGCCGCCAGCAAGGAAAGAGGCACTCGATTCGCTACGAGTGAGAGGTCATAATTCTGCGCGCCTGGAGTGAAATGCGCTGTTGCCAGGAGACCGCCGGTGCCAAGGGGCGTATCGCATTTGAGCATGAGACTCCCTTGGGTGTAATCACCCAGGCAGCGGGTGCGGACCCGCGGCATGGCATTGCGATTGATGTCGAACCGGCGAAAACTATCTAGATCAGCAGTGCCGTTGATGTGCAGGTCGGATAGTTTACCGGCGACTTCCGCGGTGGCGTCCAAAGCTCCCCGCCATCCTTTATCCTGCCCCAACACCAGGTTGGAGAATTGTCCTAATTGCGATTTTTCCCATGACACCTGCAATTTCACAGGCATATCACTCAGGTTGGCGGAGCGCCTTACATCGCCTTCAACACGAACCATACCCGTATCGTTCAAGTTCATGTCTGTACGGACAGGATGGCCTTCCAGCCGTATATGCCACGTGTCCTCCGCCGCCAGCCAGAACGCGAAATCAGTATTGGTCAGTGCATAAGGTTTCTTTTCTGGACCAAGTTTCACATTGATTCGCCCGCCACTCGCCTCGATGTAAGGAAAGCGGGAGCGCTGCTCGGCGCTGCGCTTAGCCGTAGGGGCGGTCGGCACCTGCTCCACGCGCAACAGCAACGGTTCCAAGTTCCAGTGACCGCGCGCGTAAACCAGGTTCAAGCTGGGAGGAGCAACATCGTCGGTCAGCTTAAGATTGGCGATTTCCAGCCGGCCTTGCCATAAAGAAGTCAGCCGCAGGTCGGCAGTCACCTTGGCGCAAAGCAGGAGAGGTTCCGCGCCGAAAGCAGGATCGTCCATCACCTTAAAATCGTAGAGGTCAAACCCAGGTCGCGGAAACAGACGGTATTTGACTGACCCTACCTTGACCTCTCTTCCCAGCGCCGCGCTCAAAGTGGAAGCCAGCCGATTCTTGAATCGTGCGCCATTGATATTGGGGGGCAGGAAGATGCACAACGCCAGAACTACCAGCACAATTGCGACGATTTTTTTTCTGGTAGACGTCATGATCAATGCACTAAGTGAAAGAGGCGGTGCCACCGGGTTAGACTAAAAAAATGCACGGTAACGTTCAAAAATGCCGACACGCGATCACTTATAGGTTTAGGTTCGCCGTTTTCTTCAGGCACATCAAAGGACCAGAAAACAACCAGCGGACGCCCAATAATGTTTTCTTTGGGCACAAAGCCCCAATAGCGGCTGTCCAGGCTGTTATCGCGATTGTCACCCATGGCAAAGTAGTGGTCCGGCGGAATCACTATTTCTTCACCTCGAATACTTGCCTGCAAAGTCGCGGCCCATTCCGGAGAAATCTGGCCTATGCCATAGCTCAGGGCCGTTGGAAACTCGTCGCGATACGTGTCATAAGATCCGTTGCGAATTACGTACGGCTCGGCCTGCCTTACTCCATTCAAGTAGACCACGCCATTCCGCAGCCTTAAGCGATCGCCAGCCACTCCAATGATTCGCTTTACCAGATACATTCCCTGCTCTGCCGGATTCGGGGTGAGAAAGACCGCCGTGTCTCCACGATGAATCCCGCGATACGGCAGGATCCAGCTCAGTTTGCCTCCGCCCAGCGGAGTCAGTCGATCGACAAAAACATGGTCGCCTACCAGCAATGTCATTTCCATGGAGCGTGACGGAATCTCAAAATGCTGGACGACAAACGTAAGAATAAAAAGGCCAACTACCAGAACTGACGCAATTCCGGCAATCGATTCCGGCAATGTCTCTTTTGGACGTTCCGGCTTTTCCCGATTTCTCTTAAATAGTGGCAAAGATATTTTCCTGAATGAGGATCAGCGCACCAGATGGAACATGCGGCTCCAACGTGTTTCTCCAAAAAAATGAGTCACCACGTGAACCAGAAAGCCCACACGGTCAGCCATTGCTGTGCGCTCGTATTGATCTTTCGGTGTATCAAATGACCAGTAAATAAACAGCGGCCGTCCGATAACGTTTTCTCTGGGAATAAAGCCCCAGAACCGGCTGTCGAGACTGACGTCGCGATTGTCGCCCATGCCAAAATAGCTGTCCGGCGGAACTACCAGGTTGCCATCTTTTAAGTGTTCCCGCATCACGATGGGCCATTCCGGATTCACGTTCGAATCGCCATCTGGAGCAACAGCTGGAAACTGGTCGCGATACGGAGAATAGCTTGGTCCTGAATGGATCACATATGGTTCATCCAGAGCTTCGCCATTTCGGTAAACCTTGCTGTCGCGCAGGTGAATACGGTCACCAGGGACTCCGATGATCCTCTTCACCACATACATTCCCGGTTCCTTGGGATGAAGGAAGACAATAATATCGCCATGCTTGATCTCGCGGTATGGAATCAATGGCCCCACATATCCCGCTTTCGCCGTAGGTGACAGGCGATCGACAAAAACGTGGTCTCCCACCAACAGGGTCTTGACCATAGATTCTGATGGGATTTCAAAGGCCTGCACCATAAAGGTAAGGATGAAGAGACCCGAGACCAGGACCGCCGCAATTCCAGCTATGGATTCAGGCAGGCTTTCTTTTTTCTTTTCCGGTTTTTTCTCTTTGGTTTTAACGAACAAAAGCG
>DASXKZ010000260.1:0-6110 GCA_036496525.1 Candidatus Angelobacter sp.
GACGCCACGGCCCAGCGCCTCAATATTTCCATGGACCAGTACCTCAAGCAGTCCTATGCCGAATTATTCATCGTCTGGAAACAAAAGAATAAAAGTAATGCTCTAGAAATGACGTTCAAGGCCGTCCAATAAACGGACTACAATTCCATCCAAGCCCCAGTTTGTGCCTTCAGGAGTCCGCGAATGTATGACTACATCATCATTGGCGCCGGATCGGCCGGATGCGTTCTTGCAAACCGACTGAGTGAAGACCCCTCGGTTAAAGTGCTGCTGCTGGAAGCCGGCGGCCGCGATAACAGGAAAGAGATTCACATCCCGCTGGCATTCTCCAAGCTCTTTAAAGGACCGTGCGACTGGACATATTTCACCGAACCGGAAGCGCAGCTGGGAAATCGCAGCCTATATTGGCCGCGCGGCAAAATGCTTGGCGGCAGCAGCTCCATGAACGCCATGATTTACATTCGCGGCAACCATGCTGATTACGATCAGTGGCGCGATCTGGGCAATCTCGGCTGGGGTTACGCGGACGTGCTGCCCTACTTCAAAAAGTCGGAAAAGCAGGAACGTGGCGCTTCGGAATATCACGGAGCGTCCGGGCCGCTCTGCGTGAGCGATCTGCGCACCGTGAATCCGCTCTCGGAAGCATTTGTCGCCGCCGGCGAGGAAGCGGGCTTTCAGCGCAGCTCAGATTTCAACGGCGCGCAGCAGGATGGCGTTGGCTTTTATCAAGTCACGCAAAGCAAAGGCAAGCGCCACAGCTCAGCTGCGGCCTTTTTGCATCCTGTGGCGTCACGCAAGAACCTGACGGTAAAAACTGAAACACACGTCTTTGGGATCTATTTTGAAGGCAAGCGGGCGGCAATCGTCAGCTTTCAGCAAGGCAACAACAGCGTGCAGGAGCGGGCGGAGCGCGAGATCATCTTGTGTGCCGGTGCCATTGGCTCGCCGCAGTTGCTCATGCTCTCCGGAGTTGGTCCCGCCGACCACTTGAGCCACTTCAATGTTCCTGTCACATGCAACCTGCCGGGGGTTGGCAAGAATCTGCAAGACCATCCAGCCTGTGCGACGGTATATGAATGCACCAAGCCCATCAGCCTGGCTAGCGCTGAGACCTTGCCCAACCTTATGCGTTACATGATTTCCAAGCGAGGCCCCCTGACCTCGAACGTGGCCGAGGCCGGCGCATTTGTCAAAACTTCTTCGCGCGCCCAGATACCCGACCTGCAATTTCATTTTGGCGTCGGCTATTTTGTTGAGCATGGATTCCAGCAGATCAAAGGACACGCATTCACCATGGGTCCAACCCTGCTGCATCCATTCAGCCGTGGCGATATTCGTCTGCGCTCTTCTAATCCGCTGGACGCTCCTGCCATTCGCGCCAACTACCTTTCAGATTCCCGCGATATGGACGTAATGTTGGAAGGCATCAAACTTTCCCGCAAGCTGGCGGCGACGAAAGCTTTTGATGCCTATCGCGGCACAGAACTCCATCCTGGCCCCGCGGCGAAAGATGACACAGCTTTGCGCGCACATATCTCGAAATTTACCGAGACGCTCTACCATCCGGTTGGAACGTGCAAGATGGGCAATGACGATTTATCAGTGGTCGATTCCGAACTGCGGGTTCACAGCGTTGAGGGCCTGCGCGTAGTAGATGCATCGATCATGCCGACCGTAGTCGGCGGCAATACAAATGCACCGACAATCATGATCGCCGAGAAGGCTGCGGACTTAATCAAGAACGGGCCTGCCGCGCGACGGACGGAAAGCTATGCGGGAAGTCTGTCTTCACATTGATCCATTTGTACGCTAATCAGTTGTTCCTATTTCCACCACCTGACCTGGCGTGATGGACTTGAGTGCGCGAACTGCATTGGGAATAAGTGGTTCAATATCGCTTATGTCGTTGGAAGAAACGCACAGAACCAAAATCGCAATATTCCGGCTCGCAAGATTTTGTTGATGGCGCATATTCCTATCAATTGTGACAAGAACGTCAAATAGCAACTCAGCTTGGGCCAGCAATTTTCCATTTGTCATGCCGCCGAAACCGGCCTCTTGCGCCGTCTCGCAATCATACCCGGCAGCAATGAGCATGAATTTCAGCTTTCTTGGAACACACTCGTCGAGCAATGTCCTCATTTCAAAGAGGCAGTCAAACTCGACCTAGCTTCCTCAAGCGCAGCTACTGCCGCTTCACGACTCACGCTGGGAAAATCCTCGAGAAACTCGTTCAGACTCCGACCGTGTTCAAGATAGTCGGTCAAGGATTTAAAGGGGACCCGTGTCCCATGAAAAACAGGCTCCCCGCTCAGAATGGCGGGATCGCGGACAATGGTAGTCGATTGGGCCATGAAAGTAATTTTACCGCACACTCGCTGACCCCTGTTAAAGACTCTCAGATTTCCAGGCGCATTACCGCGAACGCCTGGCGACGGATTTTACGACCATATCCTCCAACACTTTTTGGTCCACATCAGCGAGTTTCTTGATGTAGACGCAGCCCTTGCCTCGGGTGTGTTTGCCGAGTTTTGTCAGGAGCGCCTCTGAACTGCTCAATCCATACAAAACTGTTGCCCCCTTGCGCGGTGAAAAAGCGACGACCGGCATGTCGCCTTCGCGTCCGCTGTCATACACGTAGTGGTGGCTGCCGAAGCCTATGATGGAAGGTCCCCACATCTTCGGCTTTTCACCAGCCGCTTTCTGCATCAATTTGACAAGCGCCTTGGCGTCTGCGCGGCGGCTCGGATCCGCGAGCGCATCAATGAACTCCGCCACGCTTATTTTGGTAGGTTTTGTTTTCAGCCATTCATCCTCTCATCCATCCGAATCAATATCCGTATTCTGCTCGCGCTCTCAAACTGCACAATCAATGTCCCGGGAAATTAAGGTCCTTACTTCCCCTTCAAAAACTCTGACACTGTCTTGATGTAAAGATTCGGCTGGTCAACAAAGGCCATGTGGCCGGATTGCGGCATGATTGCCAGTTTTGATCCGGCAATTTTTTCATGCATGGTGCGTGAGAGCCGGGGATTCGATTCATCATGGTCACCACAGATGAGCAACGTTGGAACATGAATGCTGGAAAGCTTGTCCAGGTATTCCACTGACTTTAAGTTGCCATCGATAACGAACTCTCCATCCGAGCCCCACATCTCGCGGTAAAGGTCCCAGGCGGTTGTGGTATTGCCGGCCGCCGGATCGTAATTCGGATCGGGACGCCGCTGATAAAGATATGGGAAGTAGCCATCGCCCCAGGCCAGCTTGGCGTAATCGTCAGGATAGCGGCCCTTTTCCCAGTCCTTGCCCTTATTAAGGAGGCCGGCCTTTTCCAGAGCTTCCAGTTTCACCAGCGCCTCCGGCGGCATGCTGCGCTTTTCTTCAGCCAGAACTTTATTCATCTCGCTCGTGCTGTAGAAGGTCCCGCCCAAGATCAAGTGTGTGAGGTTCTGCTGATACTTGAACGCATACGCCTGCGCGAGCACGCCGCCGTAAGAATGTCCCATGAGGCTGATCTTGCCCAGATGCAGCGCCTGGCGGACGCTCTCCACGTCTTCCACCATGTTTTCCACGGTGTACTGCGTTGCGTCTTCCAGTTTTTCTGATCGGCCTGAGCCGCGCTCGTCGATAAAGACGAGTTTGTTGCCCCGCGCAAGCGGCAGCAGGTAAGGCAATAGATAGTCATGCGAAGCGCCCGGCCCGCCATGCACGATCATTAAAGGCGTTCCCTGACCAATGGTCTGGTAATAGATCAAAACACCGTTGGCGTCGACGTAACCTTCTTGTATCGGATAAACGTTGGAAACCGTTGAAACAGGAGCTTTGGGCTTTTTTGTCTGCGCAAATGCTGTGAGAGATAAAAGAATGACAACCAGCAACAATATGGGTTTTTTCATGCGGAAGATTATAGTTCGCGTGTCAACCGCAGCAGATGATTGAAAACATTGGGTAAATACTTGCTTCGGCGATTGTGCGAAAGGACTAAAATATGTGTAAGGACTGGGATACCCCTATGAAACGTCTTACGTCGCTTGTTGTCCTGGGTACGGCTGCTCTTCTCATTTCTCCCTCACTCTATGCGCAGCGCGGAATGGCAGGTCGCGGCGGCGGTGGCGGCGGATTTCACTCAGGTGGCGGCTTCCGGTCTGCTCCGTCTGGTGGCTTCCGGTCCGCTCCATCGGGCGGATTCAGGTCAGCAGGCCCTGCAGGGTTTCGTTCCGCTCCCGGCGGATTCAGATCAGGTCCCGGCTTCAACACGTTCGGTCCGCGAACCAGCGGTTCATCTTTTGCTCCAGGTGCGCGAACATTTTCATCGCGGACTGTTGTATCCAGCAACCATGTGTTTGTAAGCCGGCCGTTCGGTTTTTCACACTTTCATAACCATTTTCACAACCACTTTGGGTTCGGGCATGGCTGCTTTGGATTCGGATGCTCCCCATTCTTTTTCAGCGGCGGTTTTTTCCTGGGAGCACCCTTCTATCCTTATTATCCCGGCTTCTATGACAGCGGCTACTACGGAGATAATTACAGTTATCCTCCGCCGGTGCAGCAGCCTGTTGTGGTGAACTCGGACAATGGCAACAGCGCGGTGCTTGCATCGCAGGTCCAGCAGCTGACGGATGAAGTGGCCGATTTGCGTAGCGAAGAAAACAGACGTTACTACGAGGACCGTGCCCGTGCCAGTTCAGGAGAGAATCTATCCGCCAAGGAACCGGCTGCAGCCACCATTTTCGTTTTTACCGATGGCCATCGCATCTCTGCCAAAAGTTACGCTATCGCGGGCCCGACTTTGTGGATATTCAATGAGCAAAGCGCGCACAAATACCCGCTAGCCGATCTAGATGCTTCAGCAACAGAGCAGGCCAATGCCGCCAATGGCGTTGAATTTCACGTTCCTGCAACCAAACATTAGAAGCGGCTGTATCTCATTTCGTCCTCTTGTCGACGCCGGTTCGCGCACCATTGTGTCCCTTGAAAACTGACTTCTGACCGGCGAGAGCTGCAGCACGATAAGGATCGTTGAACCAAGCACATCCGGGTCAGCTATATTAAACCAGCAGTTCAGGCCGTTTATCGGGGAGAGGCACTCATGGGCAGTTCTTCACGCAGCATTATTCGTATTCTTGTTTTAGCGCTAGGGTTTGCAGCGGTAACGCTGGCGCAACAGAACGCAGAGCCTGCCGGCGGAGAACCTGCCACCGCGCCTCAAGCCGGTGCTCCCACTCCGGCCCAAACACAACCGCAGGTGGAAGGCACTGCCGCAGTTTTGAAAGTAAAGACCAGGCTGGTGGTGGTGGATGTGATTGCGCTCGATCACAAAGGAGTTCCGGTTGCCGATTTAAAGGCTGATGATTTTATTTTGCAGGAAGAAAACAAGCCACAGAAAATCCGGATATTCAACTTTCAGCAGGGCCCTCAGGGACAGCCTGCTGTGCTGGCTCCGGCAGCGCTGCCGGCCAATCGCATTACCAATATCCCTCGATTCAAAACCAACAGCGCCTTAAATGTGCTGTTGCTGGATGGAATCAACGTAACCAATGCGAACCAGAAATATGCGCGCGAGCAAATGCTCAAGTTTCTGGAGAAGCTGCCCGCCGGGCAGCCACTTGCTGTTTATGCCATGGGAACCAGGCTGCGCATGTTGCAGGACTTTACCGTTGATCCAGCATTGCTGAAAGAGGTGGTGAAGAAAGCGAAGTTCAATGCGGTGAGCGCTCGGTCTGAGAGTTCAAATGCTCTTGATCTCCCGCCCGCCACTCTGGACGCTATGCCGCAGGCGATGTTGCAGCAGGTCCTTCGCTTTGGCCAGGACCAGGCCATCCACCAAATGGACGAGCGCGTTCGCTTGACTATTGAACAATTGAGCGCTCTTGCCCGCAACCTTTCCGGCTATCCCGGCCGCAAGAATTTGATCTGGGTTTCTGAAGCTTTTCCTGCTTATCTTTTTCCAACCGATCCGGACCCCCTGGGCCGTAACAGCACCACTCTTGAGGCGTCACAGTTGCCACTGGTTAAAAGCTATCAGGCCGAAATCGACCACGCTTCTGATCTGCTGGCAAATGCCCAAGTGGCGGTCTATCCAATCGATGCCGCGGCCGTCGGCAATCGGG
>DASXKZ010000261.1:0-20552 GCA_036496525.1 Candidatus Angelobacter sp.
CCAATCAGGATCGAATTTATCGTGGGTGGCCAACAGTGATTTACCTCTCGCGTTGTGGGCGAGCAAAGTTACTGGCGGGATCGTACAAATTGGCGAGTGTTGGCCACATTCATACGGTCCCATCCAAGAGATGGTTTAACCGCCATAAAACTTAATCGGCAGCGGGTCACAGTTCACGCTCGGTTGAACGCAGTTACTCAGGGATCAATGACGCCCCGGGAATTGCTTTCACAGTCTGATGTCAGTCTGCGGAAACGGGCTTGATGCCAAGCGAATCGATTTCCTTGAGAATGGTCTGAAGTCTTTGCTCCAGCTGTTTTTTGGTTCGTGGTTTTCTTTCTGTTCTTGTAAATTGCCCATAATTGGCAATGGAGCGCCGGTAAAAGTCGGCCGTTTTTACCAGCAGGTCGGCCTTAGGATCGTTTTGGGTGGACATGATTCTATTCTATAGGAGAATCTGTCAAGTGCATCCTTAAATAAGAACGGTTTTGGCGGCAACAAGCCGCCAAAACCCGGAAATGGAAGTGGTTGGGTTCTAAATCGTGTAGCGCTGAAAGACCTCTCCCGGAAGGCGAACCATCCTGGATCCCGGCTTAACCGGCTCCGGTCGCATGCTGGAAACGTCCACCGGCATGGCGCGTTCTTCCCGGACAAGAGCGGTGTCCACGTGACCGCGTCGCATCTTTAACTGCAGAGTGCGCTCAATTCTTGCCAGGTCGGAACGCTCAACTCCGGAATAGAACGTGATGGCAGAGCCTGTCGCGCCGGCCCTTCCTGTTCGTCCCACTCGATGGATAAAGTCTTCCGGAATCGCCGGCAGGTCGTAATTAATGACCTGGGCGATATCATCGACGTGGATTCCGCGAGAAGCTACGTCCGTGGCTACCAGAACTCGGGATGTCCCATGCTGGAAAGCCTTGAGAGCGCTGTTCCGCTGTGACTGGGTTCGGTCGCCATGTAACACGCTTACAGCCATTCCCTGGCGGTTCAGCTTTTCCGCCAGCCGCTCAGTCGCTCTTTTGGTGCGAACAAAAACCAGCGTGCGTCCGGTTTCCTCATTGAGCAGGCGCTTCAACAGTGAAAGCTTCTGGTCAGCATGGACTTCATAAGCCAGAAGGTCCACAGATTCAGAGGCCTTCTTGGTTGATCCAAAAGCGAGCCGCACAGCTCCACGCGCGTAATCGTCAACCAGATGTTCTACCGAAGGTTCAAGAGTGGCGGAAAAGCACAGCGTCTGCCGTGATTTTGGCAGCCAGCTCACAATTCTGCGGATGGCTGGGATAAATCCCATATCCAGCATTCTATCGACCTCGTCCAGCACCAGGATTTTTACTCCGGTGAGCGAAATTAATTCCCGATCAAACAGGTCTTCAAATCTGCCGGGAGTTGCGATGATCAGCTTGGCTCCAGAGCGCACAGCGCGTAGTTGTGATTTTTCTGCAACGCCACCAATCAGCAGCGCTGCCGGCGGCAGTTTTTTCCCGCGCAATTGTTCGTATTGCTTGCCAATTTGCAAAGCCAGCTCTCGCGTGGGCACCAAAACCAGGGCTCCGGGCCGCGATTCAGTCTGCTGCATCAGCTTGTCCATCACGGGAACCAGGAAGGCAAGGGTCTTGCCGGTGCCGGTCTGGGCCGTGGCGACAACATTTTTGCCGCCGGCAGCATGCGGAATAGCCGCCGCCTGGACTTCAGTTGGGGTTACAAATTCAGACGCACGAAGGCGATCCTGTAGATATGGAGATATGGGAAGTTCTTTAAACGTAGACACTTAGAGTTTTTTGCTTTCTTTTGATCGGCGGCGGGTGCTGGCAAAGACGTTTTTCAAAACGTCAGGGCAGAGTGATCTCATGCCGATATTTTTCAATTTTCGCCGTAGACAATCGGAGGTAAGTCAGTGTGGGAATCCTGGACCAGATCTCGATCTTGAGGAGTCCTGCAACCGCAGATCTAAAGCAAGATCAGTATAGCACAATTTTGGTGCAATCCATCAGAAGCGTATGACTAAGGTTTACTACTTTGCTTTCAGGTGCATAGAGCCATTACAACAGCATTTCGCTCTTCAATTTTTGATATCCGGCCTGGATGAGTCTGCGCAACTCTTCAAACCAGTCAGCGTTGGCGCTGGTGAAATTAAAGCAAGCCTGCCCCTGCATGGTCTTCTTCAGCGACGGAGAAATTCGGTCCCCAAGGTCAGGAAACATATAGAGAGCGGGAAGGTAGAAGCTGACGTAGTTTTTTTTGATTTTGGCGCCGGCAAAGAACATGCGCCGGCCATTCATGCTGGAAGAATGAGTTTCCAGATAGCAGTTTCCCGGTTTGTCCGTGCGGATGGCTAATTCGCTCTCATATGGCTTCAGCAGCTGCCGCAAGACGGTAAAGACCGCATTATGTCCCTCTGCTTTGGCAGTCGCTGTCCCATTATTCTCAAAAGCCATATCGTATTCCCGGGCTGAAAACTTGAAAAGCCAGCCGATCCCTGAAAATCCAAAAATCTCAAATGTCACAAGTCGGTGAAATCGACCACATCTTCAAAGGTTCGGCAGTTCAATGGTTCCCTGATGCTTTCGTTCCTGAATGTGGTCCCAGACAAGCTTGTCGGTCAGAAAAGATACCTGCTTGCGCGAGAGTTCTGCGTTTTGCGGCAATGATTCAGTACGGATGGCGTACCGTTGTCCGCATTTGCTGCAAACAACGGTTTCCATAGGTGTCTCATTGAGGGCAGCTTCTGCTGTCCCTCTCATACGCCTTGCTACGTTGGGTCTTACCAACGCGGTTCACGACGCTGACGCGGGCCGCGATCATTGCCGCCACGGTCATTGCCACGTCCGCGGCCACCGCCACCGCCACCAAACCCGCTACGCGGAGCTTGTGGGCGGGCTTCATTTACTGTAAGTGCACGTCCGCCGGAGTCTTTACCGTTCAGCGCCGCCATTGCTTTTTCTGCTTCATCGTCATTGGGCATTTGGACGAAACCGAAACCGCGGGACCGGCCTGTGTCACGATCGGTGGCAACCGATGCGCTGTCAATGGCTCCAAAAGGCTCGAACAACGCCTTTAGTTCAGGTTCTGTCATGTGGAATGAAAAATTGCCGACGTAAATCTTTTTCACGGGGACTCCTTATCGTGATGCTAGGGTGGTGGTGGTGCTGTTCTCAGCAGAAATAGGCAGGCAGGACAAATGCGGGAAATTTGTCTATCTGAGTCGAGGACAACTAACTTCCTCTTAAATACTACACCTTTGGGCGGAGCGCCGCCCAAAAAGCGCCTAAAAATCGTGAAAGCCGAATCCTTCGGGGATGCCTTCTTCGTTGTAGGTAACTGTCAGATCTTTGGGCTTTTCAGGAGCGTTAGGGTCCGTCTCCTGGTCTTGTGTCTTGCGTTGCAGCTTGCGTTGGGCTTTTTCAGCCTGCTTCTCCTGCCGCTGCCGCTCTTTTTGGCGCTTTGCAAAGGTGGTTCGAGAGCTTCCAGCCATGAGCACTCCTGATGTTTCAGATTTGTGTGAGGAGAGCCAAGCAGCCCACCCTTTTCTCTATTGTACTTTATACGCGCTCGTCACGCACTCCAGAAAGCAGTTTTACTCCGTTGTCGATTCAAGAAAAGGGCCCCAGTTCATCCTTATCTTGCCTTCCATCGCGAAAACAGCTCGTTATCCTCTCGCATCCTATTCATTATTGAGCGTAATAAGGAGTGATTCACGATGGCCAAAACTGCTGCTGATGTGTTGATTGAGGGATTAATCGATTGGGGAGTGACTGTCGTTTTCGGTCTGCCGGGCGATGGCATTAACGGCATCATGGAATCTTTGCGGACGCACCAGGAACAAATTCGTTTTGTTCAAGTCCGGCATGAAGAGGCTGCCGCGTTTATGGCTTGCGCTTATGCCAAATTCACGGGAAAGCTCGGCGTATGCCTTGCCACCTCAGGTCCTGGAGGCGTGCATCTTTTGAACGGTCTCTATGATGCCAAACTCGACGGCGCTCCCGTTCTCGCCATCACAGGACTTCCATACCATGACTTGAGCGACACGTTCACGCAGCAGGATGTCGCGCTTGATCGTCTCTTTATGGATGTGGCCGCTTACAACACGCGTGTAATGGGTCCAACTCATGTTGAAAACATTACGGAACTCGCTTGCCGGACGGCAACCGTGTATCACAAAGTAGCGCACATCGCTTTCCCTACCGATATTCAAGACATGAAAGCCGAACGCAAGACTGCTTCCAAGCGCAATATCAAGGGCCATGTGTCTCTTGTTCATGCCGATGGCGGACACTTTCCTGACAATGCCGACCTGCGGCGTGCCGCAGATGTGCTCAACGCCGGGAAAAAGATCGCTATCCTGGCCGGACAAGGCGCCCTGCACGCCACTGACGCTCTAGAGCAAGCCGCGGAAAAACTCGGTGCGCCTATTGTAAAAGCTCTGCTGGGGAAAGGGGCGGTTGCTGATGACAGTCCCTATACCACCGGCGGCATTGGGCTTCTGGGCACAAAGCCTTCACAGGAAGCGCTGGAGGATTGCGACACACTATTAATTGTTGGCTCGTCATTTCCGTATATTGAGTTCTTACCAAAACCCGGCAAAGCGAAAGCCGTGCAGATTGATCTTGACCCGGTGCGCATTGGATTGCGGTATGACGTTGAAGTCGGGTTGGTGGGCGACAGTCGCCGGACATTGGAGGAGCTGCTGCCTCTGGTCAATCGTAATCAAGACCGTAGTTTTCTGGAGACAGCGCAGAAGGGAATGAAAGAGTGGTGGGAGCTGATGCACAAGCGCACTTCCAACATGGAAAAACCCATGAAGCCGCAGGTAATTGCCCATGAGCTAGGGAAAAGGCTGCGCAATGATGCGATTGTCAGCTCAGATAGTGGCACCATTACTACCTGGTGGGCTCGGCATATTCTGGCCAGACGCGGCCAGAAATACTCCTGCTCAGGCACTCTTGCCACCATGGCTTGCGGGCTGCCTTATACGATATCTGCGCAGATTGCTCATCCTGACCGGCAGTGCGTTGCGTTTGTGGGCGATGGTGGGTTCAGCATGCTGATGGCAGAACTTGTTACGGCGGTGAAATACAAACTGCCGATCATCGTAGTAGTGGTAAAGAACAATACGCTGGGCCAGATTAAATGGGAACAGATGGTTTTTCTCGGCAATCCGGAATACGGCGTTGATCTCGCTCCCATTGACTTCGTGAAATTTGCGGAAGCTTGCGGCGCGGTCGGCTTCCGCATTGACGATCCCAAGGAGTGCGGTGCGATTCTGGATAGTGCGCTGAACGCCAACGCCGCTGGCCCTGTGTTGATTGAGGCGGTGGTGGATCCCTTTGAGGCTCCCATGCCGGCAAAGATTACGTTTGAGCAGGCAGCGAAATTCACGGAATCGCTGGTACGCGGCGAGCCCAATCGCAAGAAAATAGTAGCCACGCAGATTGCCGACAAAGTGAGAGAGTTGGTATGAGAAAAACTGAACAATTGAAAAGGCGGAGCCAACATGGCTTCGCCTTTCCATTTTGCGTGGATTCTGTAGACGTTTCCGGACAGGCAGTGTTACTTCTTTTTGGGGACCTTGGCGCCTTTCTCGCGCGCCTCTGATAACCCGATCGCTATAGCCTGTTTGCGGCTCTTGACTGTGCCGCCTTTGCCACCTTTGCCGGATTTGAGCGTGCCTTTTTTCTTTCTATGCATGGCGCTCTTGACTGACTTGCCGGCCGCTTTGCCGTACTTGCGACCGCTGGATTTCTTTTTCGAACTAGAACGTTTCTTGGCTGCCATTTTTCCTCCCTGATTAGTTCAGAAGCAAAGAAAGGAAAATGAGTTGCGCTTCAGGAAGTGCCCTTCGTCAAGCGCAAATTGACGAAAGCCGAGCTGCGCGAACTTCCTTCGGCCTGCACCATCCTCTCAGGCGAAATGTTCATCTCCATTGAAGAGATATTTGCTGATACAAGAGCCAAAGAGTCTGAGAAAAGAGGAGAGAATATGGCGCGCCGGTCTACCGCACAGAAAAAGACATCAAAGCCCGAATCCAAAGGCAAGCTGATGCCGTTTGAAAGAAAGACAAGAGGTCAGCAAAAGGAGCCGAAGCCGCCATTTCCCAAACAGCACCAACCGCGTCCCGGTATTGAAGCGGACGTGGAACCCCGCCCAAAATATAAAGCGCCGCTTTATCGCGGAGCAGACAAGCTTCTGGATAAAGTCGCCATCATTACTGGGGGAGATTCAGGAATTGGCCGCGCCGTTGCCGTATTGTATGCACGTGAAGGCGCCGACATCGCCGTGATCTTTCTTCCGGCGGAGAAGAGGGATGCACAGGAAACCGCGAGAGCCGTTGAAGCTGAAGGACGCCGTTGCTTGCTGATTCCGGGCAACGTAGCCGATCCCAAGTTTTGCCGTGCATCTGTTGAGCAGACTGTAGAAGAATTTGGTCATTTGGATATCCTTGTCAATAACGCGGCTTTTCAGCAGCATCAGAACTCGATTGAGGACATCAATGAAGAGCAGTGGGAAAAAACTTTCCGCACCAACATATTCGGTTACTTCCACATGGCCAAGGCCGCACTGCCTCATCTGAAACCAGGAAGCGCGATTGTGAATACCGGTTCCATTACCGGTTTGCAGGGCAATAAGGACCTGCTCGACTATGCCTCCACCAAGGGCGCGATCCATGCTTTCACCAAATCGCTGGCCCAGAATCTGGTGGAAAAGAAGATTCGTGTGAACTGCGTAGCGCCTGGACCTGTATGGACTCCGCTGAACATCGCGGATAAACCAGCCGAGGAGGCGGCAGAACATGGGAAGAAAACACCCATGGAACGCCCAGCGCAGCCTGAGGAAGTTGCGCCTGCATTTGTCTTCTTTGCTTCAGAAGCGGATTCCAGCTACATCACTGGTGAGGTGCTGACGTTACTCGGCGGAGAAACTACCGCTGCGTAAAGAAAGAATACTTGTGCGCGACGATTCAGATCAATCGTTGAATTGCCGCGCACAAACTGTTTATTGACGGATTAGATTGCCATCTATGGAGTCCGGGTTGAACTATCTATCGGCTTCCGATAGTTCAGAATGGTTTCAGCAGAATTAGTGGTTATGCGTGAATTCGAATCGAACTTCAATGTCGCTTTCGTGGTCTGCCGCCTCATACTTCCATTTGCGTACTGCTTGTACCAGAGAGGCCACCAAAACTGGGTTGCCACCCAACTCTTTCACGCCAACTACTCTGCCGTCGGACGCAACGGTAAGCAGGACACGCGCCACTCCCTGGATGTTCATCTTGCGGGCGAGCTCCGGATATTCCGGCGGCACGCTCACCTTAAGCTTTCGGGCATTGGCTTGTGTTTGTGAAGTTTGCGAAATTGCCGGGGATATGGTCAACGTGTTCCAGAATAGTGTCGCGATCAAAATGGCGACTGCAGATTTTAAGAGACGAAATGCGCGCGTCGAATAGTTGAGGATCATAGTCTCGCTTAAACTCTTGCTGTCCATTTGCAGGTCAGTCAAGAATATTTGCAGCTTTTAGTTTGAATGGCGTTTCTGCCTATAAATATTGCGCTAAACAGCTAGCGCACTCCAGCATAAAAATATTTCCGTGCTCACGGAAGTTAACACTGCATTGTCCTTTTGTAATTGCTGCATAGATCACGTTACTTTCGTATGGCTCAGCTTTCTGTAGTTCCAAAATGGAACAGAACTGAATGAAGTATGGGTTGCTTTGCAAAAGGATATAGGGAACCATGTGTCAACCCAGACCTGTTATCCAGGGCCAGTTCCAAAATGGGAAAAAGGGCCTCAAAGTAAATCGGGATAAATAGTTGGTAATGCGACCCAAGTAACTAACACGTATTGTTCGCAGCATAGATAATCAGCCCGCAAACAATCATTGCAACTGGGTCGATGAAGCGTCCATGGGACGAGACATCGAAGTTGCGTAAACCAAAAGCGGAAGAGGAAAGCAAATGTTACAAAGGCTACTTCGTCGTCAACCAATATTGAGCGGTTCAATTGTTCTTTTGATGTTGCTGTTTGCTCAGGCCATGTTTGCCCAGTCTGATGCCGGCGCAGGTGGACTGCGTGGTGAGATCAGCAATGCGGACGGCACTCCCGCCGCAAACGCAGCTATTACAGTCCGAAATGCTGAAACCGGTTACGTGCGTGAATTACATGCGGACGGTCGCGGTCAGTTTGAGGCCCAGACGCTGCCTGTGGGCCGCTATTTTGTGCAGGCTTCGCAAGGCGAATTCAAGACCGATGAAGTAGAAGCAATTGTTACCGTGGGCCGCAGCCACACCATGGTCCTATCGCTGAAGTCTTCAAACCAGGACGCTGGCGGTAAAGAGCAGACCGTTCAGACCCAGACGATGGTGATGAATACCGATAGCCCGATTGACACGCATGACGTTTCGAGTTCTTCGAGCGTCTATTTGCGTTCGATTACTTCGGCGCCTATCCGTGGCCGCGCTTTCCCTGATTTTGTGCAGCTGACGCCGGATATTTACCAGGAATCAGATCGCAACGGCCTGGTGATCTCCGGCCAGCGTTCCATCAATTCTTATGTTGCGCTCGATGGCGCCGACTTCAATGATCCTTTGCAGGGCAACCAGCGCGGCGGCAACGATCCAGTATTTTTCTTTCCATTGGCCGCAGTGCGGGAATTCCAGGTAGTGCGCAGCGGTCTTGATGCAGAAGTCGGCCGCACAAATGCCGGCTTCGTGAACGCCGTAACCAAGTCGGGTACCAATGACTGGCATGGTGAAGGCTTCTATATGAATCGCAACTCAGATTTCACTTCGGCGGACGCTTTTGGTAATCCGGCCGTCAACATGCAGCATCAGTTCGGCGGATCACTGGGTGGACACATCAAGAAAGACCGTACATTCTTTTTTGTTGCCGCCGAGCAGAACTTCCTGGATCTGCCCTTCACCGTCCAGTTCCAGCCGCAACCTGCGGGCGTAACGCTGCCGGCCAGCTTGCTGGCTTTGCAGGGAGTAGACAACGGAACAAATAACGTTACTTCCGCTTTCGGACGTTTGGACCATTCGATTACATCCAAGCACATGCTGAATGCGGAATTAATGTACGCGAACGTCGACGCGCAAAACTTTGGTCTGTCGCCGCGGACGAATGACATTGCGGAGTCCACGAACTTTGACCGTCAAGGATCCAGCGGAGCCGGTAAGGTCAGCCTGGTTTCCGCATTCAGCTCTTCGCTACTGAACGAACTTCGCGGTCAATACGCTACCGATTATCGTTTTGAACAGCCCAATGCACAGTCGTCCATGGTGGTGATCACCGGCGTCGGAACGCTCGGCACTGAAGTCACGCATCCACGCATGTTCGATAATAAGCGTTATGAATTGACTGATAACTTCAGCATCACCAAGGGCCGCCATTCCATCCGCTTTGGCGTGGATGGCAACATCACTCCTTCCCGCCAGGAACGTGAAACATTCATGGCTGGCCGGTATGATTTCAAGTCGCTGGCTGACTTCAATGCGGGCAAAATTGCTCGTTATCGCATCACGCTTCCAACGGATGGCGATCCAAATTCGCTGATCTATGATGCCACTCAGCACGAACTGGGCTTCTTTGTTCAAGACAAGTTCGCACTCACCCGGAACCTGATGGTCAACGCTGGTTTCCGCTGGGACGGCGAATGGAACCCACAGCCGCCGAACCCGAATCCGGCTTTCGCGGTGACGCAAACGATTCCCAACGATCTGGCCATGTGGCAGCCGCGAGTTGGACTCGCCTGGGACCCCAGAGGGCATGGAACAACCGTGATCCGCGCCTCTGCTGGTATGTACGATGCACGCACCCCAGCCAACCTGTTCCAGCGCATGTTTACTGACAACGGTCTGAATACCGTGGTCTTTGACAGCAAAGTCGACAAGACGCTTCTCAACTTCGTTCAATTCCCAAACACGCTGGTTGGTATTCCTGCCGGCGTAGCTCAGGCCCCGACGAAGGTTATTGGCTTTGATCCTAATTTCAAGAACCCGCGCTCATTCCAAGCCAGCGCCAGCGTGGAAACTGCTATCGGTGATGCGTGGTCGATTTCCGGCGGTTACACGCGCAATTCAACCTGGAACCTGCAACGCCGACTGGACCAGAACCTCTTCCCGGCCACATTTGATGCGACCGGCATGCCAATTTTCCCGACAATCCGTCCCAATCCTTCGATTGGCCCGTTGTCGGTAAATCAATCGGAAGCGCATTCCACTTACGACGGATTTGATTTCACCGTTAACCGCCGGTTGAGCCATCATTTGCAGTTCCAGGCGGGTTATACGCTGGCATGGAACCGTGATGATGAATCGGGCGAGCGCGTTTTCAATCGCGAAGGAGCGCTTGACCCGCTATTACCTGAACTCGATGCTGGCCCATCAAAGAACGACATTCGCAACAATCTGCGTCTGAGCGGAATTCTGGACCTGCCGCACGGCTTTACTATCAGCGCAATCACCTTGAATCGCTCGGCTGCGCCGTTTACTCCGACGATCGGCTTTGATACGCAGAATGACGGCAATGACGACAACGATCGCGCAATCATCAACGGTCATGTCGCCGGACGCAACAGCATGCGCGGCAGCCCATTCTCTGATCTCGATATGCGCATTCTGAAATCATTCCGCACCGGTGAAAGAGCCAAGCTGGAGACCTTCGCGGAATTCTTCAACGTGACGCACAACACCAATAAAGGCTACGGACCGGACGCAGTCAGCTTGTACGGTACGGCAGCAGCTCCCAATCCCACAGCAGGGCAGGCACTGTTTGCGCCGTTTACTACAAGGTTTGGCGGCCCCAGACAGGTACAGATGGGAGCACGTTTCACGTTCTAAAAGTTTTGCAGCATCTCCCCCAACGGATGAAAGTGGCAACGGCAATAGTAGTTGTTTCGTCTTCCGGTAGGTCATAGAACGCCCGCGGCACTGTAGTCGCCGCCGGCAAGGAGGTAATTTGTGAACAAGAGAATCATGTCTTTCCATTGTTTGATCGCTATGTTGGTTCTTCTGGTAGTCCCGGTTTCCGCGCAGGTGATCAAAGGAAATGTGTGGACTGCGGAGAGCCTTCCGCAGCAAGGCCACATAACCGGCGGTCCCTGGACCCTTCAGCAGCGCGGGGCCAGCAATGCTGCTCCATCCGCCGGATATTGCATTAATGGTGTTCCGCAACCCAATCCGGGTACGGAACGGATGTCGCCTTACTATTTTGCCTTCGTTACAAATTCAGGCAAAACAATGCACGGCTTTTTCGACTACCGCCCGCGCAACAGCAATGAAGCCGTTGTGGCTGCAACGTCTACTGATTTCGGCCAGACCTGGCAGTTCACGCAGGAAGTTATGGAACTGAACAAGGGGATTTGCCCGGCCAGCGACAACGTTGATCTGGCGAGCGAAGCTGGCCTCGGCCATCCTTATGCGATGACGGTCAACGGCCATCGTTTCTTGTATAACCTTGATCGCCGCGTCGGCCAGGTGGATGTGAGCGGACTTGTGGTCCATGAATTGTTTCCGCAACCCGGAGCGCCGCTAAATCCGCTGCCTGCGACTGTTGATTTCGCAGCGCCACGGACAACCGGCCTGCTGAACCCGGATGGCATTATTGCTGAAGTGCCTGGTTCTTCACCCAAGACAATCCTGTACGTACAGAAAATCCTGAATGGCGACAAAACTGGCGCCACGGCATTGCCGTTAGCACAGCAATGCGGTGCGCCTGTCGCTTTCAACGAGCCGGCCGCCAGCCATGACATTTCCGTTCCGCGCATGGCTTCGACGGAAGATGGAATCAATTTCACCGATCTTGGTCCCATCAACGGCTTGAATGACATTACCGGCGTTGGCCCAACCGATATTCGCTATGTTGGTCCGCGTGGCACATTAATGCAGTTTGGAGACGGCACCTGGGGACTGATCTTCTCCGGCGGAAACTGCCTGGACGGAGACTCTGATGCGTTTCACTTCCTAGGCTTTGCGCAATCTACCGACCTGCGGAACTGGACAGTCATCAACGGCATCCAGAACCCTATCGCATCCACTATTCCGCTGACGCTGACTGTGAACGGCGGGACCATAACAATTCCAGCGAACCGGCCTGTGGTTGGCGATTCTCTTGGATGGTTTAATGGCCGCATTTATGGCCCGTCATTTGTTCGGATGGGCGAGCATGATGGCGTGATGACCTTTACCGGATATCACACACCCAGACCAAACGATGATCGCGGCGATACGCGCGGCATCGGCAGCGTTCGGCTGCATAGCTCGAAAAACATCGTCGCCATCAGCAACGGCGATGATGAACAACCGCCTAGCGATGATGATAGCAACGATCATGGTCGCGGCAAAGACGACAAATAAATTAACCAGCCAGCGAAAAAGAAAATGGGCCTCTCGCGAGGCCCAATTTTTTGCCATCTGCTTAACTTATCCTTTCTTCGACTGCTCCACCTGCAGGTTGTTCTGCACGGAGAATACGCCCGGTACGCCATTGGCGCGGATAAAGGCATCGTCCTTGTCAGTCTGTGTCCGCACTATACCCTCAAGGTTCACATGGCCGTTTTTCACGATGATGTGAATTGGCGGTACGGACTGGATTCCGTAATTGAACAGACGCGGATCATTGAACACAGCCACAGCCACTCGCCGGCGAATGCGATCGTCGTTGAATGACGCCGGAAGTACTTCGATCTGGTTGTCCACTCGTTCAACACCTTCAATATGTTTCACGCGGGCCTCTGCCGAATCCTTCACAATTGCGTCCCGGACCTGCCCAAACAATGTCACGGTGTTACCGTCTACACGGTAAGCGAGATTATCAAAGACCGTAAATTGCGGAATCATATTGAGTTCATGCCGGACTTCGCCGGAAAGCCGCTGTTCAATACGCGCATCAGTGCTTGTTTTAGCCGATCAACTGATGTGGCAAATGCCAATCCCGTGCTTCCCAATGCCAGGACCGCAGCCAAAAATGTGTTTAAGCCTTTTGTCATAACCCTTCTCCTAAATTCCTCGTCCAAAAAGTCTTAACTGTTTAGTTAATTATTAGATGGCCAAAAAGGGCGTCGGATTCCGAGGTTTCAGAGGGGTAACAATTCTTAACTCTCATCCCGGTACCCATCGGAACAGTGAACAGAAAGCGTTGGCAAGGAGTGGTGGGTGGTGGTCGCTACGGGGCCAACAATCGGGCCGCTTTTGTGTATCCTAATAGGGTTGTGTTGGCTCAGGCTGAGACAGTAAATGGCTTGCTTAAGGCTTTAAGGGAGTAACCCCGCAGTCGGCGATTCACATCTCAAGTAATGGCAGGAGCGTTCCCCATGAAATCTGCGAGAGTGGTAATTTTTGTCCTTATGGCTTGTCTTGGCTTAGGCGCCATAGCGCAGCAGGCTCCTGTGAATCCCCAGGTGCAGCCACCTGCGCCGTTGTCCACCGATCTGAACACTATCCTCTTACAAGTCCAAAAGGCAACCAGTTCAGCCAACGTCAACCTGGGAAAGCTGCGCATTGAAAAATGGAAGACTGATTCCCAGGAAAAACAACAGATGCAACAAGTGGCAGACTCATTGCAGAAGAACATCGCCAACGCTGTCCCTGGCCTGATTAGCGATGTCCAGACCAGCCGCGGTGGAGTTCTGGCAAGCTTCAAGCTCTATCACAACTTAAACGTGGTTTATGAGTTTCTTAGTTCCATGGCCGAGGCTGCAGGCGCATACGGCAAGAAAGAGGAGTACCAACCCCTGGAGGGCGATGCCACCGCACTGGATACTGTCCGGCAAAACCTATCGACTTATATAGAACAGGCGAGCGGAAAAATGGAAGCCGAGAATCGTGCCGCAGCCAATGCCCTTCAGACCAGACAGGCCCCAGGAACGCTTGTTCCGGGCAAAAAAGTGGTTGTGATCGACGAAGACGCAGCTCCGGCCCGTAAGCGCCCAAAGTCCACAAAGAAAAAGACTTCTACTCCAGCCTCCCAGCCCCAGCCGACCCCCGCGCAGGCTTCCTCTTCTCCTCATTAATTTCCAAGAAGCTGGAACTTGTGACCCCGGGACGGGGTCTATCTATATTGAAGGAATTGCTGTATCCCGTGGGCCGGTTACTGCCGTTACTGCTAAATAAGTTGTAGCGGCGCCCATATCTTGAGAAAATTGGGGTGACGCCATGAGAAAAGTGGCGGGAGTAACAGCATTGGGAAACATCGCCAGCGCAATCGGCGTAAGAGCCGAGGAAGCCTCTATTGTTGCCGAGCTGAAGGCCGGCTCTGAAGAGGCTTACAACTGGCTTGTGACCCACTATCACCAGCCGATTTATAGCCTTGTATACCGCATTCTGACCGACCCTGCAGACGCTGCGGACACTACTCAGGAAGTCTTTCTTAAAGTTTTTCGGGGTATGAAGCGCTTCAACGGCGAATGCAGCCTGAAGACATGGCTTTACCGCATTGCCATCCATGAGGCTTCCAATCAGCGGCGCTGGTGGTTCCGGCACAAGAGCAAAGAAACATCCATGGAAGCCCACGTGGATCAGGACGGAAATTCGTTTGGGCTATGTGACACCCTGGCAGATAAGCGCGAATCGCCGCTGGAGATTTTTGCCCATGAAGAAGTGCGCGCGCGGGTGGAGCTGGAATTGAAACAAATTCCGGAGCCTTATCGTACAACCGTAGTGTTGCGCGATATTGAGGGCCTTGCGTATGAAGAGATCGCAGAGGTGCTGCAGATTTCGCTTGGAACGGTAAAATCCCGCCTCATCCGCGGCCGCGATGCTCTAAAGAAACGACTGGAGACTTTCGTCAACGAAATGGGTGCTGAGGTGGTGGGAAACAAGCCGGAAGTGAATCACCGTTCTCCGGCGCAATCAGAAGTGGAGGCACAGTCATGAGATGTACAGAGGCCCAGCCCCTGTTCTCATCGTATCTGGACCGCGCCGTCAGTGGTACGGAGATGCACGAGATCTTCGGCCATCTGGAGCAATGCGCGGATTGCCAGAAAGAATACTCGCTTTTGGAAAATACACGCTCGTTGGTTTCATCGCTTGGACGCCGTCAGCCCCCCTCTGACCTGGCGTTGAAAATCCGCGTGGCGATTTCCAGTACCCGCTCTCGCAACTCGTTGAGCTTTTTCCAGCGTTGCGTTTTGCGGATGGAAAATACTTTCCAGGGTTTCATGGTTCCGGCTACCGCAGGCGTTCTTTCCGCTGTGGTCTTCTTTGGCGCTTTGATCGTTTTGCTGATGCCGGCACAGGTCAGCGCCAATGACGATGTTCCGTCAACCTTTTACACGCCCCCGCGGCTGCAAGTGTCTGAGTACCCTGAGAACCAGCTGAGCCTGGATTCCCCGGTGGTCATTGAGACTTATGTGGATACTACCGGTCGCGTGGAGAACTTCCGCATTATTTCCGGGCGCGACGATGACGAAGTAAAGGCGCAGCTGAACCGCGCATTGCTGTTTACCATTTTCGTTCCGGCGCAGTCCTTTGGCCGGCCTGTCCCGGGAAAGGCAATCATGTCTTTTTCCCATATAAATGTGAAGGGATAGGCTTCTCTGACTATCTGGAAGGGTCAGACCCTTAAGGGTTTGACCCTTTCTGTTTTTCTGGCCTAAACTTAAGTTTCCCACACATTTGGAGGGGACCCTGAAGCGGAAACTTCATCCATTTTTCTGGTCTGTACTGCTGCTGGCAACGGCTTCCGGCACATGTCTGGCCCAGGCCACCAAGGCCCAACTGGAAGTCAGCGAGACGTTTTTTACGCTCGCTGCTGCCTTAAACAATTGCGGCTACGATGCCGGCCTGGAAAACTCTATGCCGCTTCGCCAGGCGGTTCGGACGGAAGTGCACAGCGCGTTGAATCAATCCCCTGAAGCCAGGCAGGCAGGAAACGCGATATGCCAATTTTGGATCGATCACCAGGTTCCCGGCAAAGACAATGATGTAACACCTTATCTTTCTCTTGCTCTGGATTTGGGGCCAGCGCCTGAGTTCGCTCCCACGATTCCTGAGGCTGATCTGGCTCCCGACGCCGGACGTGTACTGGGAGTTATCTCGCCTTTGAAGAAGTTTTATCAGGCCGCGAATGTTGAAGCCCTCTGGCGGAAGCATCAACCGGAGTATCAAGCGCTGGTCACTGAGCTACACGGCCCAGTTTCTCAGTTGCTTACCCAAACAGACCTTTATTTAAAAGTCCCATTCAACAACTATCCCGGCCAGCGATTTGTGATTTACATGGAGCCGCTGTTTTCTCCAGCGCAGGTGGATTCCAGAAACTTTGGCACTAACTATTACATGGTTATTTCGCCCGACCATGAAAAACATGTGCGGTTTCCGGAGATTCGCCATACATATCTCCATTTTGTACTCGATCCCATGGCTCTTTCGCACGGAAACACGCTGAAACAGCTGGAGCCGATTCTGGAAGATGTGCGCAAGGCGCCAATGGCGGCGGCATTCAAGAACGATATTTCGCTCATGGTCAATGAGTGCCTGATTCGGGCAATTGAAGCACGCACGACGATCTCGAAATCCAATGAGCCGGCCAGAAATGCTTACGTGCAGCGTTCGGTAGAAGAAGGTTTCGTTCTGACCCGTGTTTTTTACGATCAACTGGGTGAGTTTGAAAAGGATTCAACCGGACTGAAGAATGCTTACGGCAATCTGCTGCATACCATCAGCCTGGAACGGGAGCGGAAAAGGGCGCGCGAAGTGGTGTTTCGCGACGAGGCTACGCCAGAAATTGTGAGTGCAGTCCAGCCTGCGCCTAATGAAGACTACCTGCTGAACGTAGCCGAACAGAAACTTGCGGCCGGTGATCGTGATGGTGCGCAGAAGATCGCGAATGAAGTTCTGCAGCACAATCATGGCGGTGAAGCGCCGGGACATGCGGTTTTTATCCTGGCCAGAATCGCTACTCTTACTGGAAAAATGGAAGAAGCGCAGGCGAGCTTTGAACAAGCGGTTGCGTCAGTGCATGATCCGCGAATGCTGGCCTGGAGCCATATATATCTGGGGCGAATCTTTGATATTCAAGAAAAGCGCGACGTTGCCATGGAACACTATAGGGCCGCTCTGGCGGCTGGCGATCCTTCTGCCGATACCCGGGGGGCAGCCGAACGAGGGTTGGCTGCGCCATATCAGGTGGGAAAGGCGGCCAAGCCATGAATCTTTCTCAGAGCGCTTTTTTCCTCGTGATGCTGTGCTGGCTCAGCGCAGCCTTGATCGCGCAACCGGCGGCCGGCGGTAATGCTAAACAAGCGCAGCCAGCAGGGAAGCACGTGCCGCAAGCCAAGACGCATCCGGAATTTAACGATTACAACACTGCTTATGCCATCGCCGGCGGAGCAGCTTCAGAGAAGGCGGCGGATGATTTTGCGGCCAAATATCCCAGCAGTGAACTCACGTCTTACCTTTATTCGAAGGCCATGCATGAATACCAAAATGAAAACAATCCGGAAAAAATGTTGAGTGTGGGAGAGAAAGTATTGCGCCTTGACCCTGACAATTCAATCGCGCTGGTACTTACGGCAACGGTCCTGGCGGACAGCTTGAGTGACAGCGATACTGACAAGCAAGCGAAAATCGCGCGCGTAAAGAAGAATGCCACACATGCACTGGAGACTGTAGATTCAGGCTTCGTTCCGCCCGCCAATGCGACGCCAGAGCAGGTGACTGCCTACAAGAACACGCTGCAATCAATGTCCCATTCGGCGCTCGGAATCGTTGCGCTGAAGACAGACGACAACTCCGGAGCAGAGAAGGAATTAAGACTTTCGGCTGACTTGAACCAAAGCCAGCCAGATCCTTATATCTGGTACCATCTTGCACTGGCGCAGGACCACCAGAAAAAATATTCAGAGGCGCTGGAATCCGTTAATCACGCGTTGCAGGTTATGGGCTCGAATGCCGACCTGGGGAACCTTGCCAGGGGCGAGCAGGGCCGGTTGCTCACGCTTACACGCGGAGCGTCCACATCGCCGGAAAAGGCTCCGGCGCAGCCTCCAAAGTAGGATGCAGTTGTATCTATGAGTTCAGCATATAGAGAAATAGCGGGCGCTCGATCCACGGCCTGGTTTCCTGGTTGCAGGCCAGTCTTTGCCATGATGGCGCTCGGCTTGGCCGCTCTCTTCTTTTTTTTAGTGGTTCCGATGAGTGCATGGGGAGCACCGGCAACCACGCAGAGCGGGTCGCAGTCGGATTCAGTGGCGAGACGTCCTTTGGCGCGAAGCGAACAGGAACGCACCGACTTCAATACAGCTTACGCATTGACCGGCGCTGCCAGGGAGGAAGCCGCGGCAATTGATTTCTCCAACAAGTATCCGACCAGCGAATTGCGCCGATACCTTTATTCCAGCGCGATGCTGCAATATCAGAAAGAGAACAATCCGGTAAAAATGCTGGCCATGAGCGAACGTGTTCTGGCTCTTGATCCTGATAATCCTCTGGCGCTCGTGCTTACGGCCACAGTCTTGGCTGATTCGCTGGGCGATCACGATCGGGACAAGGACAAGAAGATCAGCACAATCAAGCACAACGCATCACGTGCCATTCAGGCTGCTGAAGCCGGTTACTTGGATCCGTCAGGCGGGGCTGCGGCATATAAGACTACGCTGCAATCCATGGCGTATTCCGCTCTGGGGATCATGAAGCTCAAGACGGGCGATGACGCAGGCGCGGAAAAGGACCTGAAGATGGCAACGGAATTGGCCAAATTCCGTCCGGATGGCCATACCTGGTACCACCTGGCGCTGGCGCAAGACCATCGAAAGAAGTATGTCGCCGCTTTTAGTTCCATACAGCAGGCGCTGCAACTTGCCAGTTCTGATCCTGAATTGCAGAAGCTGGCGGAAGTTGAACATGAGCGGCTGGCAGCACTGGCCAGAGGCCCGCGCAATGGAGCGCCAACGGAACCGCAGTGAGCTCTCCTACCATGAACTCTGATCTCGCCGCATTACAATCCGCGCTGGGCCACACCTTCAAGCGTCCGGAGATGCTGGAACGGGCGCTGACGCACAGTTCGCACGCGCATGAAGAATCGAAGGCCGGCGGATCGGATGCTTCTGCTGAGAAACTCGATAATGAACAGTTTGAATTTCTAGGGGATGCGGTGCTCGGGCTGGTGACAAGCCAGCTACTCTTTGAAAGATTTCCTACGTTCCATGAAGGCCAGCTATCGAAGCTTAAGGCGCACCTGGTGAGCGCGGAGCATCTGGTAGGCGTCGCAACAAGGATTGGGCTTGGAAAATATCTTCGATTGGGACGCGGCGAGGAGCGCAGCGGCGGCCGATCAAAAGGAACCTTGCTTTCTGACGCCATAGAAGCCGTAATCGCCGCCATGTATCTGGATGCGGGGTTGGAAAAGACGCGGGAGTTCATTATCCGGCAGATTCTTGAATCCGAGCTGGAGACCATCACGGCTGACGGAGAAAATGAATTCAGCCTGGCGGACCACAAATCTGCTCTGCAGGAACTTTTGCAATCGAGCGGACGACAGCAGCCTGTGTATGTCACAGTGAAGGAAGAGGGGCCGGACCATCGCAAGACATTCACTGTAGAAGCAAGAATCTATATTCAGGGGCAAAGCAAGACGGAATACGTGGCCCGGGCCGAAGGCGGAACGAAAAAGAAAGCGGAACAACTTGCCGCCAAGCAGGCGTTGGAGCATCTGCGCGGTCAGGCTGAGAACGAATGAACGATCAAGATCAGAATTCGGAAGAAAAAGTAACGGCAGCTGCGCCGGCACCGGTTGAAGCTGTGTCATTGCAGCCGAGTGCAGATACCCCGGCCGTAGACTCCGTTGATGCATCAGCACAGACGGTGCCGGAGGCTGTTCCAGAGCATCCTGCGCATCGAGAGCCGAGGGATCTTTTCGGGATACAGGCTTTCTTCACAGTCGTAATTTTCAGCATTTTCGTAATTACATTTATCGTTCAGGCGTTTCAAATTCCTTCGGGTTCAATGGAAAATACGCTGCTCGTCGGCGACTTCCTGCTGGTGGATAAGCTGCATTATGCCGGATTGCCAGGATCGGCGCACCTGCTGCCGTATGGGAAGATCGAACGAGGGGACATTGTAGTTTTTTATTTTCCCGTCGATCCGTCGCAATTCTTAGTGAAACGCGTGATTGGCATGCCTGGAGATCATATTCGGCTGCGCGACAAAGTAGTCTATGTGAACGGCGATCCACTGCAGGAAAATTATGCGATCCATAAGCAATGGATGCCTGATGGATACCGTGACAATTTTCCCAACCAGCGTGGCTATTCCCGGGACATTGATCGCCGTTGGCGATATGAGTTGTCAAATTACGTGAACGGCGGCGAACTAGTAGTGCCGGCGGACCATTATTTTGTGATGGGCGACAATCGCGATAATAGCCTGGACAGCCGCTACTGGGGATTTGTACCTCGGGCCAACATCGTGGGCAGGCCCTTGGTGATCTATCTCTCGGTCAGAGGCTCGGAACCCGGACGCTCCAATGATAAACTCATACATTCAGGACAGATACTGGCCCACTTGCTGGACTTGGCGCGTTGGGACCGCATGTTTCGGCTGGTTCGCTGATCACTCCATAACCTG
>DASXKZ010000262.1:0-10624 GCA_036496525.1 Candidatus Angelobacter sp.
TTGAGCTGGCGCGGGTAACTTCTGAAGACGTTTACTCGGGCATTCCAGAGCCAGACCAGTTGGGTTCTTTGGGCGATCTCAAACTTTACTACGACGATGTGTACTCGCTTCCGCCGGAACAGCGTATTGACTATGCGCGCAGGGCCGAACGGGCTGCGCTGGAAGCTGATCCGCGGATGAAGAACTCCGATGGAGGATCGTTCGATGCTGCGGTTGGCCATAAGGTGCTGGCTAACTCGCATGGATTTATAGGTGAGTTCCGGCGCTCGTATTGTTCCGTTTCTGCTGCGCCGATTGCGCAGGATGAAAAGGGCAACATGCAGCGCGATTACTGGTATGCGCTGGCGCGCACGATGGCAAAGCTGGAATCGGCTGAGGCGGTAGGACGCGAAGCCGCGCGGCGCACATTGCGCCGCCTGGGCGGGCGCAAGATCAAATCCACGCAGGTCCCAATTGTGCTTGATCCTATAGTTGCCGAATCGATTCTGGATAACATCTTTGACGCGGTTGACGGCGATGCCATTTACCGGCAATCGTCGTTCCTGGTGAATAAGCTTGGCGAGCAAGTGGCTGCCAGCAATATTACAGTTGTGGATGACGGCACCATTCCCGGAGGTTTTGGCACTGAACCGTTCGATGGTGAAGGTGTCCCGACGCGCAGGACCACGGTCATTGAGAACGGCGTGTTGAAGTCTTACCTGCTGAATACGTACACAGCGAAAAAGCTGGGGATGAAGACCACCGGCAACGCTTCACGCGGGCTGGCCGGAACGCCGGGGATCGGCTCGGGAAATTTCTATCTGCAAAAAGGTGACCGCACGCCGCAGCAGATTATTGGGGACATTAAGCGGGGACTTTATGTGTTCCAGTTTCTCGGCTTTGGCGTGAACACGGTTACCGGCGATTTTTCCCGCGGCGTGAGCGGCTTGTGGATTGAAAATGGCGAGCTCACCTATCCGGTGGAAGAAGTGACTGTTGCCGGCAATCTTAAAGACATGCTGAACAACATCACTGAGATTGGTAATGACCTGGAATTTCGTGGGTCGACGGCTTGTCCTACGCTGCGAATTGATGGCATGACCATCGCCGGGGAATAGATTAGAATTTCCGCCATGGGCGATTCCGAAAACGAGCCGGTATTTTCCCCTCCTGCCGAACAGGCTGAAAACCGCAACTGGTTGCCGATGGCTGTGGGCGGAGTGTTTGTGCTGGTGCTGATCGTGGGCCTGGTCCTGCTCACGCGCGCGGGAAAGTCTGCCAACACTTCGGCCGGCGATCCTAATCTGGCGAAGCTACAAGTTTCCGGACTGCATATGGCCACGGCGGAAAACTTTGCCGGCGGATCTGTAACGTACATTGAAGGCAAGCTCGCCAACGGCACTGACCGCAAGGTGACCGGCGCGAGCGTGCAGGTGATTTTCAAAAATTCTCTGGGTGAAATCGCGCAAAAAGACACACTCCCTGTAACGGTTCTGCTGCCGAATGTTCCTTACGTCGATTACGGCTTGATCGACCGCGCTCCGCTTGCTCCCGGCCAGACACGCGATTTTCGCCTTACGCTGGAACACGTTACCACCGACTGGGACGGCCAGGTTCCGACGGTGAAAGTGGTCTCGATTGCTTATTAGCAGCTAGCAATTAGCCAAAACAACTGCAAAACCTCACCGCTGATTAACGCGGATGAGCGCGGATTTTTGCAAAAGCCCATTTACCACTGATTCTCACTGAGAACACTGATCAGAAAATTTCTTACAACCAATGAATACCGATTTCACGGATCAATTCATTCTTTAGAAAAGCAGTGTTTAGAAAATCAGTCTGACAATCCGCAACATCCGTGCTCATCTGTGTTGCGATTTCGGCTAAAGGCCAAGAGCTAAGAGCCAATTGCTATTTGCTATTTGCCCACTGCTGCATCCGTAATAATTTAGAATGTCGCTGATGGCAGAACTCAAGACAATCCGTCTTACGGAGCAGGTAAAAGCTGCGGGTTGAGCAAGCAAGCTGAGTCCGGCGGCGCTGGACGCGGTGCTTGGGAAATTAGCCCGGCAAAATGACCCTAACGTACTGGTTGGCTTTGACACAGCCGACGACGCCGGAGTGTATAAAATTTCCGCCACACAGGCGCTCGTCCAGACCGTGGATTTCTTCACGCCCATCGTTGACGATCCATTCACCTTTGGCCAGATCGCGGCCACCAATTCCTTGAGCGACGTTTACGCCATGGGCGGACGTCCCTTGTCCTCGCTGGCCATTGTCTGCTTTCCCGATAAAGGCGATCTCGACGTCCTGCAGCAGATTCTTGCCGGCGGCCTTTCCAAGATGATGGAGGCCGGTTGTGTCGTGATCGGCGGCCACAGCGTGCGCGATCCTGAAATCAAGTTTGGCTACTCCGTCACCGGCATGATCCATCCGCAAAAAGTCTGGGCCAACTCCAACGCTCAGATCCTTGACGCGCTCATCCTCACCAAGGGGCTGGGGACCGGCGTGATCTCCACGGCCATCAAGCGCGGTGAGGCCAAACAGCAGTGGATTGATGCCGCCACCAAATCCATGACCACGCTGAATGCGCGCGCCGCTGAAGTTGCCGCGTCGGGCAAGTTCACTGTGCACGCCGCCACGGACATTACCGGCTTCGGCCTCATCGGGCATGCGCGGGAGATGGCCGCGGGCAGCGGCGTTTCCGTGCGCATCAACTCCGCCAACGTTCCTCTGCTGGCAGGCGCCATGGACTGCGTGCGCGCCGGCTTCATCCCCGGAGGCCTCAACAACAACCGCGACTTTGCGGAATGCATGGTCAGCTATGGTGAGAACGTCCCGGCAGAAATCCGGACCATTCTTTTCGATCCCCAGACCGCCGGCGGGTTGCTGCTCTCTGTTGCCCGCGCTGATACCGCTGCGCTGCTCGATGCTCTAAAGAGCGCCGGCGTGCCAGCGGTAGAGATCGGCGAAGTGCTGCCACAGGGGAAGCCGTTGATACAGGTGGTGTAGGAGTTGTCCATCGGCAATCAGTAATTGCTTTCCACGAAATCCTGGAGTTGCTCCAGCCTGAAGGTGGCATCGCCAATCTCAATGCCAAGCAGTAGCTGGGTAGTGCTGAGCTGGTTATGAAAATCCAGGGCCGCAGTAGTATCCGGCTCGGCCACCAGTTGCAAGTTGCTCTGCAGCAGCTTCTGCTGTTCCTGGAGGGCTTTGAGACGGTTCGCTTGTGCGGAAATGCCGGCTGTTACTTGCAGCTTAAGGATTGCGGCGTTGCTAGTGACGTCATTTTCCTGCACTTTTTTCCAGCTTGCGTAAGAATCCGCGGCCTGATCCAGATGCTTGTTAATGGCCCGGCTGGCGAGATTGTAGCTGACGGTAATCGCGCCATACGGGCTGGTGTTGTTCACCAGGGGATTGATCTGCTGGTGCGCGCCGATCGAAAGCGAGACGTCCCAATTGTTCTGGCGATTCAGCTTGGCCAACGCGTTCTGCTCATTGGCTTCACTCCTTTGCTTCTCCGCAACAAGTTGCTTCACTGGCTGATTCACTGGGGCCGGCGTGTACAGATCCGCAATTTTCGTTTGTGTATCGGCCTGGTCCGCGCCCAGTTTGATTTTGGTGGTTTGCAGCGAAAAGAGCATGGGCCTGGTCACATTCTGGGCCTCCACCATCTTTGTGGTGGTGACGATGGCAGCATCCAGCTGTCCTGACGCCTGTTGAATCAGATCAAGCCGGTGCTCCAGCGCCCGTTTTTCCAGGCCAGGCAGCGCGTATTGAATGCTCTGCTGGGCCAAGGTAGTGGCGTTGTATAGATCGCAGCTTTTACGTGCTGCATCGGTTGTAAGGACAGCTTTGCGCACATTGGAAATACTGCCGGAAAGGCCCCACACGGATTGCATCGGCAGGCCCGTATTCGGCTGCGTCACGCCCGCGATGGCGCTGGGCGCAAGCAGCAGGTCCCGTTGCGCCGCTGCCTGCTCGGTCACGTACTGGCAGTAAGCCTGCCGATCAGCCAGGCTGTTGTTCGGCTGCGTGACGTCGGTATCCTCACAGAATGCGCGCGATGCAATTACCAGCAGCGTTGCGCAAAGGAACAATCGTTTGCTCACCATACCCCACCCCTCAGAAGAAAAATGGCTTGCGGTTCAGGAACACCGTCTTTGACTTTGCTGACTCGGGGCGATCCAATTCCATCTGAACCATGAACCCGCGCACATCGGTCCTGAAGATAGGATGGATTGCATGCTCTTCACTCGCAAATATCTGCTTTACCGTCCCCACTTTGCGGCACGCAACCATGTTCAGGTAACAGTCATAGACAGGCGCGCCCACAGAGACGCTGCCCTGGTTGTCATAGGGAACAAAAGCGAAGTAAACCGGTTTTCCCCCGGACGTAATCAGGTTATACGGGGTCTGTTTGGCCGTGGCGATAGCCTTTCTCAGCCTGTCAATCTGCTGCGATTCTTCGCGAGCTTGCTCCTGCGCCACATTGATTGCGATATCAAGCTGGGCAATTTCTGACTTTAGTTCGGCTTGCTTATTGAGCACGTCGAGCGATTTGGTATCGGTAGTGCTCTTCTCCAGAATATTGTCCGTTAGCAGGACTTCGTTGATCTTGCTGTCTGTGTAGGAGGTTTGCGCCTGGTTCAAGGCGGCACGCTGTGTGGCTGCGTCGCCCTTGGTAATAAGTCCAGCGGCCAGGTCCCGGTCGATCGAGGACTCCACTAGCTTGACCTGCGCAATCACGGCTTGCGTTTTGAGGTTGTCGGCCTGTTTCTGCTGGTCAAGCTGGGAAAGCTGTGGCCCCGCCGCGCGGTTATGCGTTCTCTCACGCACGATAGCGGCCTGCAACTCCGGCTCAAGATTCAGAAGCGAGGCCCGATGTTTAGTCATTTCGAAAATGCTGCTCTCCAGCCTTTTCTCGTCTACCTTGAGATCCTCCAACGTCTGTTTGCTGGTAACGATTTTTTGCAGGAAATCGAGGCTTTTGTCGTCAGACGGAGCCAGGATCACCGGAGCTGCCCATGAGGTGTTCACGGCGTAGAAGCCCATTACAAAGGCATAGGAGAGAATGCCGGCGAGCACCAGGTAGAGCGTCAGGATGCCAAAGATCCTGTATAACGTCACCACTGACCGGTAAATCATCGGCTGTAGCTGGACCGGCTTTTTGCTTTCAAGCTTACTGGCTGCTGCTGTCGCCATGAGATGCCCCCTGTTCCTTGCTGCGAGTTTCCTTGCTTCTAGTTTCCTTTTTCCTTGCTTCTAGTACCCCAGTCCCTGGAGTCCATGGTGCACAGCGCCAGAGGAGTAATGAATAAGCTGCTGACCAGCGACCATGCCACATATGCCCCGAAGGCCAGCGGGTTATTCACAGTTTCGCGAACGCTGTATTTCCTGATGGCCCAACCAAGCGCCGCGGCAATGCCGAGGTACATCAACAGAGGCGCGGGGCCAGCCCACGCCATGGGATTGCTGGAGAGCGCGGTGAAGACCACCAAGAGGGCAACCAGTGGGCCCAGCGGGGTGAGCACCAGAGTCAGCACGGTGTTGGGGTGCAGCTTCCAGACATGCTGCGGCAAAGTCCTTAAAGTAAAGAAGAGATCGCGTACCACGCTGCGCCGCCAGCGGAGCTGTTGCTTGAACAACTCAGTCAGCGTGGCTGGGGCAGTAGTCCAGCACAGCGCATCGTTGTTGACGTATGTTCCGTATCCATGCAGAAGCGTTTGATGTGTAAGAAAACGGTCTTCTCCCTGATTTACGGGAATGCCGAACCAGTGCCGACTGCGGATCATGGGTTCAATCTGGAGCAGAAGTTCCCGCCGGATGGCGAAGAGGCATCCGCTGATGCAGCCTACGCTGCGGGTCCAATTCTCAGGGACCTTATAGAGCTGAAAGGCGACGTAGTAAACAAAGGTCTGGATTGCGGTGATAGCGCTGGCGTTGGGGTTTCTGATTCCGACTCGGCCACCCACCGACCCGATTTTCGGCTCGGAGAAGCAGGCCGTCAGCTCACGGATGGCGTCAGGATGAAAGATACAGTCCGAATCAATGGAGATGATGATCTCACCCGTGGACTGCTCCAGCGCATTGCATACCGTGCGAGCTTTGCCGCTGTTCTCACTATTCCGCTCCACCCTCACTTTGATATTGGTAAAGTCGCGCTGCGCTTTGAGCATCCACTGGTAGCTATCATCCGCTGAGCAGTCGTCCTGCGCGATTACCTCAAACCGGTCATTCGGATAGTTGCTATGGCTGATGCTCTCAATGGTTTCGTAGACAGTCTTGCCCTCGTTATAGCAAGGCATCAGGACGCTGACCGTTGGTTGCCAGGTGTAGTCTTTTTGAATTTTCGCGCCGGGGACCGACCACTTGAGGATCATGGCCAGCGTGTACTTGATGACCGAGATCAGCAAGCAGAGAACCAAAATGAGCCAGACCAGCGCAGGTGCCATTGGTTGCCCTCCCCGGGAAATCCAATTGCCCCATTGAACCCGAGCTGGATCAAATCGACGTGTTTTGATTTCTTAAGATTTGTCGATGACAGGTAGGTTTGTTGCTTAGTTATCTATAGCGGAAGCCTCAACAATAACCGCGACTTCGCGGAATGCATGGTCAGCTATGGTGAGAGCGTCCCGGCAGAAATCCGGACCATTCTTTTCGATCCCCAGACCGCCGGCGGATTGCTGCTCTTCGTTGCCCGTGCTGATACCGCCGCTCTGCTCACCGCTCTTACCGATGCAGGCGTGTCTGCGGTGGAGATTGGCGAAGTGCTTCCGCCAGGGAAGCCGTTGATTCAGGTGGTGTGAAATGTCGAACGCCAGTACAAGCTTCACAAATGAGAACTGTCGAAGTGAAACGTTGAACAGGCACCCGTCACTATGTTAGTGTGCCCGATAATTACATCCTGATGGGCGACACAACGACTAGTCTTCTAGACGCCAGACAATTTTCTCCAGACCTCGTGCAAATTGACCAGGTGACGAAGTCCTTCGGTGGAAAGATTGCCCTGAAGAACGTTTCTTTTTCTGTTCCTGCAGGACAGATTTGTGGATTGTTAGGGCCCAATGGCGCCGGGAAGACGACTCTCTTCCGGTTGCTGATGGGCATTCTCAAAGCGACTGTGGGAAAAC
Organism: Candidatus Angelobacter sp.; assembly: GCA_036496525.1. GTDB lineage: Bacteria > Acidobacteriota > Terriglobia > Terriglobales > Acidobacteriaceae > Angelobacter. Next base: position 7,113 of record DASXKZ010000262.1, read on the forward strand.
TCACCATTGACGGACTTGACGCCTTTGATGATCGAGTAGAGGTCAAGCGGCTGATCGGGTTCCTTCCGGATGAGCCGGTCTTCTATTCCTATCTGTCTGGCGAGGAAGTACTGGAATTGAGCGCGGCAATGCATGGCTTGGATGTGTCCGCTACGATGATCAGGATTGCCCCGCTGCTTGCCAGACTCAGGCTGGTTGCCGATATTCACAACTATGCGGAAGACTATTCGCGGGGAATGAAGAAAAAGCTTGGGCTGGCATTGGCCATGCTGCATCAGCCGAAACTTCTGATTCTGGATGAGCCTACCAATGGCCTGGATGTAGAATCGACGCGCCTTTTCTATGACCTGATCTTTGAAACCGCCAAACAGGGGACAACCGTACTATTTTCTACTCACTTGATGGACCATGTTACTCGACTCTGTTCCCATGCGGTGATCATCAATGAAGGGACGGTGGCGGCCAAAGGTTCCCTGGATGAACTTTGCTCCACTTACGAACAAGCCAGCCTGGAAGAGGTCTTTCTGAAACTCACCTCACGGCCGCCGCAAACATGAACCGCGAACTTCCCTTCCCACCCGGTTTTTGGCGGACTGTGCGGCTGTTGCTGGGAGCAAGCCGAAAGCGGTCTAGTGGCCGGCAAAAGCGGCAGCGTCAATTGTTACAGCATCGTTCCGGAACAGATTGGGGCATTCTGGGCGTTGCATTGGCGGTGCTGGTCATGCTCGTCCTGAACGTCTTGGCCGCGTTCGTGCTGCGCAGCGCGGTAACTTCCGGGCAACGCGTTGCCGCTGAAAGCCAGGGCAAGATTGTGGTCAGGTCTAGCTTCCTTGCCTCGGCGAAAAACATGAAGTCGGCTTATGACGATTTGGGCCGCACACCTGACAATCCTTATTCCGACCTTGACTATTCGTCGGAAGCCAGGCACATCGCCAACGAGTACGGGGGCAAGGCGGAAGAAATTGAGACGAAGCTCCGTGATGCCGTGCGCAATCACGGTGTGAACGATTTGATCAGCAACCAGGAAGCCACTCCTGGCGTGGCTTCCTTCATGAAGTCAGGCCCATTGCCCGCGATGCTGGGTTCTGTGGTCCTGATCTGGTGGGGAGTGGTGCTGGTCTTCCAAGGAGAAGGAGTCGAACTCGATCTGCAACGTCGCCGACATCCCATGTGGGAGTGGTTGTTCAGCCATCCGGTGCCTGCGGGGGCGGTCTTTCTGGCGGAGATGCTTTCGCCCATTGCAGCCAATCCTCTCTACTGGGGCGCCCCTTTATTTGTTGGATTTGTGTACGGCTTTGTCTACGACCCCTTGCTGGCTATGTTGGCGATTCCGCTGATTGGTGTGCCCATCACTGTAGCCGCAGCCTGCATGGGCAAAGCGCTGGAGATCGGAGTGGTCTTGCGGTTTTCACCGCGCTCACGCGGGGCCGTGGTTGGCCTGATGGGCTGGCTGGGTTACGCCTCCATGATGCTGTTGTTTCTCGGGTTCATTGTGGTCCCCAAAATAGTTTCTGCGACAGCCCGATTTCTCGGCAGCTTCACCGTTCTGCCCTGGCCGTGGTTGCGGTTATTTCTGGGTGCTCGTGCTGACGGATCTTTTTCCTTTCTGGCGGGCATGGCTGCGTGCTGGATTTGCGCCGTGATCATTACCAGTTGCGCTGTGTGGTTTAGCGCATGGGGCGCTCAGCAAGGACTCAGCGGCAACTTTGGCCAGGCCGCGTCGCGCCCGAAGGCGGGAAAAACGACGGGAACCAAATTTGGCAAAGAACCTCTCTATCGCAAGGAGATGCTCTGGTTTACGCGCGATCGCAGCGCCATAGTCCAAGCCATTCTGATTCCCATGACCGTGGCCAGCTTCCAGCTTTTTAATTTCCGAGGTCTTCTCAGCGACGTACAGGGCGCATGGAATTACCTGAGCGGCGCGGCGATCCTGTTCGGGACCTATTTCCTGTGGGTCCTGGGTCCCAAGTCACTGGCTTCAGAAGGGAGCGCGTTGTGGATTGCCCTTACCTGGCCGCGCGGTCTGGAAAGTTTGTTGAAAGCCAAGGCGTGGCTCTGGTCGCTGATTGCCTCCTGCATGGTGGCCCTGGTGCTTTGCTATGCCGTTTTCCTCTTTCCCGAGAGCATGTGGAAGATTGCCTTGGTAGGAGTCGGCTGGTACTTCTTTAGCCAAAGCATGGCGGAAAAAGGCGTCACGCTAGTCACGGTGACCTCGCAATCGGGCGAGCCAGAAAAAATTCCCGCTGGCCGCCGCTGGGCGGCGCAACTAGGCATGCTTACGTTTTCCATCGGCGTGCTTATGCAGGAATGGCCTCTGGCTGTGAGAGGCATTGTTTACTCTTATATAACTGCCGCCGCCATGTGGCAGAACTTCCGGGCGCGCCTGCCGTACCTCTATGATCCCTGGTCAGAAAAACTTCCGCCTCCGCCCACACTGATGCATGCCATGATCGCCATCAGCATCCTGGTGGATGCAGGCGCGGTGCTGACGGGCATGGTTTCTGTAGTTACCGGGCGCGACGGTATCGCAATCGCTCAGGCCATCAGTTACGGGATCTGTACCGTGGGCGTTTCCATCGGCATGGTGAGTTTTTTGGGTGATCGCGGCGTCGCTCTGAGCGATGTATTGCGCTGGCCGGCCACCGCTGTCTCCCGTGGAAGATGGGACTCGTGGTGGCACGGTCAATCGGAAAGAGACAAGCTGCCTTGGTCACTTCTGCTGGGGGCAGCCGCAGGAGTGGTGTTGGGCGTGTTCGCCCACGGATACGAGGCTGTCCTGCAGCACATTCCTGCGGCAGCGGAGATCATCCGCAAGTCCCAGGAGCAGATGGCGAGCATGCGTGGGGTGCGGGTGTCTCTTGCCGTTATGGCTGTGGGATTTGCTCCCTTTGCCGAAGAATATCTTTTTCGCGGACTGCTTTTCCGGGCGCTAGATCGCGAGTGGGGCGGCTGGCGTGCGGTGGTGGGCAGCGCGGCTTTTTTCGCCATCTATCATTCTCCGCTGTCCTGGCTGCCGGTGGCATTGCTCGGCGCAGCGAACGCTTTGATATTTAAAAAAACCGGACGGCTGGCACCGGCGATTGTGCTTCACATGGTTTATAACGCCGTGGTTCTCACGTGGACGTAAGGTTTGATGCACCGAGTCTTCAATGACGTGGAAGAACAGGTGGCATGGACAGGTTATCCCCCGTAGATGTGTCAAGGCCATGTACCAATTCGCGATTGATATGGGCGAAGAAAATAGCTATACTCCGGCAGCGCCTCAGGGTGCGATGTGTCAACGACGCTCTTTGACAATACGAAAAGCTGAAGCTGGATTCGGCTGCCATGTTCTAACGGCATAATTTGGTAAATGGGTAATTTGGTAATCGGGTAATTTACAACCCAAATCTCACTCAACCTTACGCCAAACAGTACCTATGTGCATCAAGTGCACGCCATTCTGGGATGATGATCTGGGATGACCCCCTCTGAAGTCTACGCCAATCTGGGATGGGTAGGGGAGGGGGAGG
>DASXKZ010000263.1:0-6300 GCA_036496525.1 Candidatus Angelobacter sp.
ACAAGCCGGTATGCCCTCCGCCATAGTGCGCCCACAACAGCGGGTCGCAGGGATTTCTTGAGAGGGAGAGTATTCCGCGCTGGCTGATCCACTGTTGTAATGCCTCGTTGAGCCCTATCATTTTCCCGGGGTCTCGATGTCTGAAACGATGCGAGTTAAGCAGAAACAGGAGAAACTGCTTTCTATTGAGTTCCTCACCAGAAAAACGACGCGTCATCTCTTTTCCGGCCCTTTCGTATTCGAGCTGAATGTCGATCTGAGAGTCCAGCGGATCATTCTGCTCTTCCGCTCGGGGAAAATACAGCTTCGTGGAGGTAAGTATGTCTAGTGTCCTTTTGGAAAACGTCCGATACTTGTACAGAATTCGTTCAGCATCGGTAGTCGTTTTCAAAAATGTTCTCCAAACCAGTCCTACAATCCGAATTGCTCTCTTCGCTGCATTCTTGACTTTACAGGCAAGGTCACGCGCCTCCTGCCGCAACGAATGAACGGCAGTCAGTCTATACCCTTCGCCGATCCCTTGATTATTGAAAAATCGCGATTTCACTCATTGACCTTTGGTGGTGGCGGTCAATTTTATATTTTTCCTTCTGGTTGAGTCACGCCTTGTAAAAAAGATGAAGCCGATGACGGAAGCTTAAACCTTGACCCGAAAAAATGTTGAGATGGTAACGATGTAGCGAGAACTGTAGCGACTACCTGCTTAGAAGTGATTGCATGGACTGAGCGATTCGATACGAACAATTGAGTGTCTGCAACAACATGCACCTCGATGCTAACCCATGCAAATCGCCGAAAATGAACTCTTAATCAGTAGGTTGTAGGTTCGATTCCTACCGCGCTCACCATATCAATCGCCCACGATGGGTTCAGGACAAGAAACATTTGCTCCACCAAGTATGAAATTCCTTGGATTGCCAGGATGGAATTTCAATGCGATCGACTCCGCGGAGTTGTAGCACATCACGCAGCACGCGTGTCCCAAAGTTGAATGGTTTTTTCTTGGAAGGATCATTGAAGTCGCGCTCAACGATCCAGTAGTGCCTTGACAATTCTTCCACGGCATCGAATTCCACTTTGTCTTGGTCTACCCACGCTGAAGTCATGAGCCGAAAATCGCGGTGTGCTTCCATGGCATATTGCGCTAGCCACCGGATGATGTTTATGTCCGTCATTGACAAGCCGATGAAGACGCAAATACCGTCCAGCGCCTGGGCAAAAATGCGGCTTGCAAAACCAGTAGGATTTCCAACCGCACGCCAGTACTGTTCATCGGTAAAGACCAGTGACTCAACCGGGATTCGGACATCTTGAATCATACCTCCACCAGCGGTATAAAACGGATATTCCGATGGGCGTTCGGGTACAAAGCCGTGAAGGTGGAAAATCTCTATCGAACGGCGGTTGCTGAGGCGATTGATGTCATTGGCCCGGGTGACTGGGAGCGCCAGCGGGCGACGTCTTCTATTCCCTGAATTTACAGTCTGCTCCAGCAGATCGTCTACGTTAAACGTAATGACGCGGGCAATGCGGCGGTCGCTCTCGGCGCCTAGTGCGCTTTGTCGAACTGCGCTTCCTACGAGTGTAAGCGTGTCCTGGATGATCCTGTTATTGCTGTAAATCTTTCGATGATACCGATGATAGAGAATCTTGCGCAGAAGAGTAGCAAAAAGCTCTGCTGCCTGTTGTTCGTTAGATAATTCCAGGTCAGACTTGCTTCTCTTTCGCGTCCGAAGATCCAGCTTCGCCCGTAACTTATTTCTCGTTCCCGACCATCGCAACCGGTTAAAAATGCATTCAAATGCAAACTGAAGTTCTAATGGATGGCGGTAAAAGTCCAAGCGTCGTACGAATTCTGGCGGTAATCCTTCCTTGAGGCCAGCTTGGTGGGCGCGTTCGAGAAGGTCGAGGTCATCAGCATATGGGTCGCTGTTCGTGACCATTTTCCATGCTGACCGAAGTAATTCTGACCAAAGAGGCAAGCCGCGGCACCGGCTTACCCCGGCTCCCAGGATAAGGGTCACAGCCGAACCTTGCCTGACGTGTTTACTCAGTTCGTGATCATCGATCACTTTAGAAACCTTGGATCAATTAGCGTGTCGGTTTGTACGAGAAATTTGAAATCTCGATTTCGTCGTTCCCCGGCAAATAGAACCCGAAAGACCCCACTGCGAAATTCCTGTTTTTGTTCTGGCTCAAAGATGGCGTCGTTGTTCCCGCTCCCCAATCAGTCAGGGTTTGCCACGTGTTATTTGCGGTGGTGCAGCGTTGCTGAAGACCGTTGGCGGAAACAGCGATATTTAAATGGATGAATTCAGCGTTGCCCAGGTTATATGGAGTTTTTTTCGTTTCCTGCTTATTGCCATTCACAACTTCGGTCTGGTAGAAAGACTTGTTGTCCAATTCAAACAGAAGATAATTTCTGTCGTCGACAAAATTAACCACCCATTTGATATGAGGTGCGCTGCCAAAAATATTGCGTTTGCGCATCTTGACCGTGAAAGTGATGTTTCCGGCACCGCGCTGTCCTGTATAGAGAACATACCCGCCGCCTCTGTGCGTATACCACTGGTCCTGCTGGGTCCATTTACTACTCCATAGGTCCATGGTATCGCCGGCCGGGGTCTGTGTGCGCATATCCAGCGGCCGGCTTTCTCCGGCGCTGAGAGATATGTTTTGACTATTTTCCTGGCCATTCGCGGTGCGAGTTGTGATTGTGTATGCGCCTTCCTCGAGCGGAAATTTATAGGGGCCGGTCGAATGGCCGAAGTTTTGATTTCCTCGTGTCACTGTGACAGCGGTATTGGCGGCAACGTTTACATCGAGTGTGGCCTGCGAGCGCTTCCAGTTGATATCGGAACTGGAGAGTCGTATCGGCTCATTCGCCAAAAACGTTTTCTTGATGGCGAGAACTGGATATCCAGGCTGCGTGAATACCAGCGTATGCTCGCCCGGAGAAATGTTTGCATCGGTGAGCGTGCCGTTGGGGGCGATCGTTCCAATTTGTGTGCCGTCGATTGTTACCTGTGCACCAGCGGGCATGTGCTCCAGTGAAAGGGATGAAGGTTTTGTAAGTGGCTCGAAAACAAAAGTCACTTGTTTTTCCTGTCCCTTGAGAACATCGATCTTCTGCGCTTCCATTGATTTAAAGCCATCCTTGGCGACCGAAACCGTGTGGGAAGTCGTGGGGAGGTTGGGAATGCGTAGCTGGCCGTTTGACATCGTCTTGTGCGGCATCGCCTTTCCGTCAATAATCACCTGCGCATCAGGCTGCCCGGTCAGTACCAGCATGCTTCCGACGGCGCGGTCGGAGAAGAAAATTGCGTCCAGTGCGGGGACTGCGCCAACCTCAAATGGCATTTTACGCAGATCTGCACCTTGTCCTAACGACAATTCGTGCACGCCGATCGTGAGGCCGTTGAGGTCAGCAACTCCGCCATTCAATTGTCCGTACGGATTTCCATCCACGGCGACTGCCGCATTTGCGAGACTGCTCACTACGTGCGCCGCACCCTGCTTGCTGCTCACCAAAACAGCTTGTATCTGATTAGTCTGCGGGGTAGCGATGAGTGGTAAATTTCCTGTAGCAATTTCAAAGCTGACGGTAGCGTTCTCTTTTGCCGACGGTGTCGTAATTTTCAGTACATGCTGCCCGTTGGGTAAATCGGACAGCGAAAGGCTTCCGGTTTCCAGCTTGCCCTTCGGGTTGTCATCCAGCGTGACTTCGCCGTTGACGAGATCGGGAGTAGCAACGCGCACCACCTGCGCCATGGATTGCAGCGTCAGGTTCACATCGGGCGGTGGAGAGCCCGCTTTGACGGAAAGATTGGTCGTGATTGGAAGATAACCCGGCAGCGAAGCCTCCACCTGGTATTCACCGGGTACTAGTTGAATGGGCTGATTGGACGTACCTTTATCCTGACCATTGATACGGATGGCGGCACCTTCGGGGGAGGTGTGAATCTGCACCGCCACGGTGGCGACGCCAATCTTTGGCTTCAGTGCGTAATGAATGCCGATTGCAGATACGGCAACTAGGACAACTGCGCCGGCAATCCATAACAATGCCGGATTTTTAAGCAGAGGCTGGAGCTTTTCCCCAATGCTCGGCCCGGGAACCGTCGCAGTTTTCTTCTTCGGTTTGGGTGTCGGCGCATTTCCACCTCGCGCCCGTACGATGCGCTGAACTTCGCGCGCCACCGATTGCACATCCGCTTCCGCTGGATAGCGTTCCGCCACCACACGGCTACGCTCCCAAATCTGTTGTAACTCGCCACTCTTGGCGGATTGAGCTTCCTTTTCAAGCCCCTTCAACTGGTCAAGATCGCTCAGGCGCGCCTGCTTCTGTTGCGTCTGCCGCAATTCTTTGTTCAGCGTGTCGCGGATGACCGTGAGCCGCGGCTCCGACGGGTAGGCCGACAATCCCTTTTCTACTTCGACTGCGGCGGACTTCACGTCTCCAGAAGCTTGCAGCCGCCGTGCTTGAGAGGCACATTGCTCGACAAAATCTTCGCGCTTGCGATCATAGGCCTGAGTCCGCAAACTCTTAGCTTCGGGATGGCTGGGGTCAAGCTCTAAAGCTTCCTGGGCCAGTACTTCACAAGCCTGCCAATCGGTATCGTGAAGATTGCGGGCACGCTCGACTAGAAGGTCGCGCAAACTGCTGCGAATTTCCGGGTTACGGTCATCAAGCTGGTGGGCCTTCCGGATTAGTTCCAGGCCTTGTTCGAAATCACCCTTCGCGCAGAAATCTTGCCCATCGGCAAAAAGTTGTGCAGCCTGAGTGGACCGCTCGTAGCCTTGCTGCGCTAGTTTCTGAAGCTCAACCATCTCGGCGTCACTGGGAAATTCTGCCTGGGCTTTTTGCAGCACTTCTAAAGCACGCGTGTACTCTCCAACCCCCAACTGGCGATCAATCTGCTCGATCCAGACTGCTTTGGCGGCATCGCGGGATTGTTGTTCGCGGCGCTTCTCCAGCCGTTCAACTTCGAACTGTAAGCCGGGATAAGGGCTGTAAATTGTCCGAAGAACTTCCATGTCGGCGAGGGCTTCGTTGATCTGTCCGCGCTCTTCGTGGGTGCGGGACCGCGCGACTATGGAATTGACCAGGTCACGTTTGTCGCTGACCAACTTCAGCGATCTTTCAAAATGAGGTTCTTTCGGATATGAGCTCAGAGCTTCGCGCAGCAGATTGTACTTTGCGTCCAGATCGTTCTCGCTGTCCAGCCGCCGGTCCGCGTCAGCAATAAATGCGGAAAGTTGCTGCCGCTGCTGTTCTTCGATGTCAAACTTGACTGCCTGAAAAAGCGCTTGCCCCGGATACTTCGCAAGGACGTCATCGCAAACCTTGAGCGCTTTGGCAAAATCGCGTTCCGCCAGATATCTGCGAGCTTCCGCATAGCCGTTGTTGAGGGAGTCATGTTCTGAGCGGACTTTGTTGTAGAAGCTCTGATAGGTACCGCTGAGTTCTGGAGAAGAAGTATCCGGCGCGCGGCGGTCAAGATCCAGCACTACTCCCATCTGACTCAGCGCCACGCTCACATCGCCGTTCTTCCATGCGTTCAATGCATTCTGGTAAAGATCAGACTTTTGCTTGCGCAACTTTAAATAATCTTCTTCTTCACGCTCAATGTCCGCCATCAGCCGGGTCGCGCGGTTTTCCTTGGGCCGCAGTTGCAGGACGTTCTGCAATGCCTGCCGGGCGTGGCTGTACGCATGGTTCTCCATATGCTGGCTGGCCAGTTTGAACCACTTATCAATTTGCCGTTCGCTGCGGCGGTCTTCGATTTTGCTTTTCAAGCCCAACGCAGCCATGTGATTGGGGTCCAGTTGCAAAATCTCCTGGATCTTTTGCAGCGCAAGTGGATCTTCCTCTTCTTCAAAGCGTGCGCGGGCACTTTCCAGAAGTTGGGATATCGTCCGCTGCCGAACAACTTGATCAATCTGCGTTCTCAACAAACTGATCTGCGGATCAATGTTGCCTTCAGCTTCGAGCTCAGTCACAATCTCGCCGGCAAATTGATAGTCGCCACTGTCGAATGCTTTATTCGCGCGTTGGATGCGTGGCGCTAAGCGGGCGGGATCAAACAGCTCGATCGGTTCATTGCGCAGCGCTTTTTGCAGCGAGTCGCCAAATTCACGCGCGTTGTCGTAACGGTTCCACGGCTGCTTGGCCATGGCTTTGTGAACAACCCGGCTTATCATTTGGCTGACTGCGGGATTGATCTCCGAAGCGGGTGGAGGAATTTGCTTGAGGATGGCATTGACCACTTCTTCTTCAGTCATGCCGCGGAAGGGCTG
>DASXKZ010000264.1:0-21749 GCA_036496525.1 Candidatus Angelobacter sp.
TCAATCGCGCCGCTGATCAGCCGTTGGATTCCATCTTTTGAAAAGTCGCTGGAATATGTGCTCGCCGAGCGATGCCCAAGAAATGTTCGCAGGCCAATGGCGCGCGACCCGGATTCCTTCAGCGTCTCAACTTCGCCCATGCGTACTACGGTTGAAAACTCTGAGCCTTCGCGCACCACGGTTTCAGCCGCAGTTGCGCCGGCTTTCATCGCGCGCTCGACCACGCTGGCCGCCAACTCACGCAACTCTGTATCCACTTCAGTAATTGTTTGCGTATTTGTTGCCATTATCTTGCGGTACCGCCCACAGTCATGCTGTCCAGCTTCAGCGTTGGAATGCCAACGCCCACAGGGACGGACTGTCCATCTTTGCCGCAGGTGCCTACGCCTTCATCGAGCTGAAGATCATTACCCACCATCGACACTTTGGTCAGCGCATCAGGACCGTTGCCAATCAGCGTGCAGTTCTTCAGCGGCGCGGTTACCTGGCCATTTTCAATCATGTAGGCCTCAGAAGCGGAAAAGACAAATTTGCCGTTCGTGATATCAACCTGTCCGCCCCCAAAGTTCACTGCGTAAACACCGCGCTTTACAGAGCGAATAATATCTTCCGGCGAATCGTCACCGGCAAGCATGTAAGTGTTGGTCATGCGCGGCATGGGGATGTGCGCGTAGCTCTCGCGACGTCCATTGCCCGTGTCAGGCATGCCCATCAGCCGTGCGGAAAGCTTGTCACTCAGGTAGCCCTTGAGAATTCCTTTTTCGATCAACACTGTATTCTGCGTGGGAGATCCTTCATCATCCACGTTGATCGATCCGCGCCGCGAAGGCAGTGTACCGTTATCCACGACGGTGCATTTGTCTGACGCAACGCGTTTGCCCACCATGCCGGAAAAAGCTGACGTTCCTTTGCGATTGAAATCCGCTTCCAGTCCGTGCCCAATCGCTTCATGCAGCAGGATCCCCGGCCAGCCGGGCCCAAGCACCACTTCCATCTCTCCCGCTGGGGCTTCCACTGCGCCGAGTTGAATAATGGCTTGCCGCGCGGCGTCCTGGGCAAAATATTCCGGAGTCTTGTCCGTCAGGAAGAAATCCATGGCAACGCGTCCGCCGCCGCCTGCCGCTCCTTTGGCGGAATTCTCGCCGGACTTGGCAATCGTACTAACGGTGAACCGCGCCAGGGGTTGCAGATCGGTGGCAAACGTTCCGTCTGACCCCACCACCAGGATCTGGCGCATCTCGTCAAAGTAACCGCCGCGCACCTGCACAATCCGCGGATCATAAGCTCGCGCAGCCCGGTCCGCGCGCATCACCAATTCAAGCTTGGCTGCAATATCGGCGTCGGCTGAAGGCGACGCAATGGGATAAAGCTGGTGATTCAGATTTTCCTTGAATCCTTCAATGGGACTTTTTGCCGGTCCACGGGCAATCAAGGCGGCAGTGCGCGCGGCGCGCAGGATTTTTTCCGGGGCCAGATCGTCAGTGTAAGCATAGCCGGTGCGTTCACCCGCCAGCACGCGCACTCCGCATCCGGCAGAAATCCCCTGGGACGCTGATTTCACAATCGACTCATCCACGCTGATTGAAGTGGAGGTCAGGTATTCAAAGTACAAATCGGCATAATCGCCACCGGCGGAAAGTGCCTCGCCCAGATAGCGCTGAAGATCATTGGGAGTAATGCCAAACTTCTGAAAGAAAAGATTTTGATTTTGTGTCATCGGCTCTTTTTATTAGATGTCCCATAGTCAGAAAAAGCACCAGCCATTGTGTCTCTTATTGTCGCACTTTTCCGTCCCCAGAATAGTAAGGGCAAAGACTCCGGTAAAAAATGGGCAGATATTCAAAAATCCCTGGTTTTTTAACTCAAATTGCTCGTCATTAGATACTTAGTCCCACAATGGGCCGCCGTGCTACGATTTTCCGGACAGGAGTGATGTATGCCACAGTCTGAACGTTCCCGGCTTCGTGAACTTTTTCGTCGACTAACGGGTTGGCTCCGCCGCAGTGCTCGCAAGGAGCCCGAGCCGCCGTCGATCCGTACGCTTACGTTACAGCGCCAAAAAAGCCCCGGCCATCGAATCGAAGCGGTGCCGCCGTGGCTGAGCTACCGGAAGACTGATTTGGTACGTCCAACTACTGCCGGCAAAGCTGCCAAAATCGGCCCCTGTCTGAACCCATGCTAAAGCAGGAGTTCTTATGAAAAAGCTGTGTCTTCTTCTTCTTCTCTTTCCGCTGTTGCTCGCCCACGCCCACGGCCAAGCTGCCGCCGGTCCCTCGACTGAAAATGCAAAGTCCACCCGGTACACGTTCATTCTGGCCGGCAATAAAGCGGGGTATGAAAGCTCCACGCGGAACCCTGACGGCAGCCTGCAAGTCCATTTTGAATTCAACGATCGCGGCCGCGGGCCCAACATCAATGAAAAGATTGTCGCCGGTAAAGATGGCATTCCCACGGATATTGAAATCACCGGCGTTGACTACCTCAAAGCGCCTGTCGATGAGCGTTTCTCGTTGAAGCAAGGCGTCGCCAGTTGGAAAAACCGGTCAGAAGAGGGACAGAAAAATCTCACCGGACAGGCTTTTTACACCAGCATCTCTGGCACCGCGGAAGAAACTACTCTGCTGGCGCAGGCATTGCTAGCCGCTCCTCAGCACAAATTGCCCTTGCTTCCCGCCGGTGAAGCTTCCATTGAGAAGCGCGGTGAACTAAAGATCAACGCCAATGGGCAGTCGCGTACGGTCACCCAATATGCGCTGGCTGGTTTAGGGTTTAGTCCGTTCTCGTTCTGGCTGGATTCAGACGGCAAGCTGTTCGCCTCGGTTTCAACCTGGTCGTCAATTATTCAGGAGGGCTGGGAAAGTGCCGCAACCGATCTTTTAAAAGTGCAGGATAAGTTTGAAAACAACCGCTCACAACAGCTCGCCCAGACTCTGGCGCATAAACCTAAAAACCCACTCGTCTTTGTTCACGCCAATCTGTTCGATTCTGAGTCAGCGCAAATGCTGCCGAACCGCACCGTAGTCATCGCCGGCAATAAGATCACCGCAGTGGGCGCTGACGGCAAGGTGCCGCTTCCCAAAAACGCTGAGACGATTGATGCCGCCGGTAAAACTCTGATGCCCGGCCTCTGGGACATGCATGTCCATGTGCAGCCCGGCGACGGTCTTCTGCATATGGCGTGCGGGGTAACTTCTGTCCGCGACCTGGCCAATGACACGGATGCATTGATGCAAATGCGCCGCCGCTTTGATGAAGGTTCAGAGATTGGTCCGCGCGTGGTAATGGCCGGCTTCATTGACGGTCGCGGCCCTTATCAGGGCCCAACCAAAGTTTTTGCCGATACAGAAGAAGAAGCCAAAACTGCGATCGATAACTACGCCAAGCTTGGCTACATCCAGATCAAAGTTTATAGCTCGCTGAAACCTGAGCTTTTGCCCAAAATTGTGCAGATGGCCCACGCCCACGGTATGCGTGTCAGCGGTCATGTCCCTTCCGGCATGAATGCTGAGCAGTTCGTGCGTGACGGCGTGGATGAAATTCAGCACATGAATTTCATCTTCTTGGATTTCATGCCGCAGGTGAAAGACACGCGCACGCCTGCGCGATTTACTGAGGTCGCAGCTCACGGCGCTGAAATCGACCCCAAGTCCGAACAGGTGCAGTCTTTCATACGGCTTCTCAAAGAACACAAAATCGTAATCGATCCCACGCTTAGCATTTTTGAAGGCATGTTCAATGATCGTCCCGGCGAAATGGCACAGGGCTACGCCCCGGTGGCTGGCAACATGCCCGCGCAGGTGCGCCGTGGCTTTCTCTATGGAGGATTGCAGGTTCCGCCAGGACAAGATCAGCGTTATCAAGATTCCTTCCAGCGCATGCTCGATATGGCCAAGATGTTCTACGACTCTGGCGTGCCCATCGTTGCCGGCACTGATTCCCTGGCTGGATTCACGCTGCATCGTGAGCTTGAGCTTTATGTAAAAGCTGGCATTCCGGCGCCCAAGGTCCTGCAGATTGCCACCTTGGGAGCGGCCCGCGTGGTAAAGCGCGATTCCGAACTCGGCTCTATCGCTCCGGGCAAACTCGCTGACGTCATTCTTGTTGACGGTAATCCCGCAGCACATATCAGCGACATTCGCCGGGTAAAGACCGTAGTAAGGGATGGCGTGGTATTTCAGGTGGCTGATATGGATAAGGCGCTGGGCGTGATCCCGGCTCAGTGATTACCCGCCGTCACTTGCGCCACATCAGGCCGCACCTGCAAAGTTTTTTCCGGGAGGCTCCGCCATTTTCTAGCGGAAATGAGTCGCTCGATCTGGTTCACTCGCTCCTCCGGCAACGGATGTGACCGGAAATATCCTTCGATGCCGGCGATCGCGACTTGGGAAAGTTCCTGGTCAGGACTCGCAGCTTTCAATACGTAGGCACGATGCAGGCGCCCAAACCGTTCAAAAAGATGCACCGCGCCCTGCGGCGAATATCCCGCCATTACGGCCAGGTAGGTTCCGTCACGGTCAGCTTCAAGTTCTTGCTCTTTGCTGTAGCCTGCCTGAAACAATTCCACAGGAAGCGCGAGCAATTCCGCCAGTGGAAGATCGTGCATATGCGCCTGAAGCTGGTATCGTTCTACGCAATGGTAGTTATCAATGTGCTCCACTTCGTGCCCCAGGACAGCAGCCAGCTCATCTTCTGTCTGCATCAGTCGAATCAGACCCTTGCCAATAAAGACGTGGCCTCCGGGCAGCGCAAATGCATTGACCAGGCCATCATTGGGCACATAGTGAAATTTGTAATCAAACTTGCGGCGCGCGCGGCCGGCCACCTTGCGGCCGACCACAGTCACGTAGTCCTGCATAGCCGCGTCGCCCGTGCCTAATTGGACGGAATAGCGCTCAGCCAGCGCGTCGCCAATGCTGATTTCTTTCGCCTCAGAAATACGCGTGACTGCGGCAGGCATACGGCTTAGCTCGCGCTGGGTATCAGCCATGGCATTCAACACAGCTTCCGGTCCCACTCGTGTTTCCTGCTTGTGCCGTGCAGAGTAGTAGAGTGCCCCTGTAGCACTTGCCAGTATCACAACCAGCGCGATCAGGCGTTTCATAGATATTCCCGCAGCGCTTCCCGGTTTCTAGAAATCAAATACGAGACAATCAGGATCAACAAGCCGACTCCTATCAGCGTCAGGTAACGCGCGGTTGGATCATTGAGTTGCCACACGTCCCACAGAACGATCTTCGCCGCGGACAAGAGCAGCAGTGCGAGTCCGGCAAGCCGGAAGCTGCGTTCCCTGGCCCAGAGAGCCAGTACAAATACCACGACTGCTTCCGCGCCCCACGCCAGCGTGATCATGCCCGGAGCCACTTTCAACGCCAGCAGCACCGCCATCAACACAAATGGGACAAAAAACATCGGCTGCTCAGAGCGCTTCGCCAGCAACGCCACCCAGCGCGGCCCTGTGAACTCTTGCGCTCCGTTTCGGCTGATGGAAAGACAAATGGGAACGCCGGCAGCCAACACTCCGATCGTCCACAAAGCAGCGGAAAGATTGGAGCCAAAAGCCTCACGCAGATGATAAAAATTATTCATCGACAGGCGGAACGCTGCCATTCCCAAAAGTGCCAGTGCCTGGTAAATGAAGACCTGCAAGCGAGTGAACCGCGCCGCGAGCAGTGTTGCGATCACCAGCGCCGCGTATCCAATTGCTACAGATTCCGCAGGCAATTCAAAGCGTCCCAGCGCAGCTAGCGTGGCCGTTCCCAGGCAGGCCACAAGGTCGTCAATGCGGATTCTGCTCTCCAGAGCGGCCCCTTGGGTTTTCTTTCCGTGGAGTTGCCAATAAATGAAGAAGTAAATTCCAACCAGTGGGATAACCGTAAACACTTCAGGCCGCGCAGCGTCTGGAGCGCTCAACACATTGAAATTGGCATAAAAGATATGAGCGAAGCTGCAAGTGAGCGCAACATAAGCCTGTATGCGCAGAAAGCTCCATGACTTCCATTCGCCGATCATAAACAGCGCCAGCCCAAAGATTCCCCAAACTAGGGAAACGTCAATCGGCGGTAGCTGGTACCAGATTAGCCAGCTCAGCAGAAGCGATCCCGCCCATGAATAAGCCATGGAAATGCGCGCGTCGCCAACAATCTCCGCGATATCGGTAATCCAGTTCAGCAGGTAGAGCAAACCGGCGGTGAGTGCAACGCTGATCAATTGGACTCTGGTTCCCCGATACTGCGGCGCAAAGCTGGCGTACAGCGTCCATCCGGAAGCCAGCAATGAGAGAGCATGCGTCTGCAACAGAAGCGCACGATCATTCCAACGCCGCGCTGCAGAGCCCAGCACCAGCGCAAGACTGATCCAGGCCACAGGAATCCATGGTTCAGGCGCCTCCTGATAAGCCAGAACAGTCAGCAAGACTGTTCCTGCGACCGTGTAAATTGGCCGGATCTCCCTGCGCGGCGCCCAACGCGCCAGCAGATAAATGCCTGCAGCCGTCAGGCTGACGGAAATCAATCGATACGTCAGGTGATGGAAAAGACTCGTTGGCGCAAAACTTACGTCGAGTGCGCGGACGAAAGAAATCAATACCAGCGCAAACGTCTGCCATTTCAGGTCGCCGCGTTTCAGCGTTTCACCTACGAGTGAAAGAGCAAGTCCCAAACCAATCCAGAGAAGCCCCATGCACCAAACTGGCGATTGGAACCAGATCAATACTGCAAGAAGCGATGTAGCTGCCCACGAGTATGCAGGGAAACAGAGCTCTTTATTCGAGGTTTCTGAAAGCCGGACGTAGCGCGAGCTCATATAGAGCAGTCCTGCTACAGGAACAAACATGAGGACACGCCCAGGGACGTTATGCCATGAGGTTTCGAGCGTTTGTCCTGTCACGATGGTCTGAATAAAAGCTGCCACCGTGATCCAGTGTGCCTGATAAATCAGATCGCCAATGGAGAACTGCTTGCCCAACACGCACAGTGAAAAAACCAGCAACGCCAGCACAATAGAAACAGCGTTGTCGCCAACCAGCGCGTATACAGCACAGACCGCAAATGCGCTGGCGGCGAATGAGAGCGTACGCAGCGCCTGGCTCTCAATCTCTTCCTTGAACAAATCCTTCCAGCGCCGCCCGATGATATTTGTATTGGCATACAGCACCGCCGCAATCACCGCCAGCCCAATGCCCAGTTGGCTGTGATGATGCGGTTGCGCGTTCATCACTTCCTGCACCAGCGGAGTAATGCGGGCGACCATCACATAGAGCGCGACCAGCGACGATATGATCAGCCCAAAGCCGCGGAAGAGTCGCTCACGAACGAAAATACCCGCCATCAGGAAAGCTTCGCCGCCTGCGAGCCAGAGCATCTCCAGCGAATTGCCGGAATATTTGAATGGTACGGCTGCCGCCATCAACGCCACACCAAGGCTGGAAAGCACTCGAAATGGCGCTACGCGTCGGCGTGAGACCGGCAACTGTCCGAAAACAAATTCTGCAGCGCCCATGCCCAGCAGCGCATAAAAAGCCCACTCCGGATGAAACGATTGATATTTCATCACCCCCAGGAACAGAAGTGGATTCAGCAGGCCCGCGATCGTTGATACGGACTCTTCTTCATCACTTTGAACTTTGCGCCACACATAGGAACACCGGAAGATCACCCAATAACCAATCATCAGCAGCATGCTTATCGTGTGGTGTGGAAATGGCGCTCGCGTTTCCTGCAGGTTGAAGACTGAGTACAGCCAGTAAAAATGGTTGAGATAACTGGCCAGAATGCCGAAAATTTCCAGCTCAAACCAGCGGCGGCGCAGCACGATGACCGTCATACCAGTCACCAGCAGCGCCCCGGCCAACAGGTTGTAGGGCGGATCCGGATTCAGCGTGATGGCGGCAAAACCAAGCAGGAAGCTTGCGCCCGTTACCAGCTGCGAATCGTATTTCAGGGTGTGCCATACCATCACGCCAATCACGGCGAACAACAAAACCAGATCAAGTGCGTTGGAGGAAAGGATCGCCATGAACGGCGCGTGTCGGAGGCCATAAGTAACCAGGACAGTCACCGCCCAGCCGCCACCAATCAGCGCGCGACCCAGGGTCCGGTATCTTTCTTTGCGCTCGGCAAAAATACCGCCGGCCAGCATGGCCAGCCCGCCGAGGTAAAGGATTACGACTCGCAGCCAGGGCGCAAACCCGCCCCACTTGGCTGCCACCAGAAAACCAACGCCGATCACCACAATGGCAATGCCCAGCTTGGGCAACCAGTTTGTGCCCAGCTTTTCTTCCACAGACATGCTGGCTTTTTGCGGAAGGTGCGGCTGGCGCGCTGCCGGAGTGGAACTGAATCCCGCCGAGCCTGTCGACGCGCTCACACGCGCTGAGCCGATCATTTCCGACATGGGCGGTTGAGCCACGGAGCTGCTGGCCGCCATCGCCATTGCAGCCTCCGGAGCCTTTGCTGCTGGAGCCGCTGGTAACGGCGTGACAGTTACCGCGGCTGGCGGCGCGGGAGCCTTAGGCGTGGGTGGCGGCGGTGTAACTGCGCGAGCTGGCTCTTCTGGCGGCCGCGACGAAGGCGTGAGAGGAATCCCTCCCACTTCCACCGGCCTGGGTTGCGAAGATGATGGTTGCGTCGGTAATTGCGTATGTGCCGCCACTGCTGGAGCGACTGCGGGCGGGGAAGGTGGCTGTGCTGAAACCCATGGTGCTGGCTGTTTTGGGACCACTGGCTCTCGCACCGGAGCCACCGGGCTAACCGGCAGAGCGGCAGCTACCCGCGTCTCTTCGCTGGAAATTTTCATCGCCACCACTGGGTGTGCTGGCTGTGTTTCCGGCTGAACATGAGCAACATTAACGCGAGTCCGGCGTTCAAGCGCTTCAAGTTGTTTGGTTAGGCTCGCAACTTTGTCGTTGAGTTCGGCGGTTTCGCGACGACGGCGGCCATTGGCAACCGCAGTCACAATAATGGCTGGTGCGCACACAACCATCCATCCAAACAAAAACAGTAGTATGTAATCCATGAATTGGCTCAGCAAGTAGGGGGCGACTTGCGTTGCATTTTAGAACGGATTTCCCAGAAAGTCTTGCAATAGTTTGCTAAGTGGATTTACTTACATGGCGATAGGAAAGCCGACGCCTGGCGAACAATCACACGCAGAACAAATTTCAGGTATCGCGCTCTGGGCGTGATACCAGCAATCATCTTCGAAAGAATTGCGACTAACGAATTGTTCCGCTTGAGTTTCTTTGAGTGACGCTGAGCGCAGAAGGCTCCGTTTGATATTCTTCTGCGTTAAAGATTAACGGAGGATTCAATGAGCAGCTTCACGCGAGATGTGGTTTCAACTCCCAACGCACCCAAAGCGATTGGGCCGTATTCACAGGCGATCAAGGCCAATGGATTTCTTTTTATCTCCGGGCAGATCCCCATTGATCCCGCCACGGGCAACCTGATTCAAGGCGGAATCGAGGCGCAGACGGAGCAGGTGCTGAAGAACCTCAGCGCAATTCTTCAGGCTGCGGGCAGCAGCTGGGAGAAAGTAGTCAAGACCACAGTGTTTTTGAAAAGTATGGCAGAGTTCGGGCAGATGAATGAGGTATACGGAAAAACCTGCAAGAATGCGCCGCCCGCACGTTCCACGGTGGAAGTAGCACGCCTGCCGAAAGACGTCTCTGTGGAGATTGACGTGATCGCGCTGGCGTAAACCAAATCCGCAAGGAGCAACGATGGTTAGCAACCGTTTTGCTGTTCTGCTGGTTTTTCTGCTCGTAACAAGTGCCGCATTCGCCCAATCCAATGATGTAGCTGTAAGTGTCGGCGGGACATTCGCTCCTGGCGCCGAAGGCGCGGCGATATGTGAAGCTATTCTCAATTGTCCTACAGGGGCTGTGGACCGTCCTTTAGACCCTGGCTTTTCGGTTGAGGGCACCTATGCTCACCGGTTGGCAAACTTCAGGTTAGCTTCACTACATCTGGAATTGCCATTTATGTTTATCCCGAATCGCAAGTCCGAGTTCCTGGGCTCTTCTTTTTCAACGTTCTTTTTCACGCCGTCTTTGCGGCTGAAGTTTGCGCCGTCCTCGGGCGTCTCTCCGTTTTTGAGCGCGGGCGGCGGACTGGGCCGCTTTAAGGCGGGCTCAACGTCAGACAATCATGGAGCGTTTCAGGTGGGTGGCGGATTAGATTTCAAGACAAAGCTGCCGCTACTGGGCTTTCGCTTTGAGACACGCGACTTCGTCACGGGCTCGCCCTCATTCTCAACGCTTACCAACAATCATTTGAACAATTTGTTTGTAGGCGGCGGGGTGACGCTGCATTTCTAGGCAGGCGATTGGCAAAGCATGCGTGGCACGTGCGATGGAGAGCGTGGCACAGGGCCTGTCCTTTCGTTACCTGCTGCCGGACAGCCACACCCATTTTTCTGTTCCGCAGACCAGCAATTCTGCATCTCACGTTGCAGAGCCAACTAAAATTTTTTGCCAGCTAAAGGAGCTTCAATGAAGCGCTTTTTTATTTTGATTGCACTATTGTGCGCCTCTACATTCGCGGCGGCGCAAAAGGCGGACGCCGCATTCGTGGTGGGAGGGTCGTTTGTTTCCGATACGAACGGCACGGTCTTGACGGTTCCTACGACCATCCACACCGACCACCATATCTTCCTGGAAGGCGCTCTGGGAGTCCGCCTGCTAAATGCACACTTGGTTTCTCTGCATGCGGAGCTGCCGGTGGCGGGAATTCCTTCAACTCCACTGACGGTTGCCGGAGTATCGACAGCAATCGATCACATTGGGACATTGTTTATCACGCCGGGATTGAGGCTCAAAATTGCCCCCATTGCGCCGATTTCACCGTGGGTGAGCGTTGGCGGCGGCTGGGCCCACTACTCTCTGAATACCGCCGGCACAACGGAAAATAAAGGAGCGCTGCAATTCGGCGGCGGGCTCGATTTTAAGACCGGCCTGCCTCTGCTGGGTTTCCGCGCAGAGGTTCGCGACTTTCTTACCGGAGTCCCAACCTTTAACAGCGGCTTTCTCACCGAGACCGGACTGCATCATCACAACATCCTGGCCGGCGGCGGAATTGTGCTGCGGTTTTAATCCGTCTGTTCAGGCATTAAAACATGGAAAAGCCTCCGCGATGGAGGCTTTTCATTTCTGACCTGAATGCGCTGCTGAAAAAAGTGTGCGCTTAGGATGCTTTGCTGACCGATGCTTTCACGACCTTGCCGGACTTCAGACAGGTGGTGCAGACGCGGACGCGCTTGTTGGCGCCGTTCACGCGGGCGCGCACGGGACGCAGGTTCACGTTCCAGCGGCGGCGGCTCACGTTGTGAGCGTGGCTGATCTTATTTCCAAATTGCGGGCCTTTGCCGCAGATGTCGCAAACTTGTGCCATTTTGATTGACTCCAGATATCTGACGCAGAAGGGCCGTAGGGCTTCAGGTCGTGTGGTTAAAGGTAAATTTTACAGGAAGATAGCAGGGTTGGCAATATGGCCCTCAGCTCGTGGCAGCCAACTGGGCTGTTTTGGCGGCTCTGGACGAAATACGCTCCCGCAGGCGCAGAAATGGCCGTTCAATGGCCATGTACAGGACAAACGCAGCCAGAAAGCTCAAGGCGAAGTAAGCAGCCAGGGCGAGCCAGCCGCGAGATTCGACCAGCTGTGGCAAGTGTAGGCGAACCTGGTGGATGATCTCTTTGTGCGTGAGATAGGTGCTGTACGCCAGGGCCGCGATCAGGCCAAATCCCCGGATCTTGGATATTGGACTGGAGGGAGCAACGCTGGAAGCAATCAGCAGACCAAGGCCAATGGCCAGCACCGGGAAACCCATAACGCTGCCTGAAAATGAGAGACGGTCGCTGAAAAGCCACATGGCCCACGCGCAGAGCCCGCATCCTCCCACGAGCAACAGATATCCGTGGGACATTGCACGCTGCCACCACGTCGGGCGAAAAGTTTTGATCGTGGCCAATGTCACGCCGACCAGAAGGCCATCGAGGCGGGTATGCGTGGGGTAATAAATTTTTTCCACATAAGCCAGAGCAAAGGCATCGTCGTCTCTCGGGAACACTTGCACTTGATGGATATAGATATAAGCGCGAATGGCGATGCCAAAGCAGAGAATTCCCAGAACCACGGCCAGCGTTTTGCCGAAGCCTGGGCGGCGCATCAGCAACAAGATCAATAAAGGCAGCACGAGATAGAAATGCTCTTCCACGCAGAGCGACCAGACGTGGGAGAAAGCTTGGTCATTCATATAGTCGATGCGGAAGTTTTCCGTGAAGGTAAGAAATTGCCAGGCCGGAGACAGGCCGGGGGCTTCGCGGAAACCGGGAATGGCGAAGTAGAAAAGCAGAACAGTGAGGTAGGCTGGCAGGACGCGGAAGGCGCGTCGCATATAAAAGCCGCTGATCGAAGGCCGGCTGCCACGGGTATAAGGACGGAGAAGCTGCGAGCCAATGAGATATCCGCTAAGGACAAAGAAGAGATCCACGCCCATCCAGCCGTAATTCGCTGGGCCGGTCCATATGCCGGGCTGTAGTGCAAGACGCATGTGCCAGAGCATCACCCACAGGATGGCTATCGCGCGCATGAGGTCCAGGCCGGGTTCGCGGGCGGAAGATGTATCGAGAAGCTTCAAGCAAGTTTGTTATAGCACTGCTATAACCAAACCTGAACCACAAAGGCATGAAGGAACACAAAGGCGGCGACATGACGAGCTTCCTACTCCATCACCACAACAACCTTCCCAAAAGTTTCATTTGATTCCAGACGCTCGTGGGCTTTACCGATTTCGGACATGGGGAAAACGCTATCGACGTTGGGCTTAAGAACGCCGCGGGCAAGCAACGGCACAACTTCAGCGGCAAAGAGACGTGTCGCCGCCATTTTTTCTTCCAGCGAACGCGCACGCAGGACAGTCCCGCGAATCTGGAGGCGCTTGCTCATCACGTATTTAGCGTCCAACTCATAGCTGCCGCCGGCAACGGTGCCTACTAGTATCATGCGACCATGCTGGGCCATCGCTTTCTGGCTGGCTTTGACGTAAGGACCGCCAACCAGATCCAGCAGGACGTTGATGCCCTTACCTGACGTCCATTTTTCCGCCGTAGTGGCCAAGTCATCAAAATTATCGCGCAGCACAAGCCCGTTTTCCAACCCCAGCGGCTTTGCCTGTTCGATTTTGTTAGCAGTGCGCGAGGTTCCGTAAGGAACTGCCTGGATCGCCCGTGCAAATTGCACGGCAGCCAGGCCCACGCCGCTCCCTACAGCATGGATCAGGACGGTTTCTCCGGGACGCAGGCCAGCCTGGGTCCAGAGAGCGTCATGCGCGGTGATAAAGACTTCAGGCACGGCAGCGGCCTGTGTCCAATCGAGGTTGGCTGGGATTTCCGCCAAAAGATGCTCATAGGTCACAACGTATTCGGCATGTGCCCCGCCGCCGATCAGGCCAAAAACGCGCTGACCGGGTTTCCATCGGCGAACAGAGGAACCAACTTCTGCAACCTCGCCGGCAAACTCCATGCCGGGAATCTCAGCGGGAAAGCCCGGCGGTGGCGGATATTTGCCCTGTCGCTGGAGCAGGTCGGCACGGTTGAGCGACGACGCGCGGACACGGACCAGCACCTGTTCATCATTGATAAGAGGTTTGCCAACAGTGCGGATTTCCAGCACTTCTGGGCCGCCATAGGATGAGATCCAAACTGCCTGCATGGTGTTGTTCATGGGCATAGACGCGCAAAATGATTATAAGTGGCGGAACAATGGCGACAGCGCGATAGGGTGACCGGGATCACATCGCCCAAGAGAGTGCATGGCTGATATTGAGTGTTCTTATTTGCTGATATTGGGGCGCTCCGATATATTTTTAGATAGCATGTACGAGGACTTTCACGCCACCGACCGCTGGACCGGACAGAAACTCCATTGTATTTACCAGGCCCTGATCGTCGCCATTGCGACACGCCACGCCGATGCTGTTGACTTAAAGTTTCTTGCCAGCGGGCGTCCCGTTTGGATCGCGTTGCCGCATCCAACATGGGTGGAGTACAAGGAACGCACCGGCCGGGTCATTACCGATCCGCTGGCCATCCAGATTGCCGGACATTTCCTGAAGACTGCGATAGAATCCGGCACCTATGAGCACGGACGCGAGATGTACACGCTGACGGTGGATGAGTCGCTCGGACATTTGAATGCAGTCCTGAAGGAAGTTGGCGCGCCCCAGGACGCGATGATCAAAACGGCGTAGCCGTTTAGGCCCGCCAAAAACCCGCTGCTTGCGACCAGCCCTCTGGCCCAACAGAAACAGGAGACTTTTCCGCCATGTCAACTTTGCCAGCCATTGATACCGCTTCAGCCCTGGAAACACTTCTCAACAGCAGTAAGGTGCATCGCAACCTTCATTCAGGCGTTCTAGTGGAGCAGGCGGTGCGCCGCAATGAAGGGCTGCTGGCGGACAATGGAGCGATGGTTGGATACACCGGCAAATTCACCGGACGCACACCCAAAGACAAGTTCGTAGTGAAAGACTCCATCACCGCCGAGTCGATCAACTGGGGCTCCATAAACCAGCCTTTTGATCAGGAAAAGTTTGACGCTCTGTTTGACCGTGTTGTGACGTACCTGCGCGGCAAAGAGCTGTTTGTGCAGGACCTGTACGCAGGCGCCGATCCCCAATACCGGCTGCCTGTCCGCGTGATCAATGTATATGCATGGCACAATCTTTTTGCCCGCGCGCTCTTTGTGCGCCCAAGTGATGAAGAGCTAAAGACACATCGCGCGGAATTTACCATTGTTTCCGCGCCGGAATTCCAGGCCGATCCGCAGCGCGATGGTACGCGCTCAGAAGCGTTCGTAATCGTGAGCTTTACCCGCAAGATCATTCTGATTGGCGGCACCAAGTATGCCGGCGAGATGAAAAAATCGATTTTCGGCATCATGAATTTCCTGCTGCCGCAGAAAAATGTCTTTCCCATGCACTGCTCGGCCAATGTCGGCAAAAACGGTGAAACGGCGTTGTTCTTTGGGCTTTCCGGCACCGGCAAGACCACACTCTCTGCCGATCCGGAACGCTTGCTGATTGGCGATGACGAGCACGGCTGGAGCGCAACAGGCATCTTCAATTTTGAAGGCGGCTGCTATGCCAAGTGCATCAAACTTTCAAAAGAAAGTGAGCCGCAGATATGGAATGCCATCCGGTTTGGCTCAGTGCTGGAAAACGTACCGCTTGATCCGGAAACGCATATTCCAAATTACAACGACGACAGTCTTACTGAGAACACGCGCTGCGCCTATCCGGTGGACTTTATTGAAGGCGCAGTGATTCCCGGCATCGGCAAACATCCAAAGAACGTGATGTTTTTGACCGCTGACGCGTTTGGCGTTCTGCCTCCAATCTCCAAACTAACCACTGACCAGGCCATGTATCACTTTCTTTCCGGCTACACGGCCAAGGTGGCAGGAACTGAAGCTGGTGTGGAAGAGCCGCAGCCTGATTTTTCCACCTTGTTTGGAGCGCCATTCTTTCCGCTGCGCCCCAAGGTATACGCAGAAATGCTGGGCCGCCGAATGACTGAGCACGGATCACAGTGCTGGCTGGTGAATACCGGCTGGTTTGGCGGGCCATATGGCGTGGGATCGCGCATGAAGCTGGCTTACACGCGCGCCATGGTCAACGCCGCGATTGAAGGCGCGCTGGATAAAGTTGAGTTTGAACAAGACCCGGCGTTCGGGCTAACCATACCGAAGTCCGTACCGGGGGTGCCGTCTGAATTGTTGCGGCCCCGCGATTCATGGAAAGACAAAGCCGCTTATGACAAGTCCGCTGCCAACCTGGCAACTCTTTTTGCCAAGAACTTTGAGAAGTTTGACGCGTCAGCGAATGTCCGAGCGGCTGGGCCAGGATTAAAGAAGTAAGCAATCCGCGCTTTTGCGCGCAGGCCAAACAGAATCCAAGCAAAAAAGAGACGTGCCGCAAAGCACGTCTCTTTAGTTGATTTAAAAACACTTTGAGGATGTCAACACGGACATCCGATCATGCAGTCACCAGTCAGGCGGCTTTGTCGCGGCCCAAGCTTTGTGTTACTGCGGCATTGATGCGCTCAATGAATGAAACCGGCTGCTCATCAGAAGCGGGCGCCAGGCGTTTGCGCAGCAACTGCAGAAATTTGGTGACGCGATGCAGGCGTTGTGAGTCCATCCGTTCCTGCTCCTGCTGGGGATTTACCTCTGAAGCGGTTTCAATATACTGCCAAAGCAAAAGCCGCATGTCATCGACTGCGCTCTTGAGTTCGCTGAGCAAGTCTACGTTGAGTTCAGCGGCGGGAACTGCCGGCTTGTCATTGGCATTGGGAGGCTGCATGGCGAGCCAGTACAGATCTTCATGAACGGCGGCCAGCGCAGTCGTAAGCTCCTTAAGGTGGGATACGAGTTCGTTAGAATCGGTATGTAAGCGGCGTTCAGGCATTTTGGGGGACCCCTTTACTTCTACTTCTGTACTTCTCTAGTACGAGTATTAGTGTCTAGGATGCGCCCAACGTTGCAGAAATGCTGGTTACTCAAGGACATGCCCCACGCCCTAAAGCCTGTATTTTCAGCAACTCTGGATTCCTCGGGCGATGTATCCTGACACCGTCGGGGGTATAGTGTGCAATTGTTTTCAACATCATACGGCGGCTTTGGATCCTGAAATGAGGCTTTTTTAATGTCCTGATGCGTGGTGGAGAATAGTCCCAAACCAAATACGCAGTTGAACCATCGATATAACCCTTAAGTAGATTTAGTCAGCGGCAGTACCAAAGCGGGAAGAATCAGCATGTATTCGCGACACATTTCGGTGCAATACAAGTTGAATGGGAAGCTGGTCAAGTGTCCCATGAAGTGGCTCGATAATTTTTCCATGCGCAGCTTTACCAACGATTCCATCTTTGACGACACACTTCCCGTAGCCGACGGAGAGATGAGGATCGGGACCCGCGTGCCGCTGGAAAAATTGAAGGCAGCGATGGAAGACTGGTTTCGGAGAAAGAGTTATCTGGCAAAAGATCAGGAACTAGTGCTGGATGAAATCAAAACCTGACCACTGATGACATTGATCGCACGGATTTTCTCTGATAGAGAAAGCGAGATTTTGTTTCTTCAATGATTGAAGACGAGCAACGCGTCTGACCTGCACGCAGTTGGATCGCTCCCCCGCGCCATAGGTACTCTAGTTTCTTCAAGCCATTGCTTTTTCTTTACATTCCGGGTACCCCCTTCATAAACTAAAGTCACTCTTTCCGCTGGTGTCTGCAGAAATCCCGGTAAACTTGGGAACAGGAGTTCGCCCTTTTCCGGCTTCTACTTGGAGAAACGGTTTCAATGGGCGCCAGTAGCGTGGTAAAGACAGCGTGATAAAGACAAAGATCCAGGGCAAGAACTATGTGAACGCGTTTGCCAGCGCCGTGGCGGCGCTCAGCCGCGCCGGAGAAGATCTTACGGCCCGCGTGCTGGAAATGCTGGTCAGTGATTTTGACGCGTCTCGGGCCGAGCTCTGGCTATGGGACGCATCTTCCGGCTCCTGCTATCTCACACACGCACAGGGCACGGCCGCCACACATCGGCTTGACTATGCTGCCGCCGGCGCAGGAGCAGTCGGCAAGATCGCCCATAACAAAACCACGATTGAAAATATTGTGCTCTCTACCTTTGGCGGTGATGACCTGGAGTTTTCCCGCCAGACTGGATTGACGCACATTTCCGGCTATCCTCTGCTTGCAGCCGGCCAGCTCGCCGGCGTGCTGGCCATTTACACCACGTCTGAAGCTCCTGAAGACTTGCTGCTGTGGTGGCGGCTCTATTCAGAGATGAGCGCGGCCAAGCTCAACAACGTTCTGGCTACGCAAGAAAAAGACAAGCGCATCAACCAGCTTTCTTTGCTATTCGAGGCCACACGGATGCTCAACTCCACGCTGGACCTTCCTGAGCTGCTGGAATTGATCCTGAAAATCGCGCGGACTGAAGTAAAAGCTGAACGCGGCACTGTTTTTCTGGCCGACAACAAACGCAAAGAACTATGGTCGATCGCGGCCTCGGGGCTCGATCACCAGGAAATCCGCATTCCCTTTGGCAAGGGCATTGCCGGCCAAGTGGCTGTCTCCGGCGAATTGGTAAATACAGATGACGCGTATGGCCTTGAGGCTTTTGATCCTAGCCTTGATCAGAGACTGAATTACCGTACCAAGTCGCTATTGAGTTTGCCCATCAAGCACCATTCCGGCGAGATTGTGGGCGTGCTGCAACTGCTCAATGCGCAAAGCGGCACGTTCTCTCCAGATGACGTCGGCTTCCTCAACAAGCTCTCCGGACACATGGCCATGGCGCTGGAAAACGCGCAGATGCATCGAGACACCATGGAGAAGCAGCGCATGGAGCGCGAGCTCTCCCTGGCTCGCAGCATCCAACACCGCTTATTGCCGGAAGCTCCGCCCGTAGTCCCCGGCTATGACATTGCCGTGCTGAGCGATTTCTGCTTTGACGTTGCCGCCGACTATTACGACTTTATCAACCTGGGCCCGCAGTCTCTGCTGCTGGTAAGCGCGGAAGTTGAAGGCCACGGCGTTTCTTCAGCGCTGATTATGGCCAACCTGCAAGCCACTTTGCGCGCGCTCGTCATGCATCTGCACTCGCTGGAAGTGCTGGCATTCTCGCTGAATGAAATGCTATATACCTACACCAAGTCCGGCAAGCATCTTTCAGTCTTTCTCGGCTTAGTCGATACCCGAAAAAATGTGCTGCAATACGTCAACGCCGGGCACATTCCTCCCATTCTGGTGCGCGGCAAGACCGGCGAAATCAAATTGCTGGAAGAAGGCGGGACGGTAATCGGACTGTTTCCGCAGGTGGATTACACCCGCGGCTCAGTCAAGCTGGAAAAAGGCGATGTGCTCGTCTGCTCCACTGACGGCATCCTGCACATTTCCGACGAGCAGAAGCATCAATACGGCCCAAAGCGCCTGGCTGACTGCGTGCGCCGCAATCGTGAGCGCACCTCACAGGGAATTGTGGATTCCGTACTGGCTGAGGTCTCAGCTTATTCCACCGCCAGCATGAATGACGACGATAAGGTACTCATCGTCTTCAAGGTCACTGCCGATAAAGAAGCGGTGGTCGAAGACGCAAAACCCACTCATTGATCGATGAAACGTGGCTCACCCTTGAAGAAATAAAAAACCACCGTCCTATCAGTGAAATCCGTCTGATCAGCGTAATCAGCGATGAGGTTTGCTCTCCTGTTCGCTTTGCGGCAAGAGCGGCGCTTCTTTCTCTCCGCGATAGACTCTTGTTGCTCCGCGCACAATCCTGCGCAGTGGCAACTCACCTTTATCGTTGGTAAAAAATATTTCTCCAACTTTGTGCGTACGATAATACCAACGCTTGAGAATCGCCAACTCCTGGCTAAAGCGCTGTGCCGACGAGCTTCCACTGGCCTCTAGCGATTCCAGGGCGGCCCGGATGCGGCGATCGAGAATTTGGGCTGAGAGCGGCTCTGCGGGTGCCGGTTGCGGTGAGTTATCGGAATCCGTAGCTGACTGCTGGTTTTTGGACTCGAGATTTTCTGATTCCCTATTTTTTGATTCGACGTCTTCTGACTCAACATGCTCTGGTTCCACGCCTTCCGATTTCATCGGGACTGGCACAGGCCCCAGCAATTCGCCTCCATGGAAGCGAAACAGCGAAATGGATTTTGCGTCTGTCGATGGCTGGAGGATCACCGCGTCCAGGCGATCCAGACGACTGCAGATATCGTCGCAAGCGGAAAGAATGCTTTTGATCTTGGCCACTTTAGCGTGCTGCGCCGCTGCTGCTTCAAAGTCCAACTCAGCTGAGAGGCGTTCCCGCTCCGATTCCAGCTCTTGCAGCAGAGACTTGCCACCGGAGTCAAAATAGTCCTGCACCCGCGCAACCTCAGCGGCGTAAACCTCGTCAGTACAGCCCTTGAAACAAGGCGCCAGGCACATCTTCATCTCAGAGTAAACGCAGCCAGGAAAACTGGGATCGGGATTCAGGTCAAAAGTGCAGCGACGCATCTTGAACAGGTCAAGCGAATCGTTAAGAAACTTTTCCGCCACAGCGCGAGAGCGGAATGGGCCATAGTAAAGCGAGCGTCCACCAAACTTGCCGATGCGCGTAGTGACATAAGCGCGAGGATATTCATTTTCCAGGTTCAGACGGACCACCGGGGCAGGGCGCAGACGCAGGCGCTTCTGGTATGTGTCCGGGAACTCCTGCCGCAAGGTCTGATAGAGCAGCAGCACCGACTCAAAGTCTGATCCGGTCAGGGAATAATTGATCGTCGCGGTACGCTCACGCAGGTTGAGGCGTTTGGACTGTGACTCCGGCGGAGCGAGCAAGCGCTGTAGCCGCTTGCGGAGATTGGCGGTTTTGCTGACATAAGGCTCGGCTGACTCGGCTGCGCCGCGCAGAGCGAACACGGCCGGCGCTGCGGCAAATTGAGCAAAGAAGTCCGCAGGATGGTCAAGCGAGAACGGAATGGAATACGCCAGCAAGTTGTTTCTCACCAGAACCACAGGCTACATCGACTTATTAAGTCTGGCACAGCCGCTTGTTGCTGCGCATCAGGAATGTAAATTGCGACCGAAGAGTTAGTTTCGTGTTTTCCAGAACAGGATTCCCTCAGGTGCGGAAAACTTGCACGTGTTATCTGGCCGTCTTTGCAGGCTGGATTTCACATGTTGGCCCTGATTTCCACGGCTTCCTCCAGTGCCCACGCTTCGCAATGTGGATTTGGTTGGAAAGCTCAATCGGCCTTGTCTGTTCCATCTTTTTTCTCACACCGTCATCGGATATCAGGCTCTCTTCTTCACAGCCTGTGTACGATGAATAGTCTTTATCCATCGCTCTTTGCACGATATCCGAAGCTTCCACAGGCATCTGCTACTACTACTGTATTTATATAGATATAAATATCTATATTCTTAGAAGAAGTAAGCGACAGGCATTCAAGCAGAGAACCAGACGTTGTTCTCATGACGAGCCTTCATTCCATCTGGTACCTCTTGCATAAAAGAATGGGGAACCGGATTACGCTCTAGTTTTGTGGAGCGTTCTGAAGTCTGGGCCTTTCATGGTGCGGACACGGCACATGTCATGCAGTCGGGAGCGCATGCGGTCGGTGATGCGATCACCCAGCGTTTCTTCGCGCGAGGCAGAGCGAGCATCTTCTTCTTCGCGGGACTTCTTCAGGCGAGAGACTTCTTTTTCAGCTTTGCCGGATGGACCATCAGGAAAATTGGTGGTGATGATAGTGGTCTTCTGTTCGTTATAGCGGCTGTTCAGGATGTAGCTGACGGTGTCCCATACCCACTCTGACGATTTCACCGCGCCCAGTTCGTCCAGCACCAGCACTTCAGCTTCAAGGATCGGCCTGAGGATATCCAGCTCCGTGGCCTGCACCGCCGGATTGTAAGAGTTCTGGATTTCTTTGAGCAGCTCGCGATAGTCGCAGAAACGGCAAGGGACGCCCTTGTCCTGCATTAAGGCCTGGATCATTCCCACGGCCAGGTGGGTCTTGCCCACGCCAATGGACCCGATCAGCAACATGCCCTGCTTTTCCAGCGGATACTCCTGCACAAAACGAAGGGCATCACGATGAGCATTTCTAACGGAGAGGGATATCTCATGCATCTCAAGGTTGAAATTCGCCAACGTGCAATTTTTGTAACGGGCAGGGATGCCGGCTTTTTCCAGAAGCTG
>DASXKZ010000265.1:0-5081 GCA_036496525.1 Candidatus Angelobacter sp.
CGATTAATGAAAAACCCTTTTGTTTGCGCATTTTTAAATCTCTCTTCCTTCTGGAATTCTGTTTTCGTTGGTAAATTTGCGAGCATTCACTGGCAAATCGAACCCGCGAATTTGCTAGTTCTATATGCAGGTCACTCGCCAACCCACAATCAGTTTGGGGATAGTCTCTTTAAGCCGCTGATACATATGGCTTTGCAGGTATTGATGTAAACAATGTTAAGAGGTTGAGATAAGAACATTTTAGCAGAAAGTAACAAAAAGTGTCATCTTTCATTACAAAGAACGGCAAGGTTTGATGATCATGCAGGGTTTGCGTTAAGTTTTGGCGGAGAACCGTTCACCCTTGCCATCCAACTCGGGGTTAACTTTGCAGGCGATGCTTAGATTTCGCAAACTGTCCGGACAGCCTTGGATAGACTGCAGATGCCATTGATCGAGCGTCCGAACCTGGGGAGGCTCAGGACGCCCTAAAGTCTAACCCCATCCGATCGCCTATCTCACCCCTTAGAAAGGAATGTCCTCATCCGTAATCTCGGCTGACGCCGGGGCGTGTTCATCGGAATGCGAGCTGCGCTGGTCAAAAGATGCTGAAGCGCCTCGCGAACGTCCTTCATGGTCGCCGCCACCGCCCTCACCGCGCCCGCCTAGCAGAACCAGATCACTCGCGACAACCTCAGTACGGTACTTTTTCTCACCGCTCTGCTTATCTTCCCAGCTCGAGGTCTGGAGCCTGCCTTCGATATAGATCTTGGATCCCTTCTTCACATACTCGCCGACGATCTCTGCCAGTCTTTGCCAGGCCACAATGTTGTGCCATTCCGTGCGGTCCTGCCACTCGCCGCCTTTATCCTTATACCTTTCGTTGGTTGCCAAACTGAATTTGGCTACGGGAACGCCGCTGGGGGTGAATTTAACTTCCGGGTCTTTTCCCAGATTTCCCACCAGAATCACTTTGTTTACGCTTTTTGCCATGAGGGCTCCGCTTTCTTCGTCCGTGTAGTTTGGGAAAATATAACAGCGTTTGATGAATTGTTAAAGGCTGCTCGGACAAAATGAAAATCGCGCCGAGTTGAATTCAGCCTGGCAACGTACACACACTCATGGCACTTGCAATCCAAGGCGAAGGCACAGAGAATCTTTGAAAGGCTATATCCAGATGAGTTCGATGGAACCTTCGAGACAATGGTGGCGCGCCGGCCTCAAGCTTCTTTGGGCGGCGTACATGCTCCTGAACTCATTCTATTGCCTGCTCGCCTTTTTTCCTTACACATATTATGCGCTGATTAAATCGCCGGCGTATGCGTGGATGCCCTGGTTCGCAGATCATCAGTCTTTTCTTTATTGGCTGTCGCTCGTTGCTCTGGCGGTTGCATATTACAAAAATAAAAAATGGCGGCTGTACGCTGCGCTGGTTTTTGCTCCGCTCACAATCGCTGGAATTTTCATCACTGCCAGGCCATTTTTGGCCAATTTGCAGAGCGATGCCATGGCCTACGGCTGGAGCGTGGCCGCGCTGGCAGCCATCCTTGTGGTTGCAATCATTGACGTTGTGACACATCGCTTTCAGGAATGCGGAGAGGCAAAGGTCTCTGTAACATACCTGCCTGCCGTGCTGTCTGTCATCACAGTCGCGATTTTAAGTGTGCTCGGGCAGTGGATCATGGATAGAGGCGAGATGTACCCGGCTGTGATTCATTCGCACGAAGTTGTGCTAGGCATCTGGAGCGTTATTACCCACGTTGTGGTGGCCCTGATTGCAGTTTCTGCGCTCAACCTTTTATTTGCCGCCACTGCCAAGACCCCATGGCCCCGCCTGCTGCGACGCTCGATCATCGGTTTCGCTGCATCCTGCGCAGGCGTATATGGTCTCGCGAGTTTTCTCAACAATGCGCTGGGGTTCCACGGCTGGCTCGCATGGCTTTATAGCGTTTTGCTGGTCGTGAGTTTGTTGCTTCTTGGACTTGGCCTTACGGTCCATCTGCAAGGCGTGTTCCGGTTGCCGTCGCGCGAACAGGGGAGCAAGCCGGCGGTCAAAGCTGTGCTGGTG
Source organism: Candidatus Angelobacter sp. (assembly GCA_036496525.1). Lineage (GTDB taxonomy): Bacteria > Acidobacteriota > Terriglobia > Terriglobales > Acidobacteriaceae > Angelobacter. The sequence goes on from DASXKZ010000265.1 coordinate 2,048, forward strand.
TCGGCGGTCCTTGGATTGGGCGCATTGTCTCTGATTTTGCCATCCACCGTGGGCCAGTGGGATTGGAACGGCGTTTTCCAATTAATTTTTACGTTGCTGCTCTGGTTCGCGACGACCAGTTGTTTTTATTCCTTTGGCCGTCCCCGCAAGCCTTATTCGTGGACTGCGATTGCCGCGGTGCTGGTAATTACGGTAGCAACCTATAAAACGTTGCAACTCGCCGATATCTACTGGGGCAAAACGCTGGGCGCAACAGACGATGACATCTCTGCCTCTCTGGAGAAATACGCAGCGCTCGATGTTTCATTTCGTTTCGCGCATCATCTGCTGGGTAATGCCTCGCCTGAGCAGCCCTGTGAGGATTTCTGCCGGATTCTCAGCTCATACACGAACATACGCGACGCCCAGACGAGCCGGCAGATTCAATTTGTGGACCATCTGATTCCGGCCCAGGGCAAGCAGCCCAACATCATCATGATCGTGGTGGACTCAATGCGACCGGACTATTTGGGCGCATACAACTCCAAAGTGGACTTCACTCCGAATATCGACGCCCTGGCAGCCGACAGCGTGGTCTTCCGCAATACCTATAGCCAGTATGCAGGCACATATCTTTCCGAGCCGGCAATCTGGGCTGGCGCAATGGTGCTGCATGCTCATTACCTGCGGCCGTTTGAGAATGTAAACGGCCTGGAAAAGCTGGTGAACACCGATGGCTACAACAAAATCATCAGCTATGACAACGTGGTGCGCGAGATCCTTTCGCCCAAGGATGAGTTCACCAAGCTCGATACAGAAACGCCTACGTGGAGAGCGCTGGACTTTTGCTCCACTGTCCCGCAGCTGACTGCCAACCTGGACGCCCATCCTGACCGCAGCCGGCCATTCTTCTTTTATGCGCAACCGCAGAACGTGCATATGTTTGCCACCAATCATGAACCCACGGTGAAAACCACGAACTGGAACAGTCCCGGATTTAATCCCCGGATTGCGCTGGCTTTGCATCAGACGGATAAATGCATTGGCGACCTGATTTCTTATTTGAAAGCGCACGGCCTTTACGATGACAGCATCATTGTTCTTACATCCGATCACGGTGACGCCACTGGAGAGCTTGGCCGCCGCGCCCACTCCTACCTGATTTATCCTGAAGTGATGCGCGTGCCGTTGATTGTGCATCTGCCGAAGTCAATGCGCGGCAAGCTCACCTACGAACCCGACCGCATTTCAACGCTGACTGACATCACGCCATCGCTTTACTATCTGCTGGGCCATCGGCCTGTGAAGCAAGACCCCATGCTGGGACAGCCGTTATTTGCCGAAACAAAAGAAGAACTTGATCGCTACCAGCGCGATGAATTGTTTCTTGCTTCAGACATGACGGCCATCTACGGCATCCTTGATAAAGGCCGGTACATGTATGTGACCTATGCTGCACCGTCGCGCAGCTATCTTTTCGATCTGGCCACCGACCCGAACGCAGAGCACAACATTCTGACCGCAGAGTTGAAACGCCATTATGACCAGCGAGTGATTGACAACCTCAAGCAGATTGGCGACTTCTACGGTTACAAGATCGGGATCAATTCACTGTTGGCCGCAAAACGGTAGTTATGTGAAGGGCAGGATCGCCGATTTTCGTCGGCCAATGATAGCTCACGCATGTGCGCGGTAAATCTGATAGAGCATCACATAGACAATTACGCCTGTCACGGAGACGTAGAGCCAGACCGGAAATGTCCATCGGGAAATTCTGCGGTGACGATCAAAGCGCGACTTCAAGCCATACGTTAGAGACAAGATTACCAGCGGCACTACGGCCGCAGCCAGAATCGTGTGCGAAATCAGAATGGTGAAATAAACCGGCCTTACCCATCCCTGACCGGGAAAATGCACCGAGCCCACGTGCGCGTGGTAATAAAGATAGCTCACGAGGAAGACGCTCGACGTGGAAAACGCGGCAATCATGCATGCGCGGTGAAGCTTGATCAGCTTACGCGCAATCAGCGCACGCCCTGTCGTGATCAGAATCGCGCTGGCGCCATTCAATGTGGCATTCAGGGCGGGGAAGAGGCTGTAATCGGTCATCTTTCTAGGTCGCTGAAGACGTCGGACCCCGTGTAAGGCATTTTCTGTAAGGCTGTTGCCATAATTTACGAATGCACTACGTTCAGCATCATCAAGGCAAATAGCAGCGGCAGATAAATCACGCTGGCCTGCAATAGCTGGCGGGCAAAAAGCCGGGAGTCGGGCGAGGTAGTTGGGAGCTTGGTGCGCGCCAGGCGAAAGACAAACCAGAGAAATCCCAGTCCCAGTACAAGTGCGCCGAAGAGATAGATCTTGCCTGTCATTCGCAAGAGCGTTGGAACCAGGCTCACGGAAATCAAGGTCGAGCAATAGGTAAACATCTGGCGGATCACGCTGTGTCCGGCCTTGTCGACCACGGGCAGCATCTTGATGCCAGCGGCTTCATAATCTTCGCGGTACATCCAGGCGATGGCCTGAAAATGCGGAAATTGCCAGAAGAACACGATCAGGAAGAGGAATATCGCTTCAATTTCCAGCTTGCCGTGTACAGCGGTCCAGCCGAGCAGCGGCGGCATTGCGCCGGGGAAAGCGCCAACAAACGTAGATATCGGTGAAATGCGTTTTAGCGGAGTGTAAAACGCCAGATACGTCACAGCCGTGGCCAATGCCAGAACGCCGGTTAGCACATTCGTTGTCAGCGAGAGATAGATTGGCCCCAACAGAGTAGCCAGGATTCCTGCGGTCAGCCCCGTTGCCAAACTCATCCTGCTGGCAGGCAGCGGACGATTGCGCGTGCGCCGCATCAGCGCATCAACCTTGTGTTCAAGCACTTCATTCAAAGCCGCTGAGCCCGCGCAGGTTACTCCGATTCCCAGCAGCGCGTTGAGCAAAGTCCACGTGAGAGACGAAACGCCGCTTTTGGCCGCGCCCATGTAAAAGCCTGTCCATGCTGTTATCACAACAAGCGAGGTAACGCGGACTTTGAAAAGCTGGAAGTAATCGCCAA
>DASXKZ010000266.1:0-14233 GCA_036496525.1 Candidatus Angelobacter sp.
GGTCTTCCACCAGCGACATCACGGCAAAAAACGCCGCGTCGTCCAGGCTCTTGAAATACACAGCACCATGCGCAGCCCGGGCTGCGTGGAAAAACCGGCTGTCCACGTTGACCTTGATTTCAGCTGTGCCCCGCCCGATCCTGATCTCCGGCTTAAAAAACTCATTGATCGGCGCTGCAAGGTACATGCGCTCGAGCCTGCGGTAATGCTCTTCGCCGAGAATCGAAATTGCCGGTTGGGCTGTCATGATTTTTGGTTCGCCCTCTTCATGCGATCGCTACGCTCACAGCTTGGCTGAGAAAACCGCCTGCCCAACATGTTTCGCTAAATACTAAGAACTAAGTACTAAAAAACTGCCTTCACATGTTCAACCACACCGACTTCAATTCGGTGTAGTGCTCAATCGCATGCATGCCCAGCTCACGTCCAAAGCCTGACTGCTTATAGCCGCCAAAAGGCATCGAGGCATCCATCACGCCGTAGGTGTTGATCCACACCGTTCCTGCTTTCAAGCGACGCGAAAGCTGATGCGCTTTCTTGATGTCGTTGGTCCAGACCGCCGCGGCAAGGCCGTAAACGTTCTTGTTGGCCAATTCGGCCACCTGCTCAATGTCATCAAACGTGAGCGTGGCCAGGACCGGGCCAAAAATTTCTTCCTGGGCAATTTTCATGTCATTGTTCACGCCGCCGAAAATCGTCGGCTCAATAAAATAGCCGTGATCGCCATTGACCTGGGCACGCTTGCCTCCGGCCAAGAGCTTTGCGCCTTCGTTCATGCCGGTTTCGATGTACCCAAGTACCGTCTGCATCTGCTTTTCGCTGACGATTGCTCCCAGCCTCGTCTTGGGATCGAGCGGATCGCCCAGCCTGATCTTCTTTGAAGACTCAACCAGCTTCGTCATGAACTCGTCTTCGGCTTTCTTCTCGATGAACAGGCGCGAACCGGCGCAGCAGACTTCGCCCTTGCCGTAGAAGATACCGTTCAGCGCGCCTTTCACGGCGGAATCCATCTGCGAATCGGCAAAGACGATGTTCGGAGACTTGCCGCCCAGTTCCAGCGTCACGCGTTTGAGCGTGTCCGCTGAGCTGCGCATAATCTCTTTTCCCACTGATGTCGATCCGGTGAAAGCCACCTTATCAACACCCGGATGCTTCACCAGCGCCGCGCCCGTCTCTGGTCCACCGGTCACAATGTTGAGCACACCGGGGGGCAATCCGGCTTCAAGAGTCAGTTCACCAAAGCGCAAGGCCGTAAGCGGTGTCTGCTCCGCGGGCTTCAGGATGACGCAATTGCCGCAAGCCAGCGCGGGCCCCAGCTTCCAACTGGCCAGCAACAGCGGGAAATTCCACGCAACAATCGCGCCCACCACGCCCACAGGATCGCGCAGCGTGTAAGTAAACGCGTTGCTGAAGGTGTTCACAGTCTCACCGTGGATTTTTGTCGCCCATCCCGCGTAGTAACGGAAAACGTCCGCCACCATCGGCATGTCCACGTAGCGCGACTCAAAGATCGGCTTGCCGTTGTTGAGCGTTTCCAACTCGGCCAGCTCTTCAATGTTCTTTTCAATCAGGTCGGCAATGCGCCACAGCACCTTGCCACGCTCGCTGGCAGACATCTTGCGCCACGGGCTGTTGACGTCGTCAAACGCCTTGCGCGCCGCCGCCACAGCCTGATCAACGCCGCTTGCGCCGCCTTCGGCGACCTGCGTCAGCACCTCTCCCGTTGCGGGATTGAAGGTGTCAAATGATTTTCCTGTTTCCGACCACTTGCCGTCGATAAGCAGTTTGCCGGGAGAAACTTTTGCTTTGGTAGCTGCGATCATGAGTTTTTTCAATCCCGAGCGAAGCGAGGGATCATTACCCTCACGTCGCTCTTAACTTTCGTAATGATTCAGCGCAACTGTTTTCGTCGCGCAATCCAAGGAGAATTGTTTCCCCGATCAGCGAGGAAGCTCGTAGGGCTCCCTCGCTTCGCTCGGGATTTCAGAGAAGACCTATTTCGCCTTAAACGTCGCCGGCCGCTTCTCCACATACGCCGCCAGGCCTTCCTTGGCGTCGTCGCTGGCAAACAGGCGCTGTTGCAGTTCGCGCTCAATGGCCAGAGCTGACTCCATGGGGACCTCCCAGCCGCTCTGCACAGACCGTTTGATATTGCCCACGGCCTTCGCTGCTTTGTTCGGAGGAGTGAACTGCCGCGCGTACTCCATTATGTTTTCCATGAAGTTCTCGCGCTCGTAAATGTCATTCACAATGCCCATGTCCTTCGCTTCTTCAAAAGTAAAGGTGTTGCCGGTCACCATCAGCTCAATGGCTTTGCTCTTGCCCACAATGCGGCTCAAGCGCTGCGTGCCGCCCGTTCCGGGCAGGACGCCCAGGTTGATTTCTGGCAGCCCGATCTTGCCCGCATCTTTACGTGCAATGCGGATATCGGCCGCCATAGCGATTTCCAGTCCGCCGCCCACGCAATGGCCGTTGATCGCGGCGATCACCAGTTTGGGCGTGTGTTCCAGACGAAGCAGCATTTCATTGGCATGCAGGCAGAAATAATATTTAAAGGTGGGATCTACGCTGGAGAGCATTTTGATGTTGGCGCCGGCGGAGAAAAATTTGTCGCCCGCTCCGGTCAGCAGCAGCACGTAAACGTCATTGTCCATGCGTGCTTTCAGGATTGCCTCATCCAGCTGCCGGTTCATCTCATAGGTATATGTATTTGCCGGCGGATCGCAAAGCTCGATCACCGCTATTCCGTCTTCAACGCGATAGTTCACCAGGGTCTTGGTTTCGGTTGCTGTGGTTGTCGCCATGGTTCAAAAGCTCCTTATGAATTTCGAATCTTGATCTTGTGGGACGCCGTCAGGCGTTCATCTTTGCGGTTTTGCGTTTGGTTTTGCCGGGATTGAGTACGCCGCGCAAAAACAGGTTGCTCATTTCCTCGGCCATGGTTCCGGCGTCCAAATCCACGCGCGGATTGTGCCAGGTGTAAATCCAGTTGATCATGCCAAAGAGTCCCAGCACGGCCAGCCGTCCGGAAAATTGTAGTCCTTTTTCACGCCGCAGATCTTCCAGCAGGTCCAGGCAAATCTTGTAGTATTCGCGCTTGATGGCCCGAATCTCGGCTCCGCGGCCATTCTTTAGCGTTTCATCTTCATGCGTCAGCACCTTCATGGCTTCTTTGTTCGCCAGAAAATATTCCAGGTGATTTTCAATGAAGATGCGCACGCGCTCTTCCGCGTCCTTGGATTCCCTTAGCCGTTCCTGCAACCGCTCAATAATGGTCCGGAAAGTATGTTTCTGAATCAGGTAAAGCAAATCTTCCTTGGACTCGAAGTAATGATATAGACCGGCCAGCGACATTCCAGCGGCGCGGGAAAGATCGCGCATGGAAGCGCCTTCATATCCTTTTTCGCAGAAGATGTGCGCGGCGTGGTGCAGTAATTTCGCAAGCCTGCGGTCAAAGCGGGAATCCGCCGCGTCTTCCCCGGATGAAGGAGCCATCCGCCCTTTGCGTCCATTCAGGGCGTCGCCAGACAAGCGGATTTCCGTGTTTTGCAGTACCATAGGGACTAAGGTTACCGAACGTTCGTTCGATTCCTAATTATCGCCTGCAGGTTGCTGCCAGGTCAAATCCAGCCACCCCCGATCCTCCACCCTTTGGCCAGTTCCTTCTTGGGCACTCAAATTGCGCACACCCTGTAGTGTTGGCAAGCGGAAACTCTAAGGCACCGGGGATGCATGTACTTGCATTTGCAAGCTTTAGCTCCGGTTCCCACAGATAAGGTAGCCGAATGAAGAACTTTTGTTTACCACGGACGATGCAAACAGTTGCACATAGCCTGTTGTTTTGCACACTCCTGTCTGGTTGCGGTACCGTCGCACTCCGGAAGCAACCAACTTCCGCTCCGCCTCCAGCCGCCCAGAATATGACGGTCATCCAATTGCGGGTGGGTGACGCGCCGGCAGACCAGGTCTTCTCTTTTGAAGTAACCATCGGCAATCCCATCAGCCTGATTCCAGTCGGTGGGGGCGATCCTTCCACCATCGCGGTCAACATGAATCGGCTGGAACTGAGCCGTACTGCGGGAAAGATGCAAGCGCTGAGCGTAACGCCGCTGCAACCAGGCAGCTATGCCGCCGCAGATATCACAATCCAGGGGCCTTCCCTCACCTATGCCAAGACTTTGCTCACCCCAGCGCCCGTAACGTTGATTGACAGGGTGAACGGCGCAGACCAGACCGTGCGGATAAACTTTAATCCGCCGCTGACGGTCGGCAATGACCCGGTAGTGCTCAATCTGGATATAAACCTACCGGCCTCTCTTGTGAATAACGGGGCCGGAAACATTAGTGGCATCAACTTTACTGAATCTTCGTTCTCATTCAGCGTGCAGCCCGTTGGAGTCCAGGGTCAGCAACAGGATGACAATGGGGAATTTGAAGACGAGACCGGGAAAGTCATTGCAGTCTCCTCCAACGGCTTTGTATTGCAGACAGGACAGAGCGGCTCGCGGCTGCCGTTCGTGGTGGATGGTACCACCACGCTTCCCAGCGGACTTCACTTGCCAGATCTTCAGAACCGGATCGTTCAGATTGAAGGGTTCACGCGCTTGGATGGAACGCTCTTTGCACAGCAGGTTGAAGATCTGGGGGCGCAGAACGCTTCTCAGGCGGAAGGCACCATTACGGTGGTTGGCAGTTTCAATGTTCCCACTTTGATGGAATTTGCCGCGCAAGATGGGACCGGCAGTGGCTTCACCAGCGCCCAGATTGGGCAGGATTTCATGGTGGACATCTCGTCCCTTCCACCCACCGCCTTTGCCACAGACTATGGCGATTGCGACATGTCAGGACTTGCATCTCCGGCAATCAATTTTCCTTTCGATTCAACTCACCTGAAAGCAGGACAGAGGATTGAAATCATCACTCAAAGCGGCGTAACTGCCAGTCAGCCAATCGTCCCGATTCAGGCAAGGCTGCAACATCAAGCCATCGGCGGAACCGTTTCCAATTTCGCTGCCTTGCCGGGAGGCTCTTCAAGTTTTGACCTGCTCCTGCCCGCAGGTTCATACCTGACGCTGCTTTCCAAAGAGACATCCATCCATGTTCTTACACAGCCAAAAACTGACTATCGTGGCGCGGACGTAGGCAACGGCAGCGTGATTCGCGTGCGCGGTCCGCTCTTCTGGACTGGAACACAATTCAATATGGTGGCACGCCGGATTACCCAGTAACGTCAAGACGGCAAAACGCCGGGGGATTCCCGGCTCCTCCCGTTTCCAGGGGGCCATCGACGCGCTGGTATCCAATCAGGTCATTCCCGATCCGGAACTAAATTTTCGGACGCACTCTTATCCCTGTCGCCGATCGCATGGCTGAGCCGTTTTTCAAGCATTTGCCTTGCAAATAGCCAAGAAAGTTGTTCCGCAATGGCCGTGATGCTTGTCACATACCCCAGAGCCAGAAATTAAATATTATTCGACGGCGGACTGAGAAAGCTCACTTTTCTAGCAGAACAGCTTGGTCCCCTCCAGGAGAGATACAAATGAAAAATTACAAAAACATCCTCAGCCAAGCGGCCAAGCTAACCTCCATCTTTATGTTGGCAATACTCATTGCGCTAGCTGTAGGCTGCGGCGGTGGCGGATCAGGCCTCACGTCCAACCCCAACCCAACGCCTACGCCCGCTGGAGCCAACTCTGCACAAGTCCGCTTTGGTGATGCCCCTGCAGACAGCGTAATAGCCTTTGAAGTGTCGGTATCGTCGTTGTCGCTCACGCCAGCCGGTGGCGGCACCCCGGTTTCCATCTCAGTCCCAGCCAACAACCGGATTGAGTTGACCCACGCTTCAGGAAAATTTGAGCCATTCATGACCGGCAGCCTGCCCCAGGGCACGTTCTCTGCTGCCAACCTCACTTTGGCGAATTCCGAACTCACATTCTTGACTAGCACGGGCACTGCGGTTCACATCAATGGCCCAGCCAGCGCATCCATTACTGTTCCACTCAACCCGAACCTCGCCATTGGCAGCAGTCCGCTCGTTCTCAATATTGACGTAAACGTCGCTAACTCCATCACGGCCAGTGCCGGCGTCGTGAATGGCATCAGCTTTGGTCCAACTTCATTCAACATCACGGCAAAAGCTCCCGGTGTGGCAGGCAACGAGCAGGATGATGACGGCGAGATTGAAGACGTCCAGGGAACAGTGACCGCAGTGAACGGATCCAGCTTCACTTTCAAAGTCGGCCAGACAGGTTCATTGATGACCTTTAATACGGATAGCACCACAGAGTTCAAAGACGGCGTCACCAGCGTCGCCGGCCTGCTCAATCAGGTTGTGACCGTGGAAGGCTTCACCCGCGCCGATGGCAGCTTGTTCGCCAAGGAAGTGGAAGGCCTGGAGAACGCCAACGGAGGAGAAGTTGAAGGCCTGATCACCTCCATCAGCGGCACCACGCTGACGGTAAATGCTCAGGACGGCATCGGCAATGGATTTGATGACGCCAAGATCGGCGCCAGCTTCAGCGTGAACATCGCCGGACTCAACGCCAGCAAGTTCCGCGTAAAAGCCGGTAACGGATTCGGCGGCGGCCTGCCCAGCGCAACCTTCCCCTTCGACGCGACGACCATCCACCAGGGCCAGCGCATTGAAGTCGATACCGATGTAGCTGTGCCTCCGGCCAACGGCTCCATCAACCCCGACAGAATTAACTTGCAACAGCAAGGCGTCTCCGGTGTGGTGGCAAACGCCGCAGCCAACACCTTCGATATCAACCTGGCCACCGATTCTGCTCTGAGAATCATCTCCGGACAGACCGTGGTTCACGTAACCAAGAACGCTTCTACCGACAGCCGCGTCGCAGTGGCTAACGGCGGTAGCGTTCAGGTTCGCGGTCTGCTCTTCTGGAACGGAACTTCGTGGCAGATGATCGCTCGCCGCATCCGCTAACAGAAATAACAGCTCAGTACGCTCCTTAACTGGCCGCATCCTTAAACGGGTGCGGCCGTTTTTTATTGCCAGGGCCTTCATCCCTCTGGGATCGCTTAGTTTTTCTTAGCCACCGCCTAACCATCCCTTCGCCGGCTAGTCAAACATCTTGACAGTAATATATGCTTGGCAGATATATTGCTTAAACATATATGCCTACGCCAACACTTGATCGTGAACTTAAAAAAGGTAGCGCAGAACTTCTTGTTCTCTCTCTGGTGGAAGATCGCCAGCGCCACGGCTATGAGATTTGCAAGTTGATTGAATCGCGCTCCGCAGGGGCGCTGCGCTTCAACGTGGCATCGCTCTATCCAATGTTGTATCGAATGGAAAAACGCGGATGGATCCAGGGCCGCTGGGTGGATAAAGCAGGTCAGCGTCGCCGCCGCTTTTACCGGTTGACCGCTGCCGGCAGGAAAGTTCTGCGCCTCCAGCGAACGCACTGGCAATCTTTTGTTGCTGCCATCAACCAGATTGCGGGGATTGAAAATGCCTGACTTCAAAGAAGAAGTTCGTTTGCGCCTGTCTCGTCTAAGTCTTGAGCCCACACGGGAAGCCGCCATTGCGGAAGAACTTGCGCAGCATATGGAGCAGCGCTTTGAAGAGTTGGTCACTGGAGGTTTGTCGCCCAATTCCGCTCGTGAAGCCGTGCTCAAGGAATTAAGTGAGGGCAGCCGTCTGGAAAGAGATTTGTTGCGCGTGGAAAAGCAGGCGCGGTTTGAACCTGCCCTGCCGCCTCCGCCCAGCCTGCGCGGCGCGTTGGGACGCCTTGCCCGGGATCTCCGCTACGGTCTCCGCACCTTGCGGCTGAATCCCGGATTCTCCACCGTTGCCATTCTCTCGCTCGCCCTTGGAATCGGCGCCAATACGGCAATCTTCCAGCTGCTCGACGCAGTCCACATGCGCACTCTGCCAGTCAGGCATCCGGAAGAGCTCACGGTCATTCGCACGCCCAATGCGAAGGGCCGCTCCGGAAACGCGCGTGGCAGTTTTCCGTTTTTTACTAACTCCATCTTTGAGCAGATTCGTGACCACCAGGAGGCTTTTTCCGGCCTGGCGGCGTGGAACTCCGCGGCCTTTAATCTTGCCACCGGGGGACGCGTTCGCCCGGCGCGCGCCCTCTACGTCAATGGTGACTTCTTCAAGACGCTCGGCGTACCCGCCGTTCAGGGTCGGGTCTTCTCTGCGGCCGACGATCAACGCGGCTGCGGCCTGCCGGGGGTCGTGATCAGTTATGGCTTCTGGCAAAAGGAATTCGGCGGCAAGCCCTCCGCCATCGGCAGCAAACTCATGTTGGAAGGCCATCCTGCCGAGATCATCGGCGTAACGCCGCCGGGGTTCTATGGCGTCGAAGTCGGCCGCTCTTACGATCTTGCCGTTCCCCTTTGCAGTGAACCGCTGATCAACGGCGAGTACTCAGTTCTCGACCGGCGTGATGGATGGTGGCTGGCGATCATCGGCCGTCTCAAGCCTGGCTGGTCGGCCGGCAAAGCGACGGCCCAGTTGGAGGCCATCTCGCCGGGAATTTTTCACGCGACTCTCCCTGCGCGGTATCAGGCAGAAGAGGCCAAACATTTCCTGGAATGGAAGCTGGCAGCTGAACCCGCGGACACCGGCCTTTCCAACCTGCGCCGCAGGTTTGAGCAGCCGTTGTGGCTCTTGCTGGCGATTGCCGGAACAGTTCTGCTGATTGCCTGTGCCAATCTTGCCAATCTCATGTTTGCCCGCGCCAACGCACGTGAGCGTGAAATCGCCGTCCGGCTGGCGCTGGGGGCAGCGCGCTTCAGGCTGATGCAGCAATTGCTGATGGAAAGTCTGCTGCTCTCCGCCATTGGCGCGTTCGCCGGCATAGTGCTGGCCCAGGGATTGACGCGCATCCTCATCTCTTACCTGACCACGCAGGTTGGCGGCATCACTCTGGATCTTGCCCTCGACTGGCGTGTGCTCGGCTTTACCGCAGCTGCCGCATTGCTTACGTGCCTGTTCTTTGGCCTTATGCCGGCGATCAAGGCTACGTCTACCCCGCCTATCGTCGCCATGAAGGCAGGGAGCCGTGGCGTTACTGCCGGCCGCGAGCGCTTTGGCCTGCGCCGCATCCTGGTTGTTTCGCAGATTGCTCTCTCGATGGTTTTGCTGGTGGGCGCTTTTCTCTTCGTCCGCAGCTTCCAGAACCTCATCCATCTTGATGCCGGCTTCCGCCAGAACGGCATTCTGGTGGTGGACCTTGATTTCACGCAGCTGAATATCCCATTGGCGGAACGGAACAACTTCAAACAAGAAATGGCAGACCGCCTTCAGGCGCTGCCTGGAGTGGAATCAGCCGCGACAGCCAGCGTTGTTCCAGTCAGTGGAAACATGTGGAATGACGACGTTCACTTCAATAACGGCGGTCAGGACGTGCACGAAATCGTAAACTTCAACGGTATCTCGCCCGGCTACTTCAAAACCATGGAAACCCCGTTCATCAAAGGGCGCGACTTTGGTCCCCAGGACACGCTCAACTCGCCGGCCGTGGCCGTAGTGAATGAATCTTTTGTACGCAAAATGCTCAAAGGCACGGAACCGCTGGGCGCCATTTTTCGCGTCGACGAAGGCGCCGGGCAGCCGGAGTCTGTCTATCAGGTTGTGGGCGTCGTGAAAGACACCAAGTACTCCGATCTGCGCGACGACTTTGGGCCTATCGCCTATCTCCCCAAATCGCAGGACAAGAAACCCGATACCAATGTATCCGTGATTGTCCGATCTGAACTTGCTCTGGATTCGCTGACCGCTTCCGTCGAGAGGTCCATTGCCAAAGTCAACCCGAACGTGGTCATCGAATTCAGAGTATTCAAGACCACGATACGTGACACGCTGCAGCGCGAGCGCCTGATGGCTTCACTCTCGGGCTTCTTCGGGTTTCTGGCTGGAGTCCTGGCTACGATAGGGCTCTACGGCGTGATTTCCTATATGGTGGTTCGGCGCCGGAATGAGATTGGTATTCGCATGGCGCTGGGCGCAGACCGTGGGCGGGTCCTGGCCCTGGTGATGCGCGAAGCTGCGCTTCTGCTGGCGGTGGGCCTTGCCATTGGCATAGGACTCTCCCTGGCTTCCACCAGGGCGGCCTCAGCCTTGTTGTTCGGCCTGAAGCCGCACGATCCACTCACGCTGGCGCTGGCCGCGTTGACACTGGCTGCGGTGACTGTGACTGCAAGTTACTTGCCCGCGTTTCGCGCGGCACAGATTCACCCTACAGAGGCGCTACGCGAAGAGTAGATCGCCCGATCATGCGCCGGAATTCCGGCGTCCCAAGTGCTTACCGCATCAAACTTGCTTCGCTTACCAGCGAGGTTCGCGGGGTTGGCGCGCGTGGCCGGAATAATCGTCTCTGCCTCCACCGCCGCCGCGGCCGCCGCGATCGACTTTTGGACGCGCTTCGTTCACGGTCAACGCCCGCCCGCCAGAATCCTTGCCATTCAAACCGGCAATGGCTTTTTCCGCTTCATCGTTGTTCGGCATTTCCACGAAACCAAAGCCGCGTGATCGTCCAGTGGCACGGTCGGTTACGACCGTCGCACTGTCAACAGCTCCGAACGGCGCAAACAGAGATCTTAGCTCGTCTTCGGAAAGGCTGAAGGAAAAGTTACCTACAAAAATCTTCTTCATGGAAGTCCTTTACTAACGTTAGAGATGGTTCTCAGCAGAAATAGGCAGGCACTAACAGCCAACGTGTCTATCAGAGTCGAGGACGGAGAAATCATAGCAGGTAAACCGCCCGCCCTCCACAAGTTCAATTTATTGTTCGATATCGCACATTAAGAAGTTTATAAACCTTTGCGCGAGACCAGTCCGTTCCGGTCTACCACCGGAACTTCTCACCTGCCGACAGCCCAGGACATCCTGTTTTGCCTGACAGCAATCTTATCTCTGTTACTTCCAATTATCCCGCCCCCGACGAGGAAACTTATGCCACATTTTGTTAGAGATATACAGGAGATACGCCAACGCGCCATTCACAAGATGGAAGACGGCGCCGTAACCGAAAGTTATAAAGGCGACGTAAATAAAACCATTGAAATCCTGAATGAAGCCCTGGCAACGGAGATTGTATGCGTGCTGCGCTACATGCATCATTACTTCATGGCCACCGGCGTTCACGCCAAAAGCGTGGCAGATGAATTCAAGGAGCATGCCGATGACGAGCGCGAGCACGCCGACTCACTGGCGGAGCGCATCCAGCAACTGGGCGGCAAACCCAATTTTGATCCCAAAGGCCTGCTGGAGCGTTCTATTTCGCAATATGTTGAAGGGGAAACCCTGGCGGAAATGATCCGCGAAGACCTGATTGCCGAGCGCATGGTGATTGAGGTCTATCAAGAGATGGTTCGCTATTTCGGCGCCAATGATCCTACTACCCGCACTCTGGTGGAAGAACTGCTGCGCAAAGAAGAAGAGCACGCCAGCGATCTGTCTGATCTGCTATACATCGCAAATCCGGAGACTGGCAAATCCGAAGGCGAAGATCCCGGAGCCGATCCTTTGAAACTCGAAGAAAGCGGCAAAACGCGCGAACGGAGTGAAGAAGAATTAAGGAAAGGCCGCAGCAAGAAACCAGCAGCGTAAAAAGCGTTTCAACACCAGCGCTCAGCATTCAGCACCAAAGAACTCACCGCAAAGGCCGCGAAGAACGCAAAGGGTCAAGAAAATCCATCAAATCTCCTTTGCGACCGTTGCGACCTTTGCGGTGAAATTGTTTTGGCTGATTGCTGAATGCTGACTACTGATTGCTTATGCCCAACTGCGTCAGCATAAACGCGTAGTCAAACGCAATTTCCTTCAAATGGTCATACCGTCCAGACGAGCCGCCATGGCCGGCGGCCATGTTGGTCTTCAGCAGTAGGACATTCTTGTCGGTCTTGAGCGTGCGCAGTTTGGCCACGTATTTGGCCGGCTCCCAGTACATTACCTGGCTATCGTTAAAAGAGGTCTTTACCAATATCGCGGGATACGCTCCCTTTTTCAGGTTATCGTACGGCGAATACTTCACCATGTAGTCGTAGGCCGGCTTTTCGTTGGGATTGCCCCACTCTTCATACTCGCCCACGGTCAGCGGCAATGAAGCGTCCAGCATCGTGTTCATCACGTCGACAAATGGCACATGCGAAACCACGGCCCTAAACAGGTCAGGACGCAGGTTCGTCACTGCCCCCATCAGCAGCCCACCTGCCGATCCGCCCTCGATGGCGATCTTGTCGCGCGAGCCATATTTATTTGCCACCAAATACTCCGTGCAGGCGATGAAGTCAGTGAAGGTGTTCATCTTGTTCATCATCCGTCCGGCATCGTGCCACGGCTTGCCCATGTCGCCGCCACCGCGGATATGCGCAAACGCCATCACCACGCCGCGATCCAGCAGAGAAAGCCGGGTTGAGCCAAACGTCACGGGAAGGATGACGCCGTAAGAGCCGTATCCATACACATAAAGCGGGTTGGAACCATCAGCCTTCTTGAGGTCTTTGCGGTACACCAGGGATATAGGGACTTTGATTCCGTCTTTAGCCGTTGCCCATACGCGCTCAGACTGATATTTTGCAGGATCATAGCCGCCCGGCACTTCAGTCTGCTTCAGCAGTGCGGACGTATGCTTTTCTACGTCATAATCAAAGACCGATGCGGGCGTGACCAACGATTGGTAAGCGTAACGCAGCTTGTTGGTCTTGTATTCTCGATTCACCTGAACTGAAGCCGTGTACACCGGCTCAGGATAGGTAATGCGCTGCTTGCTGCCATCGGCAAAATTTACGATCGTAAGCTGCGGCAGCCCGTTCTCGCGTTCCACCAGCGTGTAGAAGTCTTCAAAGACTTCAATGTCATTCAGCATCACGTCAGCACGGGTAGGAACAATTTCTTTCCAATTCTCTTTTCCCGGCGCGCTCACCGGTGCAGTCACCAGCCGGAAAGTGCGGCCTTTATCGTTGGTGCGGATCAGAAATTGATCGCCGTGATGGTCAGGATAATATTCGACGTCCTGCTGGCGCGGAGCCACCAGCTTCCATTCACCTTTAGGATCAGAAGCGTCCAGATACCGCGCTTCAGAAGTCGTATGGCTGCCGATCTGGAGAAAAATATATTTGTCGCTGCGAGATTTTCCTGCGTTTACCGTGAACCGCTCGTCCTTCTCTTCATAGACCAGGTCGTCCTTGCCCACGGCTGCCCCAAGCTCATGCCGATAGAGTCGATATTGGCGCTTGGTCTTGTCATC
Source organism: Candidatus Angelobacter sp. (assembly GCA_036496525.1). Taxonomy (GTDB): domain Bacteria; phylum Acidobacteriota; class Terriglobia; order Terriglobales; family Acidobacteriaceae; genus Angelobacter. Next base: position 13,224 of record DASXKZ010000266.1, read on the forward strand.
TTCCACGGTATAAAAGAGCGTCTTGTTGTCATTGGCCCAGACCACTGACCCGACTCTATCGGCGATGACTTCAGAGTCCTTGCCGGTCCGCAGGTCGCGCACCCGCAGCTTATATTGGCGATAACCGGTGTTGTCCGTGGAGTAAGCCAGAAGATTGCCGTCATCGCTCACTTCATAGGCGCCCAGTGACATGAAAGGCTGCCCTTTGGCCAGTTCATTCTGGTCCAGCGTGATCTCTTCTGCCGCTTCAAGGTTTGCTTTTTTGCGGGCATATATCTGGTACTGCTTCCCTTTTTCCCAGCGTGAATAATAAAAATATCCGCCGTCCTTATAAGGGACGTTCACGTCTGTCTCTTTGATGTGGCTCACCATCTCGTCATAGAGCTTTTGCTGGAGCGCCGCGGTGGGCTTCATCACACCCTCGGCATACGCGTTCTCGGCTTCCAGGTACTGCGCGACTTCGGGATTCGATTTGTCGCGAAGCCAGCGATAATTGTCCACCAGCTTGCCGCCGTTAATATCGTTTCCCGTATGGATAGATTTCGCCACCGGAGGCGGTGGTGGCGCTGGCGCATTAGCGCTGCTTGCGGTTTTGTCTTCTGCGTTCAGGAATGTGCTCATGAGAAGAAAAAGAACAACCACTGATTTTTTCATAAATCCGCCTTTTGCGAGTGGAAGTGCGGGATTGGCGAATTATAACAAGCATTCAGCACTGAGCACTCAGGATTCGGCCCCAAAAGGGTCCGGTGCCCCTGATGAAACCTTCGAAACGCGGAGGAACGGAGGTAGCGGAGGAACTTGAGTTGCTGCTCGGAGTTCTTGATTCCTCCGCTTCCTCAGTTCCTCTGTGTCTCAGGTTTTCTTCTTTTGCGGACGAGCGACGTGAACCCGGGCGCAGCAACAATCGAGGGCACAACAACAAGAGGCCTTAACCAAGGTGAAAAGCGCGTTTTCCTCTTGCATCGACGCACGCGGCTACTCAGTTAAGTGACGGTCTGCGGCGACACGCA
>DASXKZ010000267.1:0-3034 GCA_036496525.1 Candidatus Angelobacter sp.
ATGGATTTCGATTACGCGCGCGATTTTGGCGCTTCCCACAGCACCGGATACGAACGCCTGCTTTACGATTGCATGGTCGGCGATGCCACGCTCTTCCAGCGCGCAGATATGGTCGAGGCGGCTTGGAGCGTGATCCAGCCGCTGCTGGATGTCTGGAAGGCGCTGCCCGCCCGTGGTTTCCCAAATTATCCATCTGGTTCGTGGGGACCGAAAGAGGCCGACGATTTGATGGAGCGCGACGGCCGTGCCTGGCGCGACATTGAAATGGAAGAATTCGCCGCGAGAAATACTGCCGCGACATCAACTAAGAAATCCTAACCAGCACAAAGGACGCGCTTGGTGCCGAATCGCAAAGTAGAATTGTTTGCCAACGGAATAGAGATTGCGCAGCGTGCGGCTGACGAAGTCGTGCGCATCGCCAGTGAAGCTGCGGCCGCGCGCGGGGCCTTCACGATCGCACTTTCTGGTGGCTCGACACCCAAAGCGCTCTATAAGTTGCTCGCCGAGAATCCTGCGCTGCGTAATTCCCTTCCCTGGGATAAAATGAAAGTGTTTTTCGGGGACGAGCGGCATGTCGGTCCTGGCCATGCCGACAGCAATTTTCAGATGGCATCGGACGCCATGCTCGCGAAGGTGCCGTTGCAACCGAAACAGATTCATCGCATCAAGGGCGAATATCCGGATACGGCGGGAGCCGCTGTCGAATACGAGGCCACGATACAACGCGAATTCGGATTGAAAGCGGGCGAGTTTCCCCGATTTGATTTGGTTTTGCTCGGCATGGGCAGCGAAGGCCACACGCTGTCGCTTTTCCCCGGCACGAAAGCTCTGCACGAGACGGAGCGCATCGTGACACGCAACTGGGTTGGCAAGTTGTACGCCGAACGCGTTACGTTGACGGCGCCGGCTGCAAACAATGCCGCGAACATTATTTTTATGATCGCTGGCGCGGACAAAGCCTGGGCGTTGAAGGCGGTACTTGAAGGTCCGCACGAGCCGGAACAACTGCCCGCGCAGATGATTCAGCCTTCGAACGGAAAATTATCGTGGCTGGCGGATCAAGCGGCGGGATCAATGCTCTCAAAAGAAATTCTGCAATAGATTAGGAGAAAGCAAATGGCTACAGCAATGACTAGTTCCATCCAAACCTATCTGGGCGCAAAAGGGGATTCACTGCTCGGATTTAGTTCTCCAAAGATTTCCAAAGACCGGTTGCACTTGCCCGGGCCGGATTTTGTGGACCGCATCTGGTCTGTCTCCGATCGTAGCCCACGCGTCATCGCCAGCCTGCAGCGCATGTTCAACACCGGCCGCCTTAGTGGGACGGGTTATCTTTCCATTTTGCCGGTGGACCAGGGCATCGAACATTCTGCGGCCGCAAGCTTCGCCAAAAATCCGGACTACTTCGACGGCGAAAATATCGTCAAGCTGGCAATCGAAGGGCAGTGCAACGCGGTGGCCTCCACGCTTGGCGTGCTTGGTTCGGTGTCCCGCAAGTACGCGCACAAAATTCCATTTCTGATGAAGTTCAATCACAACGAACTGCTCACCTTTCCCAATAAGGCCGACCAAATCTTTTTCGCCAGCGTGAAGCAGGCCTACGACATGGGCGCGGTGGCCGTCGGCGCAACGATTTATTTCGGTTCAGACCAGAGCGACCGCCAGATCGTTGAGGTCAGCCACGCTTTCGCGCACGCGCATGAGTTGGGTATGGCTACAGTGCTGTGGTGCTACCTGCGCAACAACGCGTTCAAGAAAGACAAGGACTATCATCTTTCCGCCGACCTGACCGGACAGGCCAATCATCTCGGCGTAACCATTCAAGCCGACATCATCAAGCAAAAGTTGCCGGAAAATAACGGCGGCTACGGGGCGCTCAACATGGGCGATTCCAGCTACGGAAAATTCGACAAGCGCATTTACACTGACCTGGCCAGCGATCATCCCATCGACCTTTGCCGCTACCAGGTGGCAAATTGCTACATGGGCCGCTCGGGGCTGATCAACAGCGGCGGAGCGTCTGGCGCAAACGATTTCGAAGAAGCTGTGACCACCGCCGTAATCAACAAGCGCGCCGGAGGCACGGGGCTGATTTCCGGGCGCAAGGCGTTTCAGCGCCCGCTAAAGGATGGCGTGCAGCTTCTGAACGCGATTCAGGACGTGTATCTCAGCCCTGAGGTCACCATCGCGTAAGCAGTGTTGCCGTAGTGTCGGCCTTCGGCCGGGCCGCTTTCTCTTCGCAGGGCACGCTTCGTTCGTGCCCGTTCCTATTTCAATCCACACTCCAGCTACAAAAAAACTCGTGCGCCCAATCTCCAGCTCTCCTGTGAGCGGTTTTCCTGGCTGCAACTGTACTTGCTGCATATGAAACTCCTCGCACGCTTTCGCTGCTTTGAAGCCGCGACTGCTCTATGCTGAGAACAACCTGGATAAAGGCTTTCTTGATGCAGAGGAGGAACAATTCGTGAAAAACCTCTTTGTGGGTGCGGTTACGCTCATGATTCTTGCTTGCGCGCCGATCTTTGCGCAAAACTCAGCCAAGGATGAAGGCGGGCGCGTACTCGGGCTGGAAAACGCCTGGAATCACGCGATCGAAGCTAAAGATACGAAAGCGCTGGACATGCTTCTCGCCAGCACGTTTATCGCGGTAGAAATTGACGGCAGCATTTCTTCGAAAAGCGAATTTCTCGCCAGCATTAAGGATCCGGAATACAAACCTTCCCAGGCCGTCAACGAGCAGGTCAGTGTCCAGGTCTACGGTGACACCGCCGTGGTGGTCGGCATCTTCCGCATCAAAGGCATCGAAAAAGGCAAACCGTACGTGCATCGCGAGCGCTTCACCGACACCTGGATCAAGCATGATCAAACCTGGCAATGCGTTGCCAGCCACGCCACATTGATCCCCTCCAAATAGCTCTGCGCCCGCCAGGCTTCATGTGGTGCGGGGCTTTAGCCAGGCTTTCGGTCATTTGTTCCTAGCGCAACCCAATTTGTGCAACTATTTCCCGTCGTGCGTATCAGAGATAAAGATGCA
>DASXKZ010000268.1:0-3957 GCA_036496525.1 Candidatus Angelobacter sp.
AACGCTGTTGCAGTATGTCGGCCTGCTCTCCGAAATGCAGCTTCATGCTGTGGCAGTGTGGCTGGCCAAAACCTTAGCCGGTTTTCACTTGCAGACCGGTGCACACGGTGATCTTAAGCCTCTCAACATCCTCGTTACGCAGGATGGTCATCTTAAACTGGGGGATCCGCTAGGAAACGGGCCTTTGGGCTTTAGGTTCGGACTTAGCGTGCTGTTCTCCCCAGATAAAGGAGGAACGGAAGGCTACCGTGCCCCTGAGGTTATCAAGGGAGCTACGCCCTCACCACTCTCCGACACATATTCATTTGCCGCCACACTATCCCACCTTGTTACTGGACGTCCACCACTGGATGGACAGCAACTTGATCCGACAATCCACGGATTGAATTGCCCTGAATGGCTTCGCCAGCTCATAGTCATATGTTCCCAAACTGATCCTGACGCCCGTCCGACGATGAATGAGGTTCTTAGAATACTTCAGGGAGATAGTTGGGCTGCTATTTACATTCGAAAACAAAACGACAAAGCCCTAACTGGCCTTCTCGTTCTTGCTGTGGCTGGGTTGGGAGTGGCGGCTTTGCTTTCAAAATCAGCATCCGCTTAGAAATGTCAAGCCAGATGTAATGGGTCTTGACTTAGATTCGCCATTTACCGTTTGCTGATCACCTGCTAAGTAGCAGGCCCCGCCCTATGGCAGCATAACCTTTACACTCAAAATCCCCTGAATCTCTGCTGGATCGTCCCGTCCTTTTTGAAACGTAACTCCAGGCAGCTTGGCGTAAGTATTGGCCAGGCGGATTTCCTTAACTTCAAAATAGCGCGTGCCGTCGCGGCCAATCCGCTCGTCGTAGGTAAGTCCGGTGACGTAATAAGGATGTCCGCGCCACAGCAGCAGCGTTACTTGTTGCAATTTCAGTCCGGCAATTATGGGATCGATACTCACCGGCGGCGTGAATTGGATTTCGAGACGAACGTGGCGGCCATCATCTAAAACAAAATCACGATTCACCACCAGCTTTAACGCGTCAATGGTTGGCATGTCGTCCACGCACAACTCGCCGCCGTTCAGGCGCATGACCCAGAAGCTCTGGTCGAGTGGAACATTCTGGCGCTGTAGCATGGTCTCTAGACCCGCTGCCATAGCCCAGTTCTCACAATTTTGTTTGGCTGTGTTCAGCTTTGTGTCTGCGGTAAGATCTGCGGTCTGGTCCGGCTTAAAGTAATACTGCTGGCCCTGTTTCTGGTCTGCCGCTTGCAGTGACATTGTGATAAGCAGGAAAAAGACTGCGAAATGTGACCTGCCGCGCATGGTGTAACTGCAAGTGTAAGCCGGTTTGGCAACTTTGATCGGCAGGATTTGGTATGAGTTCTTACTTTGCCAACGCGGCCATGGCTTTGCGGAAGAGCGAGTCGAAGCTCTGCCCGGAGACATCGCCGATCTTGGCCAGCGCGCGCTCCGCCATGGGGCGCTGATAGCCCAGGTTAACCAGCGCCGAGATCACATCTTCTTCCACCGGTGAAGTGGCAGCAACGGTTTCAGGCGGGACGCCAAAGGCATCCAGTTTGTCGCGCAGCTCCAGCACCATGCGCTCAGCGGTCTTTTTGCCGATGCCAGGGACGCGGGTAAGGGAAGCCACGTTGTTGCCCTTGATGGCGGCTATCATGGCGTCCACGGGCATGCCGCTCAGGATGGTGATGGCCAGCTTGGGGCCGATTCCACTGACGCTCAGCAGCTTCTCAAATAATTGCTTTTCCCCGGCGCGCAGAAATCCGAAAAGCGCCAGCGCATCTTCCCGGACATGGGTGTGAATGAAGAAAGATACTTCTACACCCAACGCCGGCAATTCGGAGAACGTCGGCACGCTGATTGTCACGTCATAGCCGACGCCACCGGCTTCGACAATCGCCTGGTTCGGGTGCTTCGAGAAGAGCTTGCCGCGTAAATGCGCAATCATTTTTTTGGTCGCTGCGCTCCAAACCGCTCAGCGTCTTCGTTATCGACTGCATTACTCTGCGCCTGATACAGAGCGCTCAGCACGCGAGTCGGCTTCGCGCGATGATAAACGGTCCAGTCCTTGCGTTGACGATCACCGTAGCCGCCAAAATCCAACATTTAACTCCTGCGCTTATAAAAAATGTTGAACTGAAATCCCGGATTGGGCGGAAACAGCGCCGCAACTTTTTTCAGGCGTTCGGCCAGCGCTGAAGGCGCCAGCAGCGGATAGTCACGTTCGCGCAACTCGTAATAATCCACATCGAGACAGAGCGAGAGCAGGTAAATGGCGATTGAGTCACAAAAGGCGGCGGCCAGATAATCTGACTTGGCTTTTTCATCAACGCGGCCGGAACTGGTGATCTGGGCCATCTTGCGAAATTCGTGCGCATCAAGGCTGGTTTCACCGCGGACGTTGCTCTGCGCCTGTGACCACACCAGTTCCGCAAACTCCGGGGACATGCCGGCTTTATCCACGAATGCGTGACCTACATTGATGTAGAACTCAAAGGCAATGGCAAAGCGCTCATCCAGCAGGCGGGTGGAGATAAAGACGCATTGCGAGTTGCCGGAATCGATATTGCGATGGCAGATTGCACCTTCCGGCGGTGCACCATCAAAACGCTCTGCGATGAGAGTTTTGTCACCATCGCTGATGGTGATGGGCACAAAGTAGAATGCTTTGCGCTCCAGCGCCGCAGCAATTGGGCGCGGCACGGCGCCGATGATCCGCTCCAGATCGTCGGAAGGGAGCATGACCTCGCCCGAGGTGGTATAGCAGATACCGTTGGGTGCCTGGTTGACTCGCGCGTCGCGAATAATCTCTTGCGCGGTGCGGAGTTGCGCATTGACTGCCTGACTCACGCTATTATTCTAACGTACAGTTCATTTATCGGAAGTAATGGGTCTTTTATGAAGAAATTCTTTTTGAGCGCCGGGATTGGCCTGGTTACAGGAGTGATTACCTTCTTTCTGTCTGTGGCATTCCTGTGTTTTGTGCTGCTGGCGCTCAGGGCTGCGAGCCACACCACTCCAGACATGTCGCTGGCTTATAAGGCAGCTCTGCCCGTGGCGATTCTTGGGGCCATTTGCGGTTTTACCATTGCACTGATCCGCGTGGGCAGGCCGCGGGCCACCCGCTAGCTGCTCAACAAATCTTCACTCAACAACTGTTTGACCGCATCCTGTGGTGCATTTAAACTGCTCTGCCCACCACTCTGGCCCATTTCAAGGAGAAATAATGCCAATCATCAAGCGCCTTAACTTGTTTATCGCGGTACTCTCGCTGGCCATCGCATTGAATTGCAGCGCCCAGGAGAAAGTTGATCTGGATGCGATCAGCAAGATCCGCTATGAAGGTTTTCATAATTCCAAAGTCATGGAGATAGCCAGCGGATTGATGGACCAGATTGGCGCGCGCCTGACCGGCTCTCCCAACATGCACAAGGCCAACGAATGGACCCGCGACAAGCTGAAGGAGTTTGGCCTGGTTAACTCGCATCTTGAGCCCTGGGAGCCCTTCGGACGCGGCTGGGCCAATGAATACATCAATGTGCGGATGGTCTCGCCGGATACGGCGCCATTCATCGCATACGCCAAAGCGTGGACGCCAGGAACGAATGGCACGGTCAGCGGCAGCGTTATTCGGGTGAACATTCGCGGGCCGCAGGACCTGGCAAAATATAAAGGCAAACTGGCAGGAAAGATCGTGCTTTACGGCGACGACCCTGAAGTCAAGCCTTCAGTAGAGCCGCTTTCAGAGCGGTTGAATGAAAAGTCGCTGGCTGAAATTGAGAACTATCAAATTCCCAGTGAGCGGAATGATGCCCGTTTTCGCGAATTTGCCCAGCGCGCCCGCCTGCAGCGGCAGATCAATAAATTTTTCGATGAAGAAAAGCCTTTAGCCATCATCGACCACGGCCGCGGCACCTTTGGCGGCGGAACTGTCTTTGTGCAGCAGGGCG
>DASXKZ010000269.1:0-28750 GCA_036496525.1 Candidatus Angelobacter sp.
CAGCTCACCAGCCTGGCTGAAGATTCAACATCACTTTATGCTGAAGTGAACGTTGAAGTGACGCAGGGCGCCGCGAAAGAAGCCAGGATTCAGCTGCCGGAAAACGTAACCATCAACCAGGTCTCAGGCGGAATGGTTGCGGATTGGGAAGTCAAAGCCGGAGAGTTGGTGGTCACATTCCTTGAGCCGGTGGAACAGTCCGCGCGCTTTACTATCAGCGGTGAAACCAAGACGCCGCGCGACGGACACATTGAAATCTCACTACTGCGCCTGCTCAACACAGAGCGCGATACCGGCGGCGTTGCCGTGGAGGTGCTGGGCGCAGGCGAAATCAAAGACCTGAAAACGCAGGGCCTGGAAAACGCGGACGCAACAGAGCTGGGAGATTACGTTGCCGCGCGGCAATCGCCTTCTATGGCTGCCTTCCGTTTCCGTTCTTCAGATGCCAAAGCGCCGCGCTCTCTCGCTGTGGACATTGCTCGCTACGCGCAGCAGGCCGTTCTGGTTGCCAACATTGAAGAAGCTCGCTATCGCGTTCTGGTGAGCAAAGAAGGCAAGAGCTTGGTGCAGGCGCAATACGCGATCCGCAACAATCAGAAAAATTTTCTCAAAATCACTTTGCCGCCAAACGCGGCTATTTGGAGCGCTTCAGTGAATGGAAAGCCGGCGCGTCCCGGCGAATCCAAAGACGGCAGCCTGCTGCTGCCGCTGGAAAAATCCCGTGCCGGGGAGGAGGCTCCTGCTTTTGTATTGGAAGTTTTTTACCTGGTCCGTCAACCTGCATGGACAGATAAAGGCAAGGCCCAACTGCCGCTGCCTGCCGTTGATCTGCCGATCTCACGCACCGGTCTGCTGCTCTACCATCCTCCGCTGTTTAAGCTCGCTCCGGAAGCCGGCGCATTCAGAGTGGAAAACTATGAAGCGCCCACTTCTGCCGCCTTCGATGCAGGCACGGGATCTGCGATCGATCTGGAGTACGGCAGGAATGCAGGTTCGGTTAGTGTTGTGACCAAGAATGGCACGCAACAATCCGCCACGCAGGTCCTGGTCGATAACTTCAAAAACAAATCGCTCGGCGGACGCGGCGCCAAAGTGCTGCCCATCCGGCCGGCATTTCCCGCGTTCGGGCCATCACTGTTTTTTGTTTCCGAACTTACGGCGGAAAATCATGCTCCGGAACTTGAATTCAACTATCAGCGCGAAAAGAAGGATGGTGGCAAATGAAAAAGTTATTGGCAATCCTCATGATGTTCTCTATCTATGCAATGGGCGCGGAAAATGCGTCGCTCCCGCTGCCCACCACCGGTAATGTCACGCTGACGCTGGCCGAATACAACCGGCTGGTGGAACTGGCTTCCAAGTCGTCGAAACAGCGTGAAACCCCGCCGCTGCCCTACGCTATCAAGCGCGCGGACATGAAGCTTCACGTCACGAATGAAACTGTGCTGGGCACTCTGCAACTGGATGGCGAGGTTTTCAGCAAAGGCGCTGCCAAAGTGCCGCTGACCACCGGAGTTACCATTCTCAATGCACGCCAGGAAGGGAAGAGCCTGCCGCTGGAAGTGGAAGGTTCAACGTCAATAGCCGTCCTGCCGGGTGCTGCGGAGTTTTCCGTCGCGCTGGATACTGGCATGCCGCTGGCGATTGAGCCTGGGCGCGCGTCATTCAATCTGCCTGTGCCGGCAGCCGGCAGCGTGCGCTTGCAGTTAGTAATTCCCGGCGACCACAGCCTGGTGCGCATCAGCCCCGGCCTGATCACTTCACGCACGACAGAAAAAGGCCAGACCACGCTGGAAGCTACGCTTGTCCCGGGACAGCCGGCAAATATCTCATGGATCACCGGCATTGTGCAGGCTCCAGTGGTCAAGCATGAAGTGCGTTTCCTTTCCGATGTGAAAACGCTGGTTACGGTGAATGATGAGGAACTCCGCATCGCGGCCCTGGCTGATGTCACGGTGATCCAGGGCGATCCTACGCAATTTATGGTCGACGCGCCGGCCGGATATGAGATCACGGGCGTATCCGGCGCAACCGTGGATTCAAGCGAGATCGAGAATGGCAAGTTAGTCATTCGCGTGAATTCTTCAGCGCCGCGCAGCCATGAATTTCTCATCTCCATGCAGCGCCCGCTGAGCGGCACAAAAGCCGATGCTCCGATCATTGGCTTTGTTGACACGCAACGTGAAACCGGCGAAGTGTTGGTGGAAGGCACAGGCGCCATGGAACTCACCGCTACTGAAGGAGGTGGCCTGAAGCGCATGGACTTGAAAGAAGTCAATCCCTATCTCCGATCGCTGGCCCGTTTCCCGCTTCAGGCAGCGTTTCGTTATCATCGCCAGCCCATGGAGACTCCGACGCTCGCAATGGAGTGGACGCGCTTTCCCGACAGCACTGTTCTGGCGGCAGTAGCCGAGCACGCCGTTGTCACAACGCTGGTAACTGTGGAAGGCCGCACTCTCACTGAAGTTAAGCTTACGGTGAAAAATCAGGCGCAACCCTTCCTGAAAGTTAAGTTGCCGCAGGGCGCAACTATCGTCTCGGCCGATGTCGCCGGTGAAAAAGTAAAACCCGTTCAGGGGCCTGATGGCAATCGTGTTCCGCTGCTGCGCACCGGTTTCCGCCCCAACGGACCGTATGAAGTGTCATTCGTGTTCACGGATTCCAGCGCTCCGTTTGCGAAGAAGGGCGGCTCTGAACTGGCTCTGCCCAGTATGGATGTTCCCATCAGCCTGCTGGAATGGGAGCTCTTTCTGCCTGAGCAGTATAAGGTGAAGGACTTCGGCGGAGACGCCATAGCTGCGTATCTATTGCCTGCGCCCGTGGTGGAAGAAGGCGATACAGTGAGCAGTTTTTCGTCGATCAATGGCTCTGTTGACGATCTGGTGCTCCCTGCTCCCGGTGTTATCGCCGGTCCAATTGCAGCGGGACAAATTGGCGGTATTGTTGTTGATCCACAAGGAGCGGTCGTTTCAGGGGCACAAGTTACGGTTTCCAGCCTGGAACACGGTTTGACCAGAAAAACTACAACTGACGGCTATGGACATTGGATGGTTATGAATATGCCGTCAGGCCATGTCAAAATCGAAGCGCAAGCTCAGGGCTTCAAGACCAGTGTTTATTCCAATACGCCATATGATTCCGACCGTCCGCAGCAGTACAGTATCAGGCTTAATATAGCGTCCGTGAGTGAAACGGTTGAAGTCACATCCGCCGCTCCAACAATGGAAAGCCAGAGCCGCAAAGATCGCGAACGCGATGAGAAAAAAGCCGAGCAGCGCGCGCAGAACATTCCATCGGCCAACGTGCTTGATTTGCAGAAGCGCGTGGCCGGAGTTTTACCGGTGCGTGTGGACGTGCCGCGAGCAGGGAACTCGTATCGTTTTGCTCGCGCCCTGGTACTCGACGAAGAAACCAAGGTGACGTTCAGCTACAAGACCATGGCAAAGAAATGAACTGAAGCCGCGAATCGGCGCGAAGGACAGGCAGAAAAATTCGCGTTCTTCGCGATCATTCGCGGCTGACTTCTCATTTCACGTATTTCGGTTGCTCTCTCTTGTCCCACGGATCATAGTTGTGGGCAAAAGGGACGCGATCACTGATGGGCGGGTGGTCGGCGTACCAGAAGACCACAAAGCGGCTGGGATAGGGATATGACAGCGACAATTCACCGAGCACCTGGAAAGCATGCGCCGCCGCCTCCTGTGAGTTTGCATTGATTCCATGCGTAACTTCCAGGCCGTAAACGTCAGCGTTATGTTCAAGCGTGCGGCTGAAACCGTTACCAATTGGCGCGGAAAGCGTTGACATGATGGAGAAGATCAGAACGAGCATGACCAACGCAGCCCAGTCCCAGAGCTCACGCATCCGCCAGCGCTGCTGGAATCGCGGAAACGCCCAGTTGGCGATCAAGTAGAGCAGGTAGAAACCGATGAAGAGACCGACTGCCGTAGCGGCAATGCCGATCACGATGTGGTTTAGAACGTAGTGCCCCATCTCATGCCCAAAGACGAACAGCGTTTCCGGCGTGGTGGCATTTTTGATCGTCGTATCCCACACCACCACGCGTTTTGATGGCCCAAAGCCAGTCACATACGCATTGAGCGTTGTGACTTTTTCGCTGGCTTTCATCAGGAACATGCGGTCGCGCGGAATATCCATTCCGCCTCGTTTTGTAACCTGCTCAAGGGCGTCGACGAGCTGCGGGTTGCTTTGGTCGAGAGGCTCAAATTTGTTGAAGAGGGGATCGATGACATAGGGTGAAATGAAAATCACGAAAATGACGACTGCGAAGGTGCACATCCAGCTATAGAGCCACCAGCGGCGAGGGCTCTTACGAATGAGTGTCGTGATCAGCCAGGCGAGAAAGCTGAGGATGACGAAGCCAACCAGCAGGCCCTTGCCTACGTCGCCCAGCCACGATGCCCAACCCTGAACAGACAAGCCGTACTGCAAGCTGATGCTTTGCTGGTAGGCGTCGAGCGGAAGTTGCAGAATTGTGGTTGTAACTAAAATCAGCGCCACAAAAATGAGCGCCTGCACAAAGCGATTCTTGCCGGAAGCTTCGGCCATGTCGCGAAACTTGGCAGCAATGCCGAGATAGAGCAGCCCCAACAAGATGAGAAGACCATAAAGCGTGCCGATGATCCGCAGCTTGCCGCGCAGATCATAAAGCGCCTTGGATTTTGCCAGCTTATCTGGCGGCAGAGTGTACTCAGTGGTCTGAGTTTGCGGCGCACTCTGCGTTGCTATTGGTGATGGAGACACGGCGGGTGATTGAGCGTGGGTCTTCCCAGGTATCAGGGAGAAAGAGAGCACGAGCAACAAGGTAGAAGCCATCAGCTTCATGAGGTTGTCTCCTCGCATAATGATAAGGACGATGGTAAACAGCAGAAGATTAACACCTTTGAGCACATAGCGTCCCACATTTCAAGGCATGGCTTTTTGGTTATAGAATTAAGGAAGAACTCTGCATCTAACACTCAGGGCTTGTTATGGCGCGGTATATCAAGAGCATTCCCCTTGCGGCGGCAGTGGTCATCGCATTCCTATGCGTTCATGCCTGGGCGCAGCAGAACCCCAAACGGCTCATCATGAAAGATGGTTCTTATCAGGCTGCTACCAAGTGGGAGGTCATGGGCCAGCGTGTCCGCTATTACAGCGCCGAGCGTTATGACTGGGAGGAAATTCCGAAAGACATGGTGGATTGGGACGCCACCGACAAGTACAACAATGAGCGCGCCGGGCAGCGCGATGAAACCATCAAAGAAATTGCCAAGGCCGATGAAGCTGACGAACGCGAAGCCCCGCTCATTGTTCCCGGGTTGCGGTTGCCGAACACCGGGGGCGTCTTTTTGCAGGACGAATTTAACAAGCAGCCGGAACTTGTGGAGTTGGTCCAAAACGGAGGCGAACTCAACAAGCATACCGGACGTAATATTCTTCGCGCGGCTGTGAATCCGCTGGCGCTTTCTTCCACACAGACGATCGAGCTCAAAGGCGAGCATGCGCGTGTGCAATCGCATGTGGGGCAACCAGCTATTTACCTGAATGTCGACACGTCCGATAATTCCCAGCCGGTCTTCACGCAAAAGACATCCGACAAAACTCCACAGCCTAATCAGTACGGCATTGTGCGCGTGGAAAACAAAAAAGACACACGCATTGTGGGCAAACTGAATGTGGCCATGTATGGGAAAGTCAGCCAAAAAGAAAGCTGGATTCCCGTCACTACCTCACCGCTGGGTGACTGGGTTAAGCTCACGCCTTCCCAGCCTCTGCCTCCCGGCGAGTATGCCGTGGTTGAGTTGCTCGATAAGAAACAGATCAATCTGTTTGTCTGGGACTTCGGTGTGAATCCATCTGCGCCGCAGAATGCCGGCGCGTGGATGCCACGCCAGCCGGATAAAGGCAATACAGATAAAGTTCCAGCGCTGGAGAAAAGGCCACCGAATTAATATTTGCAAACCTGACGCGAAGCTTTATCTGTAATCCCGGAGCGCAGCGAGGGATCGCTATAGTAGCTTATTCGCTCCGGTTATAAAAATCCGTACCAGCTCTTCCAGTTCCACACGGCAAAACTTTCATCGAGCGTTTTGACTCTCAGATCGGGTAGAACGCGTACTGTTACATCGCCGCAGTAGCCATTTTCAACATATCCAGCGACAATTTCAGATTGTCCCTGGCCTTTTTGGGCTGCAAATTCAAATCGGATTCTCGAATCGGCGCTAGGTACAATGAATGCCTTCTTTGTCTTGCCTGCTGCTATGTCGCCCAGCAGATATGGATCACCGTATTCCAAAATGACATTCGCGTCGTTGAGACTCGTTTCACTCTCATTCTGAACAATGACGCGAATGCCGCGGTTGCTGCGCACGAAAATACCGATGCCGTAAAACAAAAAAATACTGATGGCCAGCGCTGTTAATTTTATTTTGCGCGAAATCAATCTTGGGGAACGTGGGGATGCGATGCCTCGCGGTATTTCCGGGTCTATCGTGTCCATAGGGTTCCCTCGCTGGCGCTCGGGCTTTCAGACAAAAGTTACTTCAGCATCCCTTGCTGCGCGACCGCGATATTGTCTCGGCTGGAATTTTTTACCATATACATCATTTCGTCGGCTTGGCGGATGATTTCGTGTGAGCTCTTGGCGTCTTCGGGGTAAGTCGCCAGTCCCATGCTGCAACGGACGTTCAGATTCAATCCATCTTCAGCAAGGAATACCGTCTTGCGCATCATTTCCTGGATACGTTTGGCTACGACCAAGGCGGAATGTTTGTCGGTTTGCGGTAGAAGGATGACGAATTCGTCCCCCCCATAGCGGAAGGCATAGTCAATCAAGCGCAGCTGCGACTTGATCTTGAAACCGATTTCCTGCAATAGCTTGCTGCCGACGAGATGCCCATACGTATCATTCACGTTTTTAAAATGATCGAGATCAAGGAAGATCACGCTGAACTCATATCCGAAACGCGCGGAGCGGTAAACTTCTGCTTCCAGGGTCTTATAAAGATGACGTGCATTGTAAAGGCCAGTGCAATCGTCAGTGATTGTGAGTTCTTGAATCTTCTCTACAGCGCGCGCGTTATCAATGGCGATAGCGGCATAGTCGCACAGCGCATGCAGAAAGAACATTTCCTGCTCGCCAAAACTTTCCATGGCGCAGTTAATGAGCTGGATCACGCCAAGGACGCGATGCTTGGATTGCAGCGGCACGCAGATGATCGATCGCGTCTTCCACTTGGTCATCTCATCAATTCGTTTGGCAAAACGAGGATCGTTGTACACGTCCGGTACGATTAAGGACTCACCGTGCCTGGCCACCCAGCCAGCGATGCCTTCGCCCACCTTAAGCCGAACGGTCTTGAGCGTTTCGGCAGCGTCTCCCACGGCAATGGCGAAATAGAGCTCGTCCTTTTGTTCATCCACCATCAGCAGTGACCAGGTGTCTGGGCGGAAGAATTCCGCCATTTTGTCCATGATGGTTTGCAGAATTGAATCGAGATTCAGCGAAGAGGTGAGGGCCTTCGCCACATCGTTAAAAATGGCGACTTCCTGCAGTTGCCTCTTGGTCTTACGCTCGGGTCCTGATCCTGCTGCCTCGTTCATTTAGGGGGTTGATCCTCTATTATTGAGCCACTGAGAAAGTCTCTTACTTTTTGCGTATTATCGCTTGCTTTAGGGAAATCGGCAACCGGACAATAGACCTGAAACCTTTGGGTAATAGCCCTTACGTACCCTGAAAGTAGTTGTCGATTCAACAGTTACGGGTTATTTTGGTACTTACCGGGAGTGTTGGGATCCCAAAATATGGGCCAATTGACTGATTTACCAGCAAAAGGCAATGGAACTGCAATGGGTGCTTTTGGTGACCGGCTTCGGCGTGAAAGGGAGATGCGTGGCATTACCCTGGATGAAATCACAGAGTCCACAAAAATTTCCCGGCGTCATCTTGAAGCTCTGGAAAGCGAGCATTTTGAGCAGCTTCCGGGCGGCGTTTTCAATAAAGGCTTTGTCCGCGCCTATGCGCGGTTTCTAGGCATCGACGAAGACCAGGCAGTTGCCGATTATTCTGCCGCTAGCAATGAGCAGCCCGAACCTGAAAACAAGTTTCCCCTTGAGATACATGAAGAACCGAAGCGTGAGCTGAATCCTCGACGCTCCAAGGTTCCGTTGGTCTTTGCCCTTGCGGCACTGGTAGGTGTTCTGGTGGGTTACGGTTTCTGGATGAAATCGAAACCGCATACTCATGCAGCTGTTGAAACCCAGCCGACTGCACCTGCCACTGCAGTAACCGAACCAAAAGCTCAGGTTCCCGCAGCACAGCCGGAAAGCTCTTCAAGTACAGAGTCGGCTAAGACCTCCTCAGAATCCGCACCTTCGAAACCAGCAACCAAGACGGCTTCGCAGGAGGTTGCGCACGAGACGAAGACTGTTCAACCGTCATCAGAGCACACTTCGACGGCAGAGGCAGATGTCTCCGCCGATCCACCACCGTCACCTGTTGTGAAAGAAAACGCATTCTTTGTGCAGGTTAAGGCCAAGGAAGATTCATGGGTCTCAATTGTTGCCGATGGAAAGTCTGTAATGCAGCGCGTTTTGACGGCTGATAAGCAAAAGAAAATCAAGGCCGGCAAGTCAGTGATTCTCAGAACGGGAAATGCAGGCGGTATCGAAGTGAGCTTTAACGGTCGCCCGCTTGGCGCTCTGGGAAATGAAAATGAGCCCAGGACACTCACCTTTAATGCCTCCGGCCTTGTACAATAAACTCTGACGATCCAGGAAATCGCGAACCGATTTGGAACCAATAACATTGTTATTGGCCCATTTCACTGTGCAAAACATTCCATTCGGCTGCGTTTCCGCCGGTTGTAACGCCAAAGCGTTGTTCTGGCAGGATCCTTTCAGTAGTCTTTATAGATATACCCATGGGTTGGCCTGAAAGGCCGTAAGAAAATTCAGGAGGCAAGTCATTGGCTTCACGCGAAAAATTTTTGTTCACATCTGAGTCGGTCACGGAAGGCCACCCGGATAAAATTGCAGACCAGATTTCTGACGCGATTCTGGATGCGTGCCTGGCAGAAGATCCCCACAGCCGCGTTGCCTGCGAGACCCTGACCGCAACCGGACTTGTAGTGATCGCGGGTGAAATTACCACCAAGACCTACGTCGATTTTCAAAAGATTGTGCGCGGCGTTGTGCAGTCCATTGGTTATGACAACGCTCTTTACGGTTTTGACTCCAACACCTGCGCGGTAATCTCCAGCATTAACAAGCAATCGGGCGATATTGCCATGGGCGTGGACACGGGCGGCGCCGGCGATCAAGGCATGATGTTCGGCTATGCAACGAATGAAAACGACAATTACATGCCCACGGCCATCGACTTGGCCAACAAACTAACCCTCCGCCTTACTGAAGTCCGCAAGAACGGCATGCTTCCTTACCTCCGGCCTGACGGCAAATCACAAGTTACAGTCGAATATGGAGCCGATCATAAACCCCGTCGGGTGGATGCCGTGGTGATCTCCACTCAGCACTCCGAATCGGTGGACAATGACACTCTTCGCGCCGACATTCTGAAACACGTGATCCAGGCTGCGGTTCCTGCAAACCTGCTGGACGAGAACACCAAGTACCACATCAATCCCACAGGACGCTTTGTGATTGGCGGCCCAATGGGTGATACGGGCTTGACGGGACGCAAGATCATTGTGGATAGCTACGGTGGCATGGGACGTCACGGCGGCGGCGCGTTCAGCGGCAAAGATCCGACCAAAGTCGATCGCTCCGCGTGCTATATGGCCCGCCACATCGCCAAGAACATTGTTGCCGCAGGTCTTGCAGACCGTTGCGAAGTCCAGCTTGCCTACGCCATTGGCGTAGCTGAGCCTGTCAGCGTTCTGGTCGATACATTCGGCACCGGCAAGATCGGCGAAGAGAAGCTGGAAGAACTTGTTCGCAAGAACTTCCAACTTACCCCGAAAGGGATTATCGAGTCGCTCAAGCTGCGTCGTCCTATCTATAAGAAGACTGCCGCGTATGGGCACTTCGGCCGCAAAGACCCCGATTTCACCTGGGAAGCCACGGATAAAGTAGCCGCTCTGCGTGAGCAGGGATTGGGCAAAGCTGAGTCCAAGGTTAACGTGGGCGCAGCCCGGTAGGTTAGATAGCTGGATGGAGCAGGGCTTTAGCCTTGCGGCAACCAGAGACATAAGTCTCGGCTTTAGCCGCTGAGGTACTCTCAGGGGCTAAAGCCCTGAATTTTCCAGACCATCAACGCAGGCCTAAAGGCCTGCTTCCACCCAGCCGCAATTGGGTGATCAATTTGAACATTCGCCTCTTAAAAAAGGGCATTCACGCAAGGGAGAACATGTCAACAACCGCTGCTCCGCAAATTTCGTACGATATTAAGAGCCTGGAACTGGCTGATCTGGGAAAACGCCGCATTGAGTGGGCCAACCAGTCCATGCCGGTGCTTCAGAGCATCCGCAAGGAATTCATCAAGAACCAGCCGCTCAAGGGTATTCGCGTTTCCGCATGCCTGCACGTAACCACGGAGACCGCAAACCTGGCAATTACGCTGCGCGATGGCGGCGCTGACGTGGTTCTTTGCGCTTCCAACCCGCTTTCCACGCAGGATGACGTTGCGGCATCGCTGGTCCGCGATTACGGAATTGCCGTTCACGCCATCAAGGGCGAGGACAACGAAACCTACTACAAGCACATTCTTTCCGCGCTGGACCACAAGCCCCACATGACCATGGACGATGGCGCTGACCTGGTCTCCATTGCGCTCACCAAGCGCAAAGACGTGCTGGACGGAATCATTGCCGGCACTGAAGAAACCACCACGGGCGTGATTCGTCTTCGCGCGATGGCCAAGGACGGCCAGTTGCGCTACCCGATCATTGCTGTCAACGACGCGCTGACCAAACATATGTTTGATAACCGCTACGGCACCGGCCAGTCCACCATGGATGGCGTGATCCGTTGCACTAACTCGCTGATTGCCGGTTCCAAGTTTGTGGTTGCCGGCTTTGGCTGGTGCGGACGCGGTCTGGCGTCACGCGCACGTGGCATGGGCGCTGACGTGATCGTTACGGAAATCGATCCCACAAAGGCGATTGAAGCCGTGATGGAAGGCTATCGCGTCATGTCAATGGCGGAAGCTGCCAGGATCGGCGATATCTTTGTGACTGTCACCGGCAACAAGAATGTCATCGCGCGCGATCACTTCGAACTGATGAAGAACGGCGCTGTCGTAGCGAACTCCGGCCACTTCAACGTTGAAATTGATATTCCCGCGCTGGAGAAGATGTCTTCCTCCAAGCGCCAGACCCGCGACTTTGTGGATGAATACGCCATGAAAGATGGCCGTAAGATTTATCTGCTGGGTGAAGGCCGCTTGATCAACCTGGCCGCGGCTGAAGGGCATCCGGCTTCAGTGATGGATATGAGCTTTGCCAACCAGGCGCTTGCCGCCGAGTATCTGGCAAAGAACCATAAATCGCTGGAGAAGAAGGTCTATCCCGTGCCGGAAGATCTCGACAAGAAAGTGGCGCGGCTCAAGCTTGAGTCCATGGGCGTGAAGATCGACAAGCTCACGCCGGAGCAGGAAGAATATCTGGCATCGTGGTCTGAAGGCACTTAATTGTTCGCCAGACATCAATTTTGAAATGCAGGCGGCGACTTCGAGAGAGGTCGCCGTTTTGCTTGCTGCGCTTTGCTTTTGTGTTTGCCGGATTACGGCTTAGCTGGCCTTAACTGCATCCAACTGTGAGTAGCTGGAGTTTTTGCCGCATCGTTCATTGCCTTTTCTGAACCAAGGGCACTTAACAAGGAGAACACCATGAGAGGTTTATTTTGGATCGGGGTAGTATTCGTGGTTTTAGGAATTGCTTCGCTGGTGGTCCCCATTCCGCACAATGAGCGATCGGGGGTCAAAGTCGGCGGCGCATCCATTGGCATTGAGACTCGGCATGAAGAAAAGGTCTCACCCATCATCAGCGCGGTCTTGATTGCTGCTGGTGCTGCCATGATGATTGCCGGCAGGAAAGCGGTTTCATGAGTCCATGCGCACAAAGTATCGCGGCGGCCTGCAGGCCGCCGTCTTTTTTGGTTGAGAAATGTGTCGTGTTTGTCTAAGGGATGGCTTCGATGCGTGTTACTGGATGGATCTCATTCCAGCCGTTGTCACGGTCAGTAACGTAAGCGCCGGTGATGCGGACGCGATCACCGACTCTGGGAGCGGCGATCTGCGAGATGTATCCAGCGCATGCGCCAGCAGCGCCTTCATCGCGAGGGGTATGATCGCAAACCACCTCAACTATGAGGTGACGCTGCGCGTGAATTACGTTTGTCAGATTCAAGATTGATTTCTGTTCTGGATCGAGCCCGATATGCAAGTCGCCGTCCTGGGCACGATGCACGGAGACCACGCGACCCTCAACGGCGGTGCAAGCTTCGATCACGCCCAGCCTTTCCGGGCTATAAACGTGTTTCCATAGATCGGCATTGCAATCTGCTACCGGCAATTTTGCCGTTGCCTTTCCGGGGTAACGCAGCTTGGCTGCAATCAATAAAGCTATCAGCGCTAACAGCACACCTAGAGCGATCCGTCCTGAAGTTCGGCTCAAAGCTGCCTCCGGCAAGTCCCATGTGGTTATCGCATCTCAACTGGTCCAAAGCAAGAGCAGAAGCAAGCCCCCCGCTTGTCACGGCCTCGGGGCACGGATGCAAGAAGCGCCATTATTTTCGTTCTAATATGCGCCGGACCATCACCAGTTGTCCCACATGATAAGCATTGTGGTCGGCCACCAGAAGAGCTTCGCGTAGCAATGTTTGTCCGTCGCCGTGAGCGATCTTTGCGGTGAGGTCGCGTTTGGGGTCGGCAATAAATTTATGTATGGCTTCCAGGTCAGTCAGGACTTGTTTCACGCTTTTGTCCCACGCTTTGTCGCTCGGCGGCGCTTCAGTCTTGGGCCAGTATTCGTCGGGCCACTTTGGAGATTTATGTTTGGCGGAGCGGCTGAACTCAAGGATGTCCCACTGGGCAATGCGGATATGCTCCAGCAATTGCCACGGCGTATGCGGACCGCCTTCAGGTTTTCGGCCACACAGGTCTTTAGGGAAATTCTTGAGCGCTTCGCGCAGATCAACATGCGCTTCTGCCTTGGTTAGCAAATTGGAAATGTGTTGACGAACTGGATCGGTTTTCTTCATGGCAATTGATTGGATGACGGCAAGCTCATTGGAGAACCAGACATGCTGAATGACCGCCACAGAAAACTTTGCTGCTCAGCTTTCGCTTGCGTTTTTTTCTTGTATCCGATGGTTTGCTGTCCCCAGGTCGCCACCAAACAAGATATTCCTTCGCTTCGCACACAGGCCAACGTCGTTTTTGTGCCAACGTTGGTGAAGGACAAGGCCGGCAAACCCGTCTTTGGCCTTCAGGTGAAGGACTCCATTATCGAGGACGATGGCGTTGAGCAGACGGTGAGCATGGACGAAGCGGAGTCGCAGGAGGCAGTTTCGCTGGTCATCGCCGTCCAAAGCGGGCGCAGCGCGCTGTTTGAGTTTCAGCGCATGAAAGGGATCAGCGCCATGCTGGACCAGATCGTGGGCCAACCGCAGGTGCAAACGGCAATCGTGGTATTTGATAACAATGTGGAACTGGCGCAGGATTTCAGCTTTGAGTCGGCGGGGACGGAAGAATATCTCAAGAGCATGATGGAAGGCCCGCGGAGGAACATGGAAGAGGGAGACCGCAGCGGCGCAGCCATCTATGATGCAGTCCGTTATTCGGTAAGTCTGCTGAAAAAACAACCGGAAGACAGTCGGCGCGTCCTGCTGCTGATCAGCGAGACGCGCGATCATGGCAGTCACGCTGTGAGCCTTGGTGACACGATCAGGGCAATCAGCGAGAGCAACACCGTAATGTATTCTCTGGCGTTTTCCCCCACTGCATCAACAGCTATGGACACCCTGCGCGGAGAGTGGGATGCGCGCACCGATCCGGCAGGCGGGAATCTCGACATACTTCGCCTGATGAAAATGGCCCAGCAGGCCATGCGCAAGAACGCCGCCAAAAGCGTCGCCTCCATGACCGGCGGCGAGTATGAGCTTTTTACTTCGCAAAAAAGTTTTGAACGGTTGATGAACGAATTCGCCAACCACCTCCACAGTCGATATCTTCTTCGTTTCGAGCCAAAGAAGCCGCATCCCGGCCTGCATGAGGTGCGGGTGCGGATCAGAGAGCGCGGAAACAGTGTGGTACTCGCCAGAAGAAGCTATTGGGTGGAACAGCCGGAAGCGGCAGCGGATTGAGCGCTACATTTGCCGCCAGGGACTCAGGGCTTCCACAGCATTGCGTGGTTCACGGCCCCTTCCGCGGGATGCTGTCCGT
This sequence comes from Candidatus Angelobacter sp., assembly GCA_036496525.1. Classification (GTDB taxonomy): domain Bacteria; phylum Acidobacteriota; class Terriglobia; order Terriglobales; family Acidobacteriaceae; genus Angelobacter. Next base: position 14,405 of record DASXKZ010000269.1, read on the forward strand.
AGCCATTCACCAGCAAGACCCGTCCATCAGGAAGAAGAGTGGCGGTAGAAAAAGAGGAAGCCATCCAGGAGTCCCTCAGCAAGAGGAACAAAAACACCGCGAGCAGGATCGTAAATTTCCGCCTGTTCGGCGCCGCCCGCGATCAGAATGCGGCCATCGCTCAGCGAAGTTACCCCGGAGAGCAACTTGTAGCGGGGAAACTTCATGCGCGGGCCAGGCTGGAACGCATTCATTTTCGGGTCGAAGATTTCCGTGCTGGAGAATTTTTGTTGCCGGCCATCTTCGTTCGATCCGCCGACAATCAGGACTTTCCCGTCCGGCAGCAGCGCTGCACCTTGCTTATAGCGCGGAACGCTCATCTCACCAGTCAGAGTAAAGCGGCCAGTCAACGGATCATAAACTTCCGCCGTGGCTTCCACCTTGTGGTAAGGATATTGCCCGCCGCTCAGTCCACCCGCCACCAGCACCTTGCCATCTTTCAATCTGACGGCAGTGAAAGCACTGCGCGGCCCGTGCATGCTGCCGGTAGGCAAGAAGCGGCCGGCCAAAGGGTCGTAAATCTCCGCGGATGCGAGTTGATCGTCATCGCCTGCTGCGTTACCGCCGGCGACGAGCACTTTGCCAGTCTTCAGAAGGACTGCAATGGCATGTCCGCGCGGGAAGCTCAGGTTTCCGGTGGCGGAAAAGGTATTGGTGTCAGGATCGTAAATTTCTGCCGAAGCCAGGCTTTTGCCGGAACCATCATTGCCGCCGGCGATCAGGACTTTGCCGTTGGGGAGCAGAGTGGCCGTGGCGCCAGCGCGGCGGGTGCTCATCTTACCAATCGCACTGAAACGGCCTTTGGCCGGATCATAGAGCTCCGCAGAGTCCAGCCATACGCCATTCTGTTCCATACCGCCTGCGATCAGCACTTTGCCATTCGGAAGCATGGTGGCGGTATGGGAAAAGCGGGCAGTCGTGGTATTGCCTGTTGGTACCAGCGTTCCAGGGCCCGCTGGAGTACGTGCGGCCAATGCAAGCAAAACCAGAACGCAGAATAGCGTCAAGGCTGAGAGTCCAAGTTTCGCCCGTAAATTCATCTCGATCCCCTACCAGGTTCTATCAGTATAGGACTTATCAAGGTCGCTGCGGGTTAGCCGGTGAGAGCCTGTTAAAGAGTGCGAAGGCCCTATGCCCCTAAATAAAAAATTAGTATTTTGGCATTTTGTTGTTCCATGGACGATCTTGCCAGTGTCTTATCCAATAGCAGGCTCATCCGTCGACTGCTAAAGAAGGGTCGCGGGTCCCGGAAACTCGCGGCTCTTCTTTGTTCGCCAATTTTTTCGAATGATGGACAGCACTAATTACACAGGGATACTTTGCGTTCATCGCAGAGGATACAGCAATTAATTAAAATCTTAATTGGAATTAAGTTAAACACGTGAAACTAAGGGGCGTCCACGACATCTATATCTGGTAAGGGCCATAAGGTTATTTGCCGGAAACAATCCGGTGCTGCAGGGAGTTGTGAATGATGGAGCAGAGAAAGAAGCGGTCTGTTTGGATGGGAAAACTTTGGGTTGCCGTGGTGGCCCTGGCTGTGAGCGCTTGCTGGGGATGCGGCGGCGGAAGTGTAAACGCCGGTGGGCCGACCCCTACTCCCACGCCAACGCCTGTGCCGACACCCACTCCTCCGCCGTCGCCTGCTGGAACGATTGGCATGAAAGTCCTGAATACAAGCGTGCCGCCTGGAGGCATCTTCCAGTTCCAGCTTTCCAACACTGAACCTAAGCCCGTCGGCCATGGAAGCACGCGTCCGCAGGTGCCAACCGGCCCGGTCCGCGGTGTCGCAGTCAATGATCCCTCTGGAAAAGCTGCGGGAATCGCCGTGATTGACACATCGGTTAGTCCCTCGAACATTAAGCTGCAACTCACCTCGCCGGATGCTCTTCTGGGAACAGATATCACCTATCCCGTGGTAACGCTGTCCATGCCGTTGAGCAACAGCCTGACGGCTGGGACCACGTTCCCATTGAGCATTGATACCGCCAACACAACATTCTTTGACGCCACAAAAGCTTATACGACTTTGGAGTTCGCTCCCGGAACATTGACGATTGCTCCCGCGGGCAGTCCTTATGTAAGCGACGTTCTGCCGGCTGGTGGCTTGCTGGCCGATCGCACGTTAATCAAAATTTTCGGCGCTGGGTTCAACGCCAATACCAAGGTCTCCATTGAAGGCACCACAATCGTGCCCGCAGACCAGACCGTTGTGAATGCAGGTGAGGTTGACGTAAGAATCTGCAATGGCAATGTAGCGGATGGGGCGAGCACTTGCCCCGGCACCGGAGCCACATTTCAGCTTGATGGCGAGCGCGTTCGCGTGAAGGACACCAACACCAACTTTGTCTTGGAGTATTACACCTATTTGCGCGCCGACAATGTTGCAGGCAACAGCGCGAATGCGCTGGTGAACCTGGTGCATCCTATGTTCTCGCGCGTGACATATCTTTCTGCCACCATTCCTCTGGTGAACGGCGGGACACAATTTACGGGACTCTCTCTGCAAAACACCAACAGCCAGGATGCCGGCATCAAAATTGAGCTGCTCGATTCCAGCAATGTTTCGCTGGCAAATACTTCTTTCATCCTGCCAGGGCTGAGTGGTGGCATCGTGGGCAAAAAAATTACCCGTGACGTGGTGGCGGACTGGTTTCCTTCTCCGCCGGCTGGCGCCGCGAGAGTCAGGTTAACGGTTACTTCCGGCCCGGCTGTGCAGGCACTGGGCATGCTAGGTGATACCAGCACCGGCGTTGTTACACCCGTCATTCCTCAATAAGCCAGACTTAAGTAAAGCCGATTGCAGCAGCTGGCGAGCCGTTACTGAGTGCTCGCTTGCTCCGTGGGAGCTGTTTTCAACTCTTCTAACTGCTGCTGTACCTTGCTCCACTTTTCACGTTTCTTCTTGGTGTAGTTAGGCGCGGATGGGTTCTGGTAAAAAGTCAGGATATTCTGGCGCAAATCGGGCTTCAAATCGGCAAATTTCGTCTTGGCGAGTTTGTCCAGCAGCTTCGCATAGGTCTCATCCGTAAGCCGGTACTCTCCAGGAGAGGTAGGCTTACCGGTATCAAAATCCATGTTGGCAAGTTGCAGCTTATCGGTTTTCAAGTCACGCAGTTCAGCGCGATACTTTTCCACCGTATCATTCACGCTCTTCAAATAGAGTGTCTCTGTATTCGGGTATGGCATCTTGAAAGCAATTGCCTTGAATGGACCAATTTTTGGAATGATCTTGAAGATCACAGCCATTAATCGGGCGCCGAAGCCCGGCTTTTGATATCGCTTGCCCCATTCTTTTTCATACTCTGAGCGGCTCAGGTTGTAGAGGAATTTTTTCTTGGTGAAACTCGGGTTTTCCTTCACCATCTCGTCTTTTTTGGTCAAAAGCGCCACGCGGGTCATTTCCGGGATGGCACGGCTTACTGACCAGCGAAACGAGCCGATGGAAAGATCGAGATTAGCGAAAATATCGCTCAATTTAACGCCGTACGTCTTGAGGAACGCACGCTCCAGCACGGGTTTGGCGACCTCAAAGCCGATGAAGTCGTGGTAGGAGTCTGAGGTATAGCGCTGTTTGGCTACCTGCACCACGTCAAAGCCAAATTCAGTTCGGATATGCGCCTTATGGTCCTGGGCATAGGTTACGATCGGGCCATATTTGGCACCGAGTTTGGGGAACTCCCGCGCTACTGCTGCATTCACTACGGGGTGGCCAACAATATCAGCTACATAGTGGGCCAGCGACCCCAATGCAAAGGCATATTCATTGATGTCAGTGGATTCAGCAAGCAATGCATCCACAAAGTCTCCACTGCGGACGTAATGGACCATGTCGCTAAACATTGTGTTGCCGAATGGATAATAGCCCATGTCCTGGATCAGGCAGCCTCCGTAGGCAAACGCGTGCGCCTTGCGGAGATCGTCTTCCGTCGCATTGGGATACTTCTGCTTCAGCAGCGGCTTGATCTGGTCAGCCCACAGCAGGTCGACAATCTCTTCATGCGTGAGAATGGAATATCCGTTACAGACGTGTGAGAAGCCGAACACAACCAACAACGCTGCCAGCATTGTTCGTATTGGATTTCGCATGGATTCCTTCTTTTTGCCGAACATAAGATTAAAGAGCTGGCCACGTAATGAACACTTAATAACTTAGATGCTGCTCTCACAATCCAGAACTGCTCCCGTGGGACGAAAGAATTAACCAAAAAACTGCAGGAATGACGATTTGCAGAAAAAAGCACGCAGCTATCGTTGCAGCTGCGTGCTCATTTTCTCAGCCGTGGAAGAAATTATTTCTTGTCGTTGTCGGCGGCTTCTTTTGCAGAGGCTGCGCCTGTTGCCTTTGCTACGGAAGCTACAAAGGGCTTGGCCATGTCCGGAGTGGGCACTTTGCCCAAAAGCACATTCTTGAAAGCCACATCCTTGCCGTAAACGGCGGTTGTGGAGTCGGCATCCTGCTGGATGACCGCGCCTTCCAACGTCAGACCGGCGAATGCGCCTTTGGAGCGCGAATAAGTGAGCATCTGGGTGTCAAGTTTCCAGTCTGTTCCCGCGGACGCGTGGCGTCCAACCGGGCCGGCCGCCGCCGATCCTTCACCACTTACCTGAAACTTGCTGGAAAGAAGTTGCTGCATTCCCTTGTCATTCATGACGAGCATGATGAGGTCAACGCCTTCAACGCCAATTTGCAGTCCCCAGCTTCCGCCACCCACAGAAATGAATGCCGGTGCGCTCCAGCCGTCGGCTGTGCGGCACGTGGCGACGCCACGGCCATGCTTTCCACCGAAAACAAATCCACCTTTTACCAGATGAGGCACAATAGCAACGCACTTTGCTTTGCCAAGGACCTCTTCCGGAATTCCTTTGTCCGGAGCATTGGCAATCTCGGTCAAAACTTCAGACGACTTCTGTAACCGATCGGCTGAATCTTCTTTCGCGGTTCCGGCCCAGCTGAATGTCGCCAGGCTCACCACGGATAAAAACGCTACAAACTTCTTCATAGACCTCCTTGGTCTTTTTTGATTCAAAAGTAAAAACTGTTCATGGGTGGGCATGAAGGTAGTTCCATTCCGCCCCCCAATAAGTACCTCGCCGTTGTTCCGCTTCAAGATCCTTCGTCAATTCGATGATGTTCGCCGGAAGACAAAGTTCATCGCGGTCAAAATTGTGCCCAACACCAGAAGTAAAGGCATCACGCCAGGGCCAAAGGTTATGGCTAGTCCAATCATCCATAGAAGAATTGCCAGCGTGAAAATTGTCCAAAACACAGCACTCCTCCAGAGTTGGTGCTCGCCTTAAAAATCCTGGCGGTTCGGTTTACGGTTATGTGGCCCTGAGAGACCTGTTTTCGGTCATTGGGCTTCGATTCAGTACGGTCGTCCCCCCGCATCGGAGAAGAACCTGCCTACTGTTCTGATCCAAAAAAGAGCCTTGCAGGTTGTTTGGGCCTTAGTTCTAAAGAGGCATTTTGCGCTGGTGATCCACAAGAATTATTAAAGTCTCTAATCCAATCGGAACGTTTTAAGAAGTTCTCTACTCTTCGCCACAATAAGATATGCGCCTAAGATGATGAAAATAAGCTGTTTACTTAGCCCGCCAAAATCCGCCCACAAGCCCATGTGATGGACGTCACACTCCGTCAAACACCCGGACCTACTATCGCCAAAAGAGAAGGCAAGGGCTTAGAGGCACAATCATGAAAAACAATTTTGACGAAAACAAGACCCCCGTTGTCGCAATCTGGGAAACCACCCAGGCTTGCGATGTACCCAGCATGGATTATGGCGCCCGGATCCAGTCTGAAGCAGACCCCCTGGAGCTAAACATCCTGGAGGCCTTGCAACTGATCGATGAAATGGCTGAGCTGTGCCCGCCCATTTTCATTCTCACGGGTGCTGATCCGCTGAAGCGTAAAGATATTTACGAACTGGTGCGGCATGCGTCGGAGCGAGGCTTGCATCCTTTTCTGGAGCTGCCTGCAACTCCGCTCTTGACGCCTGACGCCATTGCCGAATTGAAGCATGCCGGTCTCTCCCGGCTAATCCTGAATCTGGATGCGGCGAGCCCTGAGCTGCACGATCTTGTATGTGGCATCCACGGTTCCTTTGATCGAACCATGGAAGCCATCCAATGGGCGGACCATTGGAAACTCCCATACCAGATCACCACCCATTTCTGCGAGCGCAATCTGCACGACCTTGAGAACCTGGCCGCGCTACTGCAGACGTTTCGGATCAAGCAGTGGAGTGTTGCCTTCCCCGTCCCGACAACGCTGAATGAACTGGAAGAGACGCCTTCCGCCGGGGAATTTGAAAGCGCCTTTGCGCGGCTCTACACGCTGGCGCAAAAGGTACGCTTCAAAATCAAGACGTCTGAAGCGCCGCACTATCGCAGGTATGTTTTGCAGCAGCAGGCCAGGGAAAGGGGCGGCCTGGAACCCAATGGCCATCCGTTCCAGGAGGGAATTCCGGGCATCATGCCATTCAATGAAAACCGCGGGATGCTTTTTATCTCGCACACCGGCGACGTTTATCCTTGTGCCGGGCTCCATGTGGCGGCCGGCAATGTCCGCGTGGCCAGCGTGGCAGAAATCTATAGAAGCTCACAGGTATTCACATTGCTTCGCGATCCTGCCAACCTAACCGGCAAATGCGGACTGTGCGCTTTCAAGGGCGTCTGCGGAGGGTCGCGCGCACGCGCTTATGCCTTGCATGGAGACATGTTCACAGGAGAGCCGTCTTGCATTTACCGTCCTACTGAGCAGGCAGCGGTCCGCAATAGCGTGCCCCGGACTTTGCCTTCTGAGAAGGTCGCCGTCGAAGAGCCCTAACATTAGTACTGTCGAAGAGCCCTAACATTAGTAAAGGAGCGGGGAGCCGGCGGTTACCGTGCTCCCCTAGGATGAACCGTTTGCTAATGTCTGGGCTCTATGGGATAAGACACGCGGGCAACGATGCCGGAACAGTTTTTCTAAAGGAACTTCCACGGTGTAAGGAGGTGGGTTTAGAGCAGTACGATACTGATTCCCTTGTTCGCTTTGCCTAAGTCTGAATCGCGCTTCCACTCCGGATAGCGTTTGAGAAGCTCCCACGTCTTCTCGTTGGAAATACGCCAATCTTCTCCGGTGACGAATGAGCGCAAGGCGCCCGCGCCTGCCATGCGCTGAAGCTCTTTCTGTAATTCGATCCGCAATGAGCCGCCCACGCCGGTCGATCCGTACCCGTGGATCAGCTTGACTGCCGTGTATCCCTGTTGTTGCGCGATCTGCAGCTCACGCTGCATGCGCAAACGCGCTTCTTCCACTTGCGGCATGCCGTCTTCCAGATTAATGATCTTGATGGGCGCAGGCTTTCGCGACATGGCATTTAGTCTAAGCCACTCTACCGCGGATTTGCGCGGATGAACGCTGATGAAAAACTTTAACCACAGAGGACACGAAGAAACACTGAGGAAAGCCAAAAGCCAAGAGCCAAAAGCCAGGGCCTCGAAACCAACACTGCAACACATCTGGCCGCATTCAAGATCATTTAGTATGAAGAAGCTGGGAATTTTTCTATGAGCATGAAACAGATTGCTGATTGGGCTTTGAACACTGTTATGCAACGCGGCGCTGGCTACGCCGACGTCCGCATTGTCGATCATCGCCAGCGCTCACTGGCCACCAAGAATGGCAAGGTAGGACACGCCGGTAGCGCGGAAACATTGGGCGTAGGCATACGCGTACTGGTGAATGACGCATGGGGCTTTGCTTCAACGGACGATCTCAGCCGTGAAGCCGTGGATAAAACCGCCGCGCAGGCGGTTGAGATCGCCAAAGCGTCGAGCCGGGTAAAAGAAGAACCGGTGAGGCTGGCGCCGGAGCCGGCGGTAAAGATCGAATGGTCAAGCCCTTACAAGATTGATCCCTTCATCACTTCACTCGATCAGAACCTGAATCTGCTGACTCAAATCGACGCCGAGTTGCTCGCCGTAAAAGGCGTAACCCTGGCCGAGAGCAGCATGCAACTGGGCCGCTATGAGCAGTGGTTCTACAACACTGACGGTTCAGACATCCATCAGACGCGCGTGATCACCGGCGCGGGATTTTCCGCGTTGGCGTTTCGGGGCACGGAGATCATGAAGCGGTCTTATCCGAATTCCTTTGGCGGGCAGCACCAGAACAGAGGATATGAGCTGATTGACGAATTGAAGTTGCTGGAAAATGCGCGCCGTATCGGCGAAGAAGCCGTGGCGCTGCACAAGGCGGAGCGTTGTCCGGAAGGGCGAATGAACCTGGTGCTGGATTCTTCACAACTAGGCTTGCAGATTCATGAATCGATCGGCCACCCGATTGAACTCGATCGCGTGCTGGGCTATGAAGCGAATTTTGCCGGAACTTCTTTCCTCACGCTGGAAAAACTGCGCAAGCTGCGTTATGGCAGCGATATTGTGAATGTGGTGGCAGACGCCACAGAACAGCATGGCCCCGGTCTTGGCACGTTTGCTTATGACGATGAAGGCGTTCAAGCGCAGTGTACGCCAATTATCACCAAAGGCCTTTTCACCGGATACATCTCTTCGCGCGAGACGGCGCACACCATAGGCGAGAACCGCTCCAACGGGACGATGCGCGCTGAGGGCTGGAACCGGATTCCACTCGTTCGCATGACCAACATCAGCATTCTTCCCGGTGAAAAGCCTCTGACCTTCGACCAGCTTATCGCCGGCACGGATAACGGCATCTTCATGCAGACGAACCGCTCATGGTCAATTGACGACAAGCGTTATAACTTCCAGTTTGGCTGCGAGATTGGCTGGGAGATCAAAGGCGGCAAGCTGGGGCGCATGTTCAAGAATCCGTCATACTCCGGGATCACGACGGAGTTTTGGAACTCGATGGACGCGATCTGCTCACGCGACCAGTGGACTCTGTGGGGCACTCCGAACTGCGGCAAGGGCCAGCCCATGCAGACCATGGGAACGGGACACGGTGCGTCGCCGGCAAGGTTCAAGAATGTAAAGATTGGAACTGCCTACAAAGGAAACTAGCCAGGAAGCAAATAGCAATTGGCAATTAGCAATTGGCCAAAACCACGGAGATGCATGTGAAAGATTTTCGCGAGTTGAAGGTCTGGGAAAAAGCACATGAATTTGCACTAAGAGCTTATCGATTGACGGAAACATTTCCTAAACACGAGCTGTTTGGAATGACCAGTCAGATTCGCCGCTGCGGATCTTCGATTCCTGCAAATATTGCAGAAGGTTGCGGCCGGCTGGGGAATAGCGAGTTGCATCGCTTTTTGCAGATTGCTTGCGGTTCGGCCAGCGAACTGGAATATCACCTGTTGCTGGCAAAGGATTTGGGCTATTTGCCTGCTGCGGATCACCTCTCAGCCCAAAAGCAACTTCTTGAGATGAAGCGAATGCTGGTTGCGCTGACCCGAAAAGTCGGCTCCGACCGGAGGATCAAATGAGATTTTGCCAATTGCTAATTGCCAATTGCCAATTGCTGGGGCCAGAATGCTAACCCAATCCCATGCCGAACAGATCTTCGAGAAGATCAAGAAGTTCTCGTCCGTAGACCAGATCGAGGTTATTTTCTCTTCTACCGATTTCTCGCTTACGCGCTTTGCCAACAACACCATCCACCAGAATGTGGCGGAGGTGAATGAGACGGCGTCGATCCGGGTGGCGTTTGATGGAAAGACTGCCCGTGCCACTACGAACCGGTTTGACGATGAGGGTCTCAAGCGTGCGGTACAGTCAGCCGAGAGTATTGCTCGGGTACAGGAACCAGATCCGGATTTCCTGTCGATGGCCGCAGCCAGCGAAGGTAAAAGCACGGAAGGGCCATCGCGGTGGTCTGATCAGACAGCGGCGATCACGCCAGGTGATCGGGCTGAAGGTGTCGGCAAAATTGTGGCAGTGGCAAAAAAGAACAAGCTAGTCACTGCCGGAATTTATTCAAGTTCACAAAGCGCAGAAGCCGTCATCAATTCAAACGGCTTGAGCGCATACCATCGCCAGACCTCAGCGGAAGTTTCCATTACCATGCTGGCGGACCGCTCTTCTGGATGGCAGAAGGCGAACTCGCCCGACTTAAGAAATGTCGATCCCGTGCGGTTGGCTGAGATCGCGGCGCAGAAAGCGCGTGACTCACGCAGTCCGCAGGAATTGCCACCGGGAAAGTACACGGTGATCCTTGAGCCGGCAGCTGTACTTGACCTGGTCGGATTCATGTTCTGGGATTTTGGCGGACTGGCGATCCTGGACCAGAGATCGTTTTTGAATAACCGGATCGGGACGAAGCTGTTTGGCGAAAATATCACCATTGTTGATGATGTCACCCATCCGCTGCAGTCCAATGCTCCGTTTGATGGCGAAGGCGTGGCTCGCCAGCGCGTGAGCCTGGTGGAAAAAGGTGTGATTCGCAACCTGGTTTACGCGCGCAGTACCGCGGCGAAGATGCGGAAGTCTGAGCACAAAGACAAGGTGAGCGATATCCGCGTGACCGGCCACGGTTTTCCGTTGCCGAATGAGATGGGTGAAGCGCCGACGAACATTGTCTTCGCCACGCCCGGCAATGAGCAGACTGTCGAGCAGATGATTGCAGGAACAGAGCGCGGCATCCTGATCACCCGGCTGTGGTACATCCGTGAAGTTGATCCTTATGAAAAGATTCTTACCGGCATGACGCGTGACGGTACGTTCCTGGTGGAAGACGGCAAAGTGAAGCACGGGCTGTTGAATTTCCGCTTTAACCAGAGCCTGATTGAAATGCTGAATAACGTTGAAGCCATGGGCAAAGCTGTCCGTTCAAGCGGGGAAGAGGCCTTTGACATGGTGGTTCCGGCGATGAAAATTCACGGATTTAATTTCACTGAAGTCACCAAATTCTGAGCTGGTTTTTGGCCATCTCTTCTGGCGTATGTCCTTTGGTGCGCACTGAATACCAAAGTAATCTTGGGATGCGCGTACCGTGGGTATACCCTGCGTTCAGAGGTGCAAGGGTGAACGAATCCAAAGGTCCAGTTGCCGGTTTAGGCCCCGCAGATACACGAAGCTCAGTACGATTTCCGCTGCGACTTCCCATTACGGTACGCACCGCGGACGCCCATGAGTACTTCGCTGAAACGGCTGACATTTCCGCCGGTGGTGTACTATTTCACACCAAAAGCCTCCTCGGCGTGGGAACCGTGATTCGCTTCCGCATTGTATTGCCTGCCTCAGTACTGGGCACCGATACCGATGTGCAAGTAAATTGCACCGGACGCGTGGTGCGCTCACTGGACGAAAAAGGCAAGAACGCGGTGGCAGCGGTGATTGATGAATACTGCTTTGAACGCATTCTCAGCGGCAGTATGGCCACAAGCTGCTAAAGGGCGGATTTTGGCTCTTGTCTTTTAGCTCTTGGTTCTCGGATTCTTGACTGTTACTCTCGATTCCTAAATTTTCAATTTCTCGTTCACTTGCTTCCGGTCCTTTTGGAAAGGCAGGGACGTGCTCATTCTCACATTCACCAGCCTGTATAATGGCTAAGTCCCAACCTGCGCCGGAGAGATGGCCGAGTGGCTGAAGGCGCACGCTTGGAAAGCGTGTTTAGGGGAAACTCTAACGTGGGTTCGAATCCCACTCTCTCCGCCATTCAGTCTGCAGCTCAGAGAATGTTTCTCTGAATCTCGCAGAAATGCCGCATAACGCGGCTTTTTTTCGGCGGTTTTCTCCAGCGCGCAGTTTGGCAGTCCACTTTCCGGCACATTGCCGGCGTTTTACGTCGGCAGATCGGTGCGCCTTGCCCCGCAAAAGGTTGCTGATTGGCTGCGTAAAAAAAAGCCCATTCTTACGAAGCGGGCCCGCTGAAGGTTGTTCCCCAAAGTACCGGGCTCGAAATCGGACTAAAAGGGGGCTATGCTCGATCCCCTTGACTCGGTTGAAAACGACGATCCCCTCGATTTGCATCAGAATCCTCATGCAAAGGCGCGTTTCTTAGATGTCGGCACTGTTTCTTTTCCACTCTTGATCGAATGCTTCGGGAAGGCCCGGAAGGGACAATACCTCTGTACATGGCGGACATATCTGCCGCCAGAACTCCGCGAGAGTCGAACTATTCGGGTCTAACAAAATAATCAATGACTGACGTCCCTCAGAAAGAATGCCCTCAAAGAACGCCCGTATCGCTACGTCGTAGCCAGGCAAACTGTAGCCACAAACTAGCCATTGAGGACATTGCGAAAGCGAACGGCGAGCTTCATTCCATATTTGCGAAAACTCGGGAGACATCTCCTTCTCCGGAATCGGAGGAATGACTGCGGGTGTGCCAACTTCATCGTTGTGCCGAAAAACAGCACGGACGTCATTATGGATTTTGAGGGTCGGCGAATGCCACTCCCAGGCCCAATTTACAGAGCCGTGAAGTTTGTACAAGACTATCTCATTTCTAAGGCGAACAAGCTCATCTCTCTTCTTTGTCACATCAGTCATTTTCCGAACTACCTGTACGTGTTGAAATCCCCCGTAGTAGCACCGCGGCGCTTGCCTGTGCCGAGCGTCGCCTTCGTGTAACGCCTGTTCAACCAGAATGTCATAGTTGAGAGTAACCACGATCCGAGCCTGAAAATCATCTTCTACGCGGCGCCAAAAGCGAGCATGAATAGGATGGCATTCAGCCGTGCAGATTCCAAAATAGTAATGGCTATTGCTCCCCGGCGGAAGATTCACGAGGCGCGAGAGAGCAAAGCGGAGTGCCTTACTCCAAGTCGTCCCATGCACCATTTCTTGAAGTGGATTACCTCTCATCCCGTACAGTTCTCGAAGCCACTCCTCTGCGTTACCGCCAGGATGGCTGCTCACCCAATTTGAATAAGAGCTCAACACTTGTAGGTGATTCGCCTCGGCAGCAGCGCTTTGGGACCGAGGTAGCACTCCGCCACTATCGAACAGATTCCGCGTGAGAGGAAGGCCGCCGACAAACGAAAAACCGGCTCCGAGTACAACCGCAGTGTTCATCTGCGCAATTCACCTCCTCCTGGATAAATGTTTCGGGCCAGGCGCATTATTGTCTGCCAGTGTTTTGATTTTCCGACGCCGCAATCCACCAAGATCCCCCCATTCGAAGGTTGTTGCCATTCAAGACGTCTCGAACGTGTTGTAATGTGACCACATGCCGTTTCGAACCATAAATCAGATAATTGCTCCTATGGTCCTCAGGGGTGAAATTAACGGTCAGCACGTTCGCCCCTGCCTGCAGTCCAGCACTTTGCCCTCCCGGATTGCCTACTTCAAGGGCACTGACTGATGGAATCAGCGCCTCGGGCATCGCAAGCCTGCTAACCGCGATTGCACGCAGTGTCAACGGCACAGATCCTTGAGGATAGTTTTCCAGTGGCGTTCTGGATGCCGGGACGAAAGGCGAAGCACTCACCATATGAACCCCTAATCGCTTCGCAAGCAGAATGTCATCGGCCAGGTGTTCCACCGTGTGCCCCGGCAATCCAACAATCGAGCCGGTACCAACTTTGAAGCCTAACTCTAAGAGATCATGCATGCATCGCAGCCTCTCCTCGAGTGTCTCAAACTTCATTTCCCTCATAGAGAGCAGCATTGGCCGTCTCGTGTTTCAGGATGTATGAGTAAGCACCTGCTTTCTTAAGTCGCTCATACTCTCTACGTGATTTGTTGCCCAAATTGAGAAGAACCTCCACGCGTCCGTGAAAAAGCTCGATGATTTCTGGAATAGCTCGCTCAATAATATCTGTGGTTTGTGGGATTTCACCGCCTTGAATAAGAACAACATTGATTCCAACCGCCCGTGCTTCATGGGCCTTCATCACGACCGCTTCCTGATCGAGGATATAGGTTGAGTTCTCTAACATATTATCTCGTCTCATTGGGCAAAACATGCAGTTAACTCTGCACCTATTTGTCAATTCGACCACGCCACGCACCGCTATGTGATCATGAAAAATAGTTGCCCGGATTCCACGAGCGAATGCGAATAGATCTTCGTCACGCATTTCTCGGCCAGTGAGAAGATCGACAAGCTCACGCTTGGTCACGTCGTCTTTGCCTCTCTGTGCTATCTATCCAGCACCAACCCATATTTCACGCATCAACGGGTTGCTACGAAACCAGTAAACCCTGAGTTTGAGGCCTGATAAGCCCGATTGCACTCAGCTATCAACATTACCGATCAACGAAATCGGCATCAGGTCGACGCAGAAAACGGAGCATATGGTCCAGTCCATTGGCATCATCTAGGCTGCCGGATCGGTCGACACTTAGTTCTTGAGGTCTCGATATCCTCCAATCCTGACGTTTCGTTTCGAC
>DASXKZ010000270.1:0-24491 GCA_036496525.1 Candidatus Angelobacter sp.
ATCGAGCCCTAACCGCAGACATAAATGTCTGCTCCACCCCGTGGTTCCTTTGGCAGCAAATTTCCCGTTTAATGGTACCGGAACAACATATGAACACACATGAAATAATTGTTGACAATTTGTGAACATTTTTATATAAGAACCGTATGCCAGATGAAACAGCAACTAAAATGTATGAATCGGCAAGGGAAAGACTTAAAGAGCTGCTACGGCAGGAAATCGAGATCAAAGAGCAGATTACACATTGGGGGCCGGTTGTAGAACAACTGGCCCGGCTGTCAGGTGAAACGGTTGATCCGGATATTGCCAGCAGAATCAATGAGTTAAAGCATGATGAGGCCTCGGCCCAAGGGGCTGGGCAGGAGATGGGGCTGACGGAGGCGATCCGGTGGGTTTTTCGGCAGCCATTGTTGCTGCCGCTGACGCCCACCCAGGTAAGAGACCGCATGGCTGAAATGGGCTATGACCTGAGCAAGTACAAGCATGTGATGCCTCCGATTCACAACACCCTGAAGAGGATGAAAGAAGCGGGCGAGATCAGGGAAGTGGACGCAATAGGCGGTTTTGGCGGGAAGGCATTTGTGAGCGCGAAATAATCGCCGTCATCGCGCGGAATCGCCGTCATCGGAAAACCAATTTTCACCACGGAGGCACGGAGACGCGGAGAACAGCCAAGGGTGGGGAAAAGCAAATCTTTTAATCTAAGACACCCATTCGACTCGCAAGGCTCGCTCAGGGCAGGCGATGGAACACCAGAGGGAAAACCTTCACCAAAGAGAGTACACGGGCGAGCGCGGCATCGCCCGGTCAGTTGATTGGACTCTTTTATTCACCATTCACGTGCAAGAAACGGCGCGAATGGGCCCCTTGGAGGAAACGTGAAGATGTTGACGAAGGAAGAGTTAACAGCCGCCATTCTGGCCAGCGCAGCCAAGCTGGGGAAAACGCCCACCCGCGGCGAACTGATGGCACTGGCAGGCGCTACCCCACGCAATGTGAGGAAACATTTTGGCACCTATCAGAGCGCCATGGAGGCTTGCGGCCTAGAAATCAATGGGGCCGGCAAGAAAGTAACGATGCAATCACTGTTCCAGGACTGGACTGGAATTGTGCGCACGCTCAAGAAAGTCCCCAGCCTGACGGAGTACGAACAGTTGAGCCGCTACAGCGTACGCCCCATGCTGAGAATGTTTGGCACGTGGGTGAACGTGCCGGACGGGATCAAGATGTATATCGAAGAGCAGGGCCTGGCCGACGAGTACAAAGACATTCTGGATGCAATTGAATACAAGGCCACGCATGAGGGTGGCGTACCCAAAATGTCCGCGCCGCCATCCGTGCCGCAGATATTGAAGGACCGGCCGATGTATGGCCCGCTGTTGCAGGGCTGTCCGCTGGTGTTTGCGCCTACGAACGAGGCCGGAGTGCTGTATCTCTTTGGGGCCATGTCAGAACGGCTGGACTTTCTGATGTTGCTGGTACAGGCAGGATTTCCGGACTGCGAGGCGATGCGCGTGGTGGGAGAAAACCGGCTGCAACGAGTGAAAATTGAAATTGAATACCAAAGCCGCAATTTCCTGAAGCACATGCACGACCTTAAAGGTTGCGACATGATTGTGTGTTGGGAACATAACTGGCCGGAGTGTCCGCTGGAGGTGCTGGAGCTGAAGTCGCTGGTGGGGCAACACCTTACCGCGGGTCAACGCGGATGAACGCGGATCAGAAAAACCAATTTTCACCACGGAGACGCGGAGACACGGAGAACAGCCAAAGTCGGAAACCCCAAAAGCTTTACCACAGAGGTCACGGAGGAACGCAGAGGAAAAACGCAGGCGAGGGCGCCTGCGCTCCAAGATCGGAAGGCTTCGCCGCTCTCTCACGCTGACAAGTTGAGGCGCGACGGTTATTGCGTCGCGCAGCTTTTTTTAGTGCGCCATGGCTCCGGGGCCGCCTCCGCCTTTGGGGGCCTTTTTCATAATCAGAATCAGCGGCAGGCATGCGGCGAACATGATCGCGAGAAGAAAAAAGACGTCGACATAGCCCATCATGGCGGCCTGTTGCTGGACCATGCCGAAGAGTCCGGCGGCGGCCTGCTTGGTGGCGGTAGCAGCATCCATGCCGCGGGCCATGAAAGCCGCTTTCATCTGGGCCATCATGGTTTGGGCCATCGGATTGTAAGGAGTTACGTTTGCCCCCAGGGTACTGGTATGAATTTGAGCATGGCGCGATGAAATTGTTGTAACGCTGGCAATGCCGATACTGGCGCCGATGTTGCGCATCAGGTTGAACAGGCTGGTGGCGTTGCCCATCTGCTCTTTGGGAATGGGACCGTTGGTGAGCGTGGTGAGCGGCACAAACAGCAAGCCCATGGAGCAGCCCTGCAAAAGCTGCGGCCAAAAGATGTCCCAGTAACCGGCATTCAGGTTCAGATTGGAGAGCTGCCAGATGCTGAATGACGAAATGATCAGGCCGGCGGCCAGCAGTATGCGCGACTCGATTTTTCCCATGAGAATGCCGACGATCGGCATAAACAGGAACGAGCCCAGGCCGCGTGGAAGCATGGCCATGCCAGCTTCGAGCGCTGAGTATCCCATGAGCGTTTGCAGCCACAGTGGAAGCAAGACGGTGCTGCCATAAAGCACGAAGCCCAGCACGGTCATAAGAAAGACACCGGTGGCGTAGGTTCGATTTTTAAAGATCCGCAGCTCCACCACAGGATGGCCGGTGACGAGTTCACGCACCACAAAGAACACGAATCCGATGACGCAGAGAATGGCCAGCGTAAGAATAAAGTGCGAGCCGAACCAGTCTGCTTCCTGGCCTTTATCCAGCAGGATCTGCAGCGCGCCAATGCCGAGAGCGAGATAGCCGATACCCCAGTAGTCCACGCCGCCTTCTCCGCGCTTGATGTATGGCGGATCGTGAATGAACAGCAAGGCCATGATTACAGCCGCAATGCCGATAGGAATGTTGATATAGAAAAGCCAGCGCCAGGAGTAACTGTCAGTGATCCAGCCGCCAAGCACGGGACCAAGCATGGGAGCAACCACGATACCAAGCGCCCAGAACGCCATCGCTTTGGCGCGCTTCTCCGGGGGGAAAGCTTCCATCAGGATGGCCTGCGAGAGCGGTTGCAGCCCTCCGCCGGTTGCGCCCTGGAACACGCGGAAGATAATCAGCAGCGGCAGGTTCGGAGCAATGCCGCAGAGAAAAGAAAATACCGTGAATCCGCCCACGGACATCAGCAGAATATTGCGGCGCCCAAAATAATTGCCAAGCCACCCCGTAAGCGGCAGAACGATGGCGTTGGCGACCAGATAAGAAGTCAGGACCCAAGTTGCTTCTTCCGGAGTAACGGAAAGACTGCCGGCAATATGCTGCAGAGACACATTCACAACCGTGGTGTCCAGCACCTCCATAAAGGTGCCAAGCATCACTGAAATAGCGATGATCCACGGATTGATGGCTGGCTTTGATTCCGTCATTGAAGTTGCTTCAACGTTTCAAAAGCACTAGGAGCTCTTTGTCTGTCGCTCACGCTGCAAGCCGCTCTCGGGCAGTTATGAGCGGTTTGCTGACTGCTAAATTGCTAACTGCTATTTCGTAAATACCACCGGCTCTACTGACATGCCTGGACGCAATTGATGATTCGGGTCCTGGCCTTTATCAAAGCGGATGCGGACCGGAATGCGCTGCACCACTTTCACGTAATTGCCGGTAGCGTTTTCCGGCGGCAGCAGGCTAAACCGGGCTCCCGTTGCGCCACCGATCGACTCAACGGTGCCACTAAATTCTTTTCCATAAGCGTCAACTTTGATTTTTGCCGGCTGTCCAACTTTCATGTCACGCAGTTGCGTTTCTTTGAAGTTGGCCGTGGTCCAGATGTCGTCCAGGTTCACGATTGAAAACAGCGGCTGGCCGGCTTGCACTGTTTGTCCCGGCTCAACGCTGCGTTTGCTAAGTACGCCGGTCACCGGCGCGACAATCTTTGTGTACTGCAGATTCAGTTCAGCTTGCGCCAACGCGGAAACAGCTCGCTGCACTTCTGCCGATGCGGCTCCGGCGCGCGCGCGTGTAACCTTCAGTTGTTCCGGCACTGTGCGCGCAGCTTCAGCCTGGGCTTGGGATTGCGCTGCCCGGCTTTCTGCGCTGGCAATGGCGGAAGTCGCAGCGTCAACCTGGGCTTTGGCGGAATTATTTGCCGCCACAGCTGCGTCATACTGCTGGTGCGAAATCTCGTCTTTTGCGATGAGCTGCTCCATGCGCTTCAGATCGGCCGACGTCTTGGCATACATTGCCTGCACGTCATTCAGCTTGGCGCGGGCCATCTCAGTATCGCGTTGCGCGCTTTTCACGCCTGCATCGGCGGCAAGCAACTGGCTGGAGCTGGTGGTTTGCGTGAGCGGAACGCCCACGTTCGCCGCAACAGCGTTAGCTTGAGCGTTTGCCAGGTCAGCGCGCGCGCGGTCCACTGCAACCTGGTAGTCCTTGGGATCAAGCTCCACCAGCAGCGTTCCGGCCTGGACAACTTCATTATCGTCATGCAGCACGTTCAGCACGGTGCCGGTAATGCGCGGGCTAATGGGATTGATATGGCCGTCAATTTGCGCATCGTCCGTGGATTCGCGCACGGAGTAATAACGCCAGATAAAAAATCCGCCAATGAGAAGAAGAATGACCAGCGCTGCAATAATCCACTTTGCCCGAGGATGCGTACGGAAGAATCCCACGGCGCGAGTGTCCTTGATGGAACGGCGCTCTTTGCCGGACCAGCGTTCATCGCTCGTTTCCGCGCTTTTTTCCGGCGTCTCAGCTTCTGTGCGGACTGGCTCGTGTACAGCTTCTTCTTCCTCGTACGGCGCAACCTTAATCGGATCAGCCATTTATTATTTTCCTCCCAGGAATGCTCGCGTCCGCTGCTCCGCCTCGCCCAGGGCGCGCACCAGCGAAAGCTTGGCTACGTTGTTCTGATATAGAGCTTGAATATGATTTTCATTTGCGCCGGCAACCGCCTCCTGTGCCTGCACTACTTCAAGGCTTCCGGAAACTCCGGCTTTATAGCGGTCCTGCGCTTCCTTCAATTGTTCGGCTGCAAGCCCAATTTGCTGATTGGCCACGGCTACCTGATCGTCAGAAGCCTTCACGTCCAGCAGCGCAGAACGGATTTCATACTCCACGCGCGCGCGCAAATTCTCCAGTTGAAAGCGTTCCTGCCGCAGCAAAGCCGCTGCCTGGTCAACGTCAGCCTTTACTTTTCCGCCTTGAAAGATCGGTATATGCAGACCGGCGGAAATAGCGAATGTGTTCTCCGCGCTTCCGGGCGCAGGTCCAATAAAACCTGTCTGCCCGCTCACGTCGACTGTTGGCAGCGCCTCGCCTTTGGCCGCCTTTACCGCAAGCTCGGCTGATCGCACGCGCGATTCAGCCGCCAGAAATTCCGGACGCACCTTATAAGCATGCGCCAGCGCTTCTTCCAGATTTAGCGCCGCAAGCGGAGCGTACGGCACAGCGTCAGACAGTTGGAACTCTTGCGCCACCGGCATTCCAATGGTCCGCGCCAGTGACATCTTTTGCTGCTCAAACTGGTTTTGCGCTGCCACCACGCGCTGTTGCTGCGTCTGCATCTGCACTTGTGACCGCAGCACGTCAATGCCTGCTGCCACGCCGGCGCTTTTCAAGTCCTGTGTCTGCTGAAAGATTGTTTGTGCAGTATTGAGCTGAGCTTTTGCCGTGTCGAGCCTTGCGGCGCTGGCCACGGTAAGCAAATACTGGTTCCCCACCAGCAGCACCACCAGTTCGCGAGCGTCCTGCAGTGTGAACTTTGCCGCTCGCTCATTTTCAGAAGCTGCGTGGACTTTGTTGATGGCATTAAAATCCAGCAGCGTTTCACTCATGTTGGCATGAGCATCGAATATGCCGAATGGCCCCACCACAGGCGACGTCAATCCCGCCGGCAGCGGAATACCAAAAGCCGCCAGGTTGATCTGGTTCAGTGCTTCGCTTACGTTGCCGGAAACGTTCGGCAGCAATGCACTTAGCTGGCGGCGATATTGCGCCCGCGCCAGCTCCGACTGCTGCTGGGAAAGTAAAAGTCCAAGATTGTGCTTGAGCCCGCGATCGATTGCATCAAGAAGACCTAGCTGGATAACCCCTGGAACCAGTTTGTCCACACTGCCGCTGCCGCCAAATACCTCTATCGCGGGCGTCTGCGCGGTATTCACCACGGGCGTCTGGCGGTCCTGTGGCGTTGCTGGAGCCGAGCCACCCGGAAGTTGGGCGACACAAGAAACTGCAGTTAAAAATATGAGCGAAAATACCAGGACACGTTGCGTCCGCATGTTTCCCTTCTCGGCTAGGTATCGGATTTTAGATGCTATGGTGCAGGGCAGGATGCGCGTCTCTCGCCCCCAAAAACGAATTAATTAACCAGTTAGTTAGATTATCAGGCAGCCTCTTGGGATGCAAATTTTGCCACGCTTTGGCAGTCTCAGTTTGAAGACCAGAGTATTTTCTATCTGTGCGCGAAGCCCGACGCCCCCTGAGCATGCGAAGGGGCGCAAGGCGAGTCAAACCATCCGAGGATTTGTTTTCTGCGATGCTGCTTTAGGGAGTTCTGTTGAGAATCGTTGTGCTACGGTTCTTGCCCATGCGTGATCGCTCTTATTACGAGTTTCTGGGTTTGTGGCGGGTTCCGGCGGCTGTGGTCTTCGAAATCTTTTTGATCCGTGTAAATCAGTGTCATCAGTGTTATCTGCGGCGAGGTTTTGGGGTTTGTGCACCAGCAGCGCCACCACATAAAAATGGCGCCGGAAGAACCGGCGCCATGGGGTTTCAATCTGCTTTCAACCAAAAGCTCTAGCCCACGCCGTTCGGGCAAGGCAGTGCTGAATGCGGCAGGACGGTCTCATCCGGGAAGCTGAACGCACCATCGATTGCGCTTGAACCGGTGCCCATCTCAAACCACTGCAGGAGCGGGATGTTCTGGGGGTGATAGACGAAGTCGAAGCCCTTTTCCTTGACCTCAATCGCGGATGTGGCATTAGCCAATACCTCGATCGGATCACCTTCTTCTAGGTTGTTCTGGCACACAGCCGCGTTGGCCGGTTCGCCCGGGAACTGCCAGTTCGGCGCAGGATTGCTGACGAAGGGATTGGCGAACGTTTCCGCCAATTCATGGCTCAGCGCGGTCACGTCCTGGAAGCCAGCGCCAAAGAGGCCCGGCGAAATCCAGCTTGCAAACTGGCTGACGAAGCGCTGCTGCGGGAACAGGCCATCGAAGTTAGCAAAATAGGTATGGAAGCCCAATACGCAGCAGCCGCCCGGCGTCTGGGGATTATTCCGATTGAGATTGAACAGGAAGGTGTTGGGATACAGCGACATGTTCATCGCATTGGTGCGGAAATTGCCCAGATTGATCTCGTTCACCTCAGTAGTGTCAAAAAAGAGGTTAAATAGCGGGCTCAGCATCAATACAAAGGTGCTGCCATCCGCCGCAGTTCCGGTGAAATAAGACCGGGCCTGAACTATGGTGCCGTTGCTCAGCTGGACGTTCACAAAGAATGGGACCTGGATCGTAACTTTGTCCACCACCTGCGGAATGATCAGCGTGTGCCAGTTTTTCTTCATAGAGTTGAAGAACTGGGCGCGGTGAACGGCGTCTCCAAACTCGATGTTCCGACCGGAGCGGTAGGTGAGCGGCTCAAAGTTGGGAGACTCCAGGAAAACCTTCTCGAAGGGATCGAATGAAACAGTTTTAAAGACCGATCCATCCGCGTTGAGCAATTGCCAGGAAGTTTCCAGAATCAGGCCGGGGTAGACGGTGGTACCGCCGAGTTTGGGGTCATTTCCTACCATGGTGAAGCGGAAGTCGTCGTCCGTATCAGGACCGGCTTGAGCAACAAATGCACCGTCAAATGTGGCGATGGAATCGATCTGGTCGATGGTGGAGACGTTCGGCCGGGGGTCGTCGATATCAAACTTATCATCATTGCCGGCCAGAGCGGCGGCGCTGGGTTTGGCTTTGCCGTTGAAGCTGGCAAAGTTTGATCCGCCTACAACCTTTCCGGTATCAGCATCAAGAACCACTGAACCGATCGAAAAAATTGAAACATGTTGAGCGTCCACCACACCCCGGTCGCCCATATCGGCTCTGCCGCCGGCAATGGCGGCACGGGCGGCGGCCTCGTCGCCAGGCGTTTGCGCATAGGCAGCGGTGAAGGCAAGCGTAAGAATAACTAGAAACAGCAGACTAAATCGAACAGAGGGTCTCATTTTTCACTTCTCCTAAAGATGGGGGAATTTCAGAGTTGCAGGAGCCCTGCAACAATACGCCTACTCTGGCCAGCTCTGCAATCCAAAGTTCTAGGAATCATCATTTTTTTACAAAGAAAAATATGCCAAGACGTCAGGACAGCGCGATAGGGACGAAACGGTTTCCTGCAATAGGGTTCATACCAGCGGAAAGTAAATATTCAGCACGCCGGGACTCGGCGCTAACTGACAAAAAATGGCACCGGGAAACCGGTGCCATTTGTAAAGAAAAGTTGTTTCTAGTGGCAAAGCGTTGCAGGTGCAGTCAATGCTGTCAGGTCAGGGTAGCTATAAGCACCGTGAAGAGCATCGGACGGGACCGTTTCTGCAAACCATTGCAATAAAGCCTCGGTTTGCGGATGGTAGGTAGTCTCCACGCCCTTATTTTTTAGGGTTACCGGGAAACTCGCATTCGCCAGTACCTCAACCGGGTCGCCGGTTTCCAGATTACCCTGGCAAACGCCGGGTTCGCCTGGGAACTGCCAGACTGGGGTAATGTTGTTCACGAAAGGATCGTTGAAGGTTTCAGCGATCTCATGGCTGATCGCGGTTACGTCGCCAAATCCGCCGCCGAAAACTCCAGGAGAAATCCAGCTTGCGAACTGAGTGATCCAGCGCTGCTCCGGCACTGCGCCGTCAGTGAAATAAGTGTGGAAACCAAGCACGCAGCAGCTGCCGCGCACTAGGGGATTGTTGGGATTGAACGAGAACAGAAAAGTGTTGGGCAACAGCGGAAGATTGAATGCGTCAGTGGTGAAGTTCCCGGCGTCAATCTCGTTGTTCATAAGGATGCCAAGCTGCTGGTTGAAGAACAGGTTAAACATCAGCACAAAGCGGTTGCCATCAGCGGCGATGCCAGAAACATAATTGATCGCCTGGACATTCTGTCCGCGGAAGCGAACGGTCACGAATTTCGGCACGGTAATGGTGATATTGTCGACGACTGACGGGGTCAGTTCCGTATGCCAATTGGGGTCCATGGTGCTTGCAAACTCAGCGCGCTGGATTGCATCGGAAAACTGCGTCGGTTCGCCGGGGATTCCCGCGCTGCCATCGTGCTCATATTTGAACTTCTGGAAGTTGGGAGAATTCAACGCGGGCTGCACAAATCGGGTCGCATCCACGGTATCGAAAAGCGTGCCATCCGCATTCAGCAACCGCAGGGACACAGACACAATCTTGGTTGGAATTGTGGTCCGGTGTCCGAGTGACGGATCGTTGCCAACCATCGTGTATGGGAAAGTTGTTCCGCCGAAGGTAAACGACCGGGTGAAGTTTGGCACTGAAATAACGTTGGGAACTGCGCCAGGATTGCCGGCAATGGCGTTGGGACCGTTGGTCGAATCGTCGGCGACCAGCTCCGATGGCACGCTGTGAATCATTTGTGGTGTGATGGAGTGAATTTCACCGCTGGATGAATTTGAGCTGAAGCCTACCTGAGCCTGAGCTGCATCTGTGAGGTTTTGGGCAAACGAGCTTCCTACCATGCCGAGCGCGAGCAACGCGCTCAGACAAATCGATTTCCTGAACATATCTTGTGTATCTCCTGATTGAGGGTTGGGCAAAAGCAAATACAAACGTTGACAGCTAGTTCCGCGCGCTCGTCGGCTCCATTCCGGAAGGGGAGAGGACAGGTATACAACTCGCGAGGAGTAACTAACGATACCTTGTAAGACATACCCCTGTAAATAGCCAAATACGATAAACATACGATTTTTATTGGGTTTTATGCATGGCTTCTGTAGTTCCTTGCCACTTAACCCGCTTTACAAACCGGCTATATCCTGCAAGAAAGCCTGGATTCTGACCACATTCGTTCGCTGCTGCTGCGGCTAATTGCACGTTTTTAAAAGGTTAGAATTGACAACCTGATTTGCATCTAATGGGCAGATGCCGGACGGTCCTTCTCAAAACGCTGCCAGCGGCCTTAATTCCAGATGGCCTGAATCCCTGCGCGCCCTGCGCCACCGCAACTATCAACTATTTTTTTCCGGCCAGCTCATTTCGCTGGTTGGCACATGGATGGACCAGATCGCCGAGTCATGGCTGGTCTATAGGCTTACAGGTTCCGCTCTACTACTGGGGACAGTAGCATTCGCCTCCCAGATCCCGGTTTTCCTGCTGGCGCCCATCGGTGGCGCTCTGGCCGACCGTTATGACCGGCGTCGCATCCTGGTGGCTACGCAATCCAGCATGATGGGCCTTACTTTCATCCTGGCTTGGCTCACCCTCTCGCACCGGGTGCAAATTTGGCATGTGGTCACGCTTGCCGCGCTTACTGGCGTCGTCAACGCCTTTGATCTTCCCGCCCGCCAGGCATTTGTGGTGGATATGGTCGCGCGCACGGATCTGGTGAACGCGATTGCTCTCAACTCCTCAATGTTCAATGGCGCGCGGATCATCGGCCCGGCACTGGCCGGAATTGTCGTGGCCGCCATCGGCGAAGGCTGGTGCTTCTTTGCCAATGGCATTAGCTTTATCGCCGTCATAGCCGGGCTGCTTCTGATGACGATGGAGCGGCCGCGCCAGGTGATTGAAGGCTCCCCGATAGAAAATATCATTGAAGGCTTCCGCTTCGTGGCCGGCACCGGGCCGGTGCGGGCGCTCATGCTGCTGCTGGGTTTAGTGAGCTTTACTGCCATGCCTTACGCGGTGCTGATGCCGGTCTTTGCCGCCCAGATCCTGCACGGCGGAGCCAAAGCCCTGGGGCTGTTGATGGGCTGTTCCGGCGCAGGCGCATTGTGCGGCGCGATTACGCTGGCCATGAGGAAGACCCTCAAAGGGCTGAGTGTCTGGGTACCCGTTTCATGTGCCGGATTTGGCGTGGCCCTGCTGCTGTTTTCTTTCTCGCGGATGCTTTGGCTCTCCGCGGCCATGCTTGTTCCGACTGGATTCTGCATGATGATCCAAATGGCATCTTCCAACACGCTGATCCAAAGCATGGTCCCTGACCGCCTCCGCGGACGCGTAATGTCCGTTTATGCAATGACCTTTATGGGGATGGCTCCCCTGGGCTCTCTTCTCGCCGGCAGCCTGGCGCACACGTTAGGCGCACCCATGACCGTTGGACTCGGCGGTGCTGTAGCGATTGTGGGAGCTGCCGTTTTCGGATCCAAGCTGTCTGCTATCCGTCCTGCCGCGCGAGAGATGATCATCGCCCAACAGATCGCCGGAGGCGATCCCCCGCAGGAGATGACTGCACCCGTGTTCAGCAAGAACAATTGAAGCCGCCGCACTTTTTCCTGTGCCTCAATGTGGGAATGGTTTCCGATCACGCGCGATGGCGGCGATGTGCGATGGGCGGCACTCTTCAGTTCATCTTCTTCAACAGCGCAATCTGCCCACCGTGATAGACCGCATGCTGAATCATGCCCTGAAATAAATGATAGAAGTTGTACGTCCGGCCCGGCACTGTGGCTTCCAGACGGTCATCGCTCAAAGTCTTGAGCGCCTCCACCAGCGTCAAATGAGTGGAGAAAAATGAACTCACGGCTTGCTTCCATGCCTGCTCGCCGGTATCGCCGACGGGCGGCCAGTCATCATCCTTCGGCATGGTGGACCACGCCGGGATCGGCGTTCCCTGCACTGCACCGAGGCAAAATTTGACCCATACCTCCACGTGAAGCACCAGTTCCCAGATGGAATGAGCGTTGGGAATCGGACGTGCTTCGGCCTGCGTGACTGTTACATTCTCCAGGATCTTGCGCAGCGAGTCTCCATACCATGCGTCTCCGTTGATGGCGGAAGCGACTGCGTAAGCTATGCGATTGCATTCAGTATTCATAAAAAATAAGCGACTGGCCAAAAGATGATAGCCAGCCGCCGCTTGATTCACAATTTCTTAGTTTTCGGATGTTCGATCTTCTCCGTGCCTCCGTGTCTCCGTGGTAGGTTTTTGCTTTACGCTCTTACGTACTTGCCCGCCTCAATCAACCGCGCAGCAATCTGTTGCGTCAACGCAATCACGTTGAATGGCTCATGTTTGAACAGCCGCCGCAAAATCACCATCTGCGTGCGCAGCATGTCGCCTTCTGAAACCGCAGCCACAACTTTCTTGGCCGCTGCTTCAAGCTTGTCCATGGAGTGCGTCAGACTCACCTGGGCCATCGCGATGGCGAGAGCACACTTCGCTTCACCCTGGCGCTCAATCAGCTTCTGCGTGCGCAGCACCACTGAATCCATGGCGAAGATTTCAATCACCATGTCTGCAATCGCGGAAAGAATTTCCTGCTGCTGCTCAATCGCCGCCATGTATTTCTGCACGGCAGCGCCGGCCAGCATCAGTCCGGCTTTTTTAGCATTCGCGACCAGCGTGCGTTCCGCAGCCAGCGGCCCTTCCAGCGGCTCCGCCGAACTCGGCCCCGACATAATTTCGTCCGTCAGCTTCTTGATCGCCGGCATGAGAGGCAGCTGGCCTTTCATCGCGCGCTTCAGCAGCCATCCGGTAATAATCATGCGATTAATTTCGTTGGTGCCTTCAAAGATGCGGTTCACACGAGAATCGCGATACGCCCGCTCCGCCGGATACTCCTCAACAAAACCATAACCGCCGTAAATCTGGACGGTCTCATCAACTACATAGTCCAGCATCTCCGAGCCAAACACTTTCAGGATGGAACACTCGACCGCATACTCTTCAATTCCCTTGGCCGTTTCTTTGTAAACGTCAGGCGAATTCTTGTCGATCTCAGACATCGCCGCGTCAATCATGCCTACCGTGCGGTAAGACATGCATTCGCCTGTATAGATTCCCGCCGCCATGTTGGCCAGCTTTTCCTGGATGATTCCGAAATCCGCCAGCGTTTTCCCGAACGCCTTACGCTGCTTGGCGTAACCAATGGAATTATTCAGCGCGTTGCGCGCACCGCCCACCACGCCCGCGCCCAGCTTGTAGCGCCCGATGTTCAGCGTGTTGAAAGCGATTACGTGCCCTTTGCCGATTTCGCCAAGCAGATTTTCTTTCGGCACGCGGCAATCGTTCAGGATGATCGGCGTAGTCGACGACCCGCGGATGCCCATTTTCTTTTCTTCCGCGCCGGACTGGAAGCCTGGAAAGCCGCGCTCCACAATGAACGCCGAAAACTTCTCGCCATCCACCTTGGCAAAGATAATTACGACGTCAGCAAAGCCGCCGTTGGTAATCCACATTTTCTCGCCGTTCAGGATCCACTCTTTTCCGTCCGGAGAAAGCACCGCCTTGGTGCGCGCATTCATAGCATCTGAGGCCGAGGTCGATTCCGAAAGCGCATAAGCCGCAATCAATTCGCCGCTGGCCAACTTAGGCAGATACTTGGCTTTCTGCTCCGGCGTGCCGAAATAAACGATAGGCAGCGTGCCGATTCCGGTATGTCCACCATAAGCCACGCTAAAGCTGCCGGAGACGGAGATGTGCTCGTTAATGATCGCAGACGCGATCTTATCCATGTCCGATCCGCCGTATTGCTCCGGAATATCGACGTTGGCAATGCCGATCTCGCACGCCTTGCGGATCAAACCGCGCGTCACATCGAATTCCTTGTGCTCAATCTTCTCCGCATTTGGCAGAATCTCATTGCGGGCAAAATCCTGCGTGGTCTGCGCAATCTGCTGGTGCTCTTCGCTCAGGTCTTCCGGGGTAAAAACCTGGTCAGTTGCGTGCTCTTCAATCAGAAAACTTCCGCCCGCCAATTTGGTTTTGTTTGGGACTGCTACTGTAGCCATTTAGAGCTCCTTTTACCACAGAGGACACAGAGGAACACAGAGTCAGTTCCAGTCAGTCCCCTCTACGAATCGTTTTATTCCATCTTTGAGATGACGAACATGAAAATTGATTAACAGACCTACACTCTTTCTGCACAAACGCAGGTAAGAAATGATCTGAGCCTCATGAACTGGGGCAATCTTCTCCACACATTTGAGCTCCACAATAACCAGATCGTTTACCAGGAGATCGATACGATACCCCAGATCGATGCGAACAGATTCATAAATCACAGGCAGCTCTACTTCTACTTTCACGTCAAACCCGAGTTTCTTAGCTCGTATGCAATGCACGCTGAATATGCCTTTTCGAGCAATCCCGGGGGCCAAGAGCTGAGTGGACCTTCATGGCTGCGCCTATGATGGCTGACGTAACGGAATTAATCCCGCTTTCCTCGGTGTTCCTCTGTGCCCTCTGTGGTGAAGAACTCATGCAATGTTCTCGAAAATCCCCGCTGCTCCCATGCCTCCACCAATGCACATGGTCACAATTCCATACTTCCCATTGCGCCGTTTCAGCTCCCGCAAGATCGTCGCCGTCAGCTTTGCGCCGGTGCATCCCAGAGGATGTCCCAACGCCACCGCTCCGCCGTTGGGATTGATTTTGTTCGGATCAAGCCCGGCTTCCTTGATGACCGAAAGCGCCTGTGCGGCAAATGCCTCGTTCAACTCAAATACGTCGATATCTTCCAGCTTCAGCCCTGCAATCTTCAGGACTTTGGGAATCGCATACACCGGCCCGAGTCCCATTTCTTCCGGCAGGTAGCCCGCCGTGGCAAAAGCCACAAATCGCGCCATAGGTTTGATGCCGAGCTGCCGGGCTTTGTCACTGCTCATTACGACAGTTGCCGCCGCCCCATCCGAAGTTTGCGACGAATTCCCCGCCGTCACGCTCCCCTTGGCATGGAAAGCCGGCTTCAGCGCAGCCAGCGCTTCTAGGGTCGAATCCGCGCGCGGCCCTTCATCGACCTTAAAGACGATCTCCATGCGCTTGGGCTTGGAGCCGTTGGGCGTGGTAAAGCTCACCGGCACCGGCACAATCTCGTCCTCGAACTTGCCGCCCTGGATGGCAGCGATCGCCTTCTTATGGCTGTTCAGCGAGAACTCGTCCGCCTGCTGGCGCGTGATGCCAAAGCGTTTTGCCAGCCGCTCCGCCGTGAGCCCCATAGACAGATAGCTGTCAGGATAGTTGTCCATCAGCCAGGGATTGATCGAGACTTTGTTCCCGCCCATGGGAATCATGCTCATCGA
Organism: Candidatus Angelobacter sp.; assembly: GCA_036496525.1. Classification (GTDB taxonomy): domain Bacteria; phylum Acidobacteriota; class Terriglobia; order Terriglobales; family Acidobacteriaceae; genus Angelobacter. Next base: position 15,301 of record DASXKZ010000270.1, read on the forward strand.
TTCCGTCCCGCCACCGATGGCGACTTCAGCTCGGCCCGCCGCAACCGAATCCACCGCCAGTGAAATGGCCTGCAATCCCGACGAACAGAAGCGATTAATGGTCATGGCGGAAACTTCCACCGGCAAGCCCGCGCGCAATGACGCGATGCGTGCCACGTTCATCCCCTGCTCGGCTTCCGGGGTCGCGCAGCCGATGATCACATCCTCGATTTCTTTTTTGTCGAGCTGCGGGATGCGATCCAGCGCACCTTTGATGGCGACCGCCGCGAGATCGTCCGGGCGCGTGGCGCGCAGAGTACCCTTGCCTGATTTTCCGACTGCCGTACGAACTGAACTTGCTATGACTACTTCACGCATAAAAACAGCTCCTAGCTTCTAGCCATTAGCTCTTAGCTTTTGGGCTTCCGTCTCTTTCAAAAATAATTCCATCTCATTCAAAAAATATTGTGGACCGCAGCCGCCCTCTCCTGCACCAATTCTCACTGCGGCGTCGGACTCGGTGTTGCTGTCGTAGACGGCGCAGTTACTGGCGTCGCGCTCGGTGCGATTGCTGGTGTTGCGTTCACGCTCGGCGTCGGCTGCGGCGTCGCAGTTGGCGATGGCGTTGCATCCTGCGGCGGAGTCCCAGCCGATGTCGGTACAGAAGGAGTTGGCGTTGCTACCGCGCTCGGCGTTGGGCTCGCTTTTGCCTGCATGTTCATCGCGTTCTTGTCCGTAAGCTTTCCGTCCGGCCCAAACACAATCTGGATTCCGCTGTTCTGGCTGTCATTTGCCACGTCCTGCGGAACGGCTACCGCATACATCCAAGTTGATCCCACAAACTTATCGCCCTGCTTACTCACATCACAGTGCGCATAATCCGGAGCGCCCAAAATAATCTCAACCTCTGATTCGCTCATACCTGCGCGCACCGTGTCGTACTGCCGCATCCAGCGCTCCAATGAAAGATCTGACGTGTATGGCACCCTGATGCTGGTGCGAAACTGGTCATAATTCCTGTACTTTGAATTTCGCGCCACGCAACGCTGCTGCTCTTCTTTTGCCGCTTTCACGTTCTTTTGAAAACGTGCATTCTCTTTTTCCAGGAACTCATAGCCCACAACCATCAGCCATGCTCCCAGCAAGATCACTACGCTTAAGATGACGAGTCCGCGTTTCTTCACTAGTTCCTCAGAGGCCTGCCAGTCTTAAGAGTGAACTGAATTCTCTCCTGCGTCTTCTTCTCGCCACAGAGTGACTTGAATCCTTCACGCTCCAGGTCCAATATGTATTGCTCGCTGACGGGCGTTCCCGGCGTTACGTTGCCGCCACAGATCACCTCCGCCACTTTGGTCGCCACCTTCACATCATGGTCACTGATATATTCCGCCTGCTTCATTAGATGGATTCCCAGGCGCAACGTCGCAAGCGCGTTTTCACCGGGCGCGGGTATGTCCATGCGCGGCACAGGTGCGCGATATCCGGCGCGGGCCAGTTCCAGCGCGCGATCTTTCGCGTCGCCCAGGATGCGCTCACGATTCATCGAGATGACATCGCCATCGGAGAGGAAGCCCAACGCTCGCGCTTCGTAAGCCGACGTGGAAACCTTGGCCATGGCGATGGTTTCAAATATCCGCTTCATGCCTTCCATCACTTCCACGGATTCGCCGCGACCATCGCGCCGGACGGCCTTCGCATTGTCCAATGCGCGCAGCAGCATCTCTTTACAGCCACCGCCTCCGGGAAGAAGGCCAACGCCGACTTCCACCAGCCCCATATAAAGCTCTGAATGTGGCTGTCGAGCCGCCGAGTGCAGGTTGATCTCGCAGCCGCCGCCCAGCGTCATGCCGAAAGAAGCCGTGACCACGGGGCGCGAGCAGAACTTGATGGCCTGCGTCATGCCCTGGAACTGCTTGATGGCCATGTCAACTTCATCCCACTCTTCTTCCTGCACGGCCAGCATCAGCATCATCAGGTTGGCGCCCACGGAAAAATTGGCGGAGTCGCCGGTGATGACAAATGCTTCAAACTGGTCGCCAATGCCGCCGGTCTTGAGTGACTGTGTGACCATCTGCACAATGTCGCCGCCCAGCGCGTTCATTTTGGAATGAAATTCAATGCAGCCAACGCCATCGCCCAGATCAATGAGCGAAGCGCCTGCATTCTTTTTCACCACGCCGTTGGATTTCTTGGCCGTTGAAACAGACCATACCCCCTGCGCAACCTGCACCGGCTTATATTGGCCACTGCGAAGATCAAAGTACGCGCGGCCGCTCGGTGCTGAAGAATCGTCCTTGTACCAGCTCTTTGCTCCTGCAGCCAGCAGCTTTTCCGCGTTCGCCGCTACAGGCTTCCCTTCCTTCTTCATGCGGGCGACGGTGGTTTCAACGCCGGCTAGGTCCCAGACCTCAAACGGCCCAATTTCCCAGTTAAAGCCCATCCGCATGGCCTGGTCGATCTCCACAACGGTGTCTGCAATTTCAGGAATGCGATTGGCCGAGTAAGTCCAGAGATCGCTGAGCGTAGTCCAGATAAATTGGGTAGCTTTGTCACGCTGATCGCCCGCCAGGATTGTGCGCAGCCGCTCGCCCATGTCTTCAATGTTCTTGGCCATCTCCAGCGCGGGGAACTTGGCTTTCTGCGCGGGATGGTACTCAAGCGTTTTCCAATCGATGGCCTGGCGTTCTTCTCCCTCCGGGCCTTTCACCTTTTTATAGAAGCCGGATTTCACCTTGTCGCCCAGCAGCTTTTTCTCAAGCATCTGCTTGAAGAAATCCGGCAGCTTCAGATCGGAGCGTTCGTCCTGCACATTCTTGCTGAAGTTGGTGACCACCGAGCCCAGCACGTCGAGTCCCACGAGATCGATGGTGCGGAAGGTTGGCGCTTTGGTCCAGCCGCCGCTTGAGGTCAAGGCGTCAACTTCTTCAATGGTCAGGTCCATCTCCTGCATCACGCGGAAGACGTTCAGCCCGGCAAATGTGCCGATGCGATTGGCAATGAAGTTGGGCGTGTCCTTGGCCGTGACAATTCCCTTGCCCATACGCACATCACAGAAATGCGCCACGGTCTCAATCGCCGCCGGATCGGTTTCCGGCGTGGGAATAATTTCCAGCAGGCGCATGTAGCGCGGGGGATTGAAGAAGTGCGTCCCAAACCAGTGCCGGCGAAAGTCTTCACTGAAGCCTTCAGCGATGCTGGCCACGGGCAGACCACTGGTGTTGGTGGTAATCAGGCTGCCGGGCTTGCGTACGGCCTCTACTTTCTTAAGCAGGCCGCGCTTGATTTCCAGGTTCTCGGCCACGGCTTCAATAATCCAGTCCGCATCGGCCAGCAGCTTTATGTCATCGTCAAACGTCCCAATGGTGATCAGCCGCTCGAGACCTTTCTCAAAGAATGCGGCGGGCTTGGATTTGACCGCCGCTTCCAGTCCCCCTGCTACGAGCTTTCTGCGAGCGGCTTTGTCGGTGCTCTGGGCGGCATCCGGCGTCACGATATCGAGCAGCACGCAAGGCATGCCGGCATTGGCAAAATGGGCGGCGATCCGCGCTCCCATGGTCCCAGCGCCCAGAACGGCGACTTTATTGATCCGCTGATGGCTGGCCTTTTGGCCCTGAGAGCTTTGGCTGGTTTGCGCTCCGTTTGAGCTGCGGGATTGCGGTGCGGCAGGAACTGCAACATTACTCATCTGGGCATCTCCTGGGAGTTGGGTGGCGCGGGCGAGAAGACGAGTCTAGAGACGTTCAGAATCATAACAGTTTCAAACACCTGCCTGCAGATGACGTTGGCCCAGCAGTACCCCGGTGCAGAGGGATAATTCCCAGCGGCCCCAAACGCTCTATCAGCTTAATGAATGAACATTCATTCAGTCAAGGACAACTTTTGTTTTCAACTAGTTCTGCCCTCTTCCAAGACCGACATTTCAGCTTAACGTTGGATCTATAACGCTCGCAATGGCTTACGTCAGATGAAACAGCCAAAGCGTATAACTTCCAATCTCGTGCCATGCCGATTCCTGTCGTTTCCAAAAACTTTGCGGCCTGGAATTGGGCCGTGGCGCGCCATACGCCATCACGCCTTCACGCGCCAGCATCTGCTTGATTCGGAAAATGTGGTAGCCGTCGCTTACGGCCAGACACGAATGCATGCTGTTGACAGACATAATGGTGCTCACGCGCCGGGCGGATTCAGCGGTATCGTCGCTCTGGGTTTCTGCAATAAGCTGGCTATCAGGAATGCCCAGGGTTTTCAGGTACTCGCGCCCGACAACGCCTTCACTAAAGCGAGGATCGCCGCCGGAACCGCCTGTGGTGATCACTATCGGAGCCAGGCCGCGATGGAAAAGCTGGGCCGCGCGGTCCAGACGCGCTTTGTATACCGGCGAAGGACGGCCGTCATATTCAGCCGCGCCAAAAACAACGATAGCGTCAGCCGCTCGGGATTCATCGTGAGCGGACTGATTCACAATGCGCCAGTAAGTCACGGTGGAATAGCACACCGGCGTTAGCACCAGGGGCCACAACAGCCATTTCTTCCAACGCTTGGTTGCCATGCGGATCAGCCTCAGCCAAACCGGAGGAACTCAGCCAGATCGCTTTCAGGGATCGCGCCCCGCCGCAGCACGGTGATATGCCCGGGATCGCTCATATTGATGATGGTGGATGCCACGTCGCGCGGGCTGGGGCCGCCATCCACAATCATGCTGATGCTCTTGCCCAGTTGTTCGCGCACTCCATCTGCAGTGGTGCACTCGCTGGCCCCGCTGATGTTGGCGGAAGTCGCCGTGATAGGCACACCGGCTGCGCGAATTACCTCCACAGCAATGCGTGAAGCTGGCACGCGCAGCGCAACATTGCCGGTGTTGGCCGTGACCTTCAGCGGCAGCCGAGAAGATGCTTTTACGATGATCGTCAGCGGGCCCGGCCAGTATTTGCGGGTAATTTCATAAAACACGTCCGGCAGCGGACGCGCCAGATATTCCGCCTGCTCCACGCTTTCAATCAGAAGCGAAAGCGGCTTGTGGCGGCTGCGTGTTTTCACGTCATAGATCAGGTCCACGGCGCGCAGATTGAACGGATCAGCCGCCAGGCCGTAAAAGGTGTCCGTGGGCATGCCAACGACCTGCCCTTGCTTGATGCGATCGGCCACATACGAGACCAGACGCGTGTCTGGTGTATCAGAATTGATTTTTAGAATTTCCGCAGGCAATACTGAATCCCCCAACTGAGCAATGCTCGAACCACTATGGCGACCGGGCGTGTTGTGTCCGCTAAAAACCCGTCCATCGCCCTGACAAACGACTAAGAATAAACCAGCTTGGGCAGAAAACATAGACCCAGACTTTAATTGCCACTGGTGCATTGTCTAAAAGGGGTGAAATACTTTTCTGTGCCATTTTCAGTGGTGTCGCGTCGTTATGCTCCCTGATCGAATTCTTATTGTTTTGCGGCTTCAAATCTTAAAGGAAATGAATGCAGCTAAAATACAAGCTAACAGCCAATGGCCAATAGCTAAAGACTGTCCCATCACATGAGTGTTCCCAAAGAAATCGAAGGCAGGCTGCGCCGAGTTTCCAGCCGTCAGAATGCGCTGGTAAAAGACCTGCGCAAAGCGCTCAGCCAGAGTGAGCCCACGGCGGAAGGTTACCTCGCAATAGAAGGCGTGCGGATCATCGAAGAGGCCATTCGCAGCGCCCTGCGCTTTCAAGCCGTATTTTTCAGCGACGCCGGCAGTGGACACACCACACGCCTGCTTCCGCAGATCGGCAGCCAGGTTGAAGTGCTGCTGCTGCCCGATGAAGTGTTTGCAAGCGCCGTCAATACTGAGTCGCCGCAGGGCGTAGCGGCATTGGTAAAACTGCGGCCCCACAAATTTGAAGACCTGCTGGACTCAGCGCCCGGTTCCCTGATCGTCGGCGTTGCCGGCATTCAAGACCCGGGAAATCTTGGCACGATCATTCGCTCTGCAGAAGCCTTCGGCGCACGCGCAGTCCTGCTGGGTGAAAAGACAGTCAGCCAGTTTAATTCCAAGGCCGTACGCGGCTCGGCGGGATCGTTATTCCGCGAACCGCTCCTTCGAGTGAAGCTCGGGGAAAGTATTGCCGCCCTAAAGCAACAAGGCGTGCGCGTGCTGGCTACTTCATCGCACAAAGGCAAACCGCTGCATGAAGCCAACTTCACCGGTGCGGCGATGATCGTGGTCGGCAATGAAGGCGCAGGCGTTCCACCGGAGATTTTGTCATTGGCCGATGAGCTCGTAACGATACCGCACTCTGCACGCGTTGAGTCGCTGAATGCCGGAATAGCGGCATCTATTCTGTTGTATGAAGCGGCACGGCAAAGGCAAAAGCTCACCACGGATTAGCGCGGATGAACCCGGATTGGACAATTGCCGGAAGTGCCAAATTGCCGCCAAAGATCGCCAATTTAAAACCAAGACCTTTGAAACACTGAGGAAAGGAGGACACGGAGGGAGATGGGGTAGCTGGACGATGAAGCACCATTGTGTTCCTTTGTGGTTGATAATTTCGGCAACGTTTCGCAGTTTGGGCGATTTTGGCAATGGATTTTTGATCCGCGTGCATCCGCGCTAATCCGCGGTAAGTATTTATTTTTGTTTCTAATCCGTGTAAATCAGTCTCATCAGTGTTATCAGTGGTAAGGTTTTTCAAGAATGTCTTTGTTTCAATCGCTTCCGGATCAGCAAGGCAAAGGCGCGCGTCCTCTTGCAGACCGCATGCGTCCGCGCACGCTGGATGAATTTGTTGGCCAGGAGCACATCGTCGGCCCGGGAAAGCCGTTGCGCCTGCAGATTGAGCGCGATGATCCCGGCTCCATCATCTTCTGGGGGCCGCCCGGCACGGGCAAGACAACGCTGGCGCAAATCATCGCGCATGTGACGAAAGCAGAGTTCATAGAGTTTTCCGCCGTGCTCTCCGGAATCAAGGAAATCAAGCAGGTGATGGCGGATGCCGAGAAGGCCCGCGCATACGGCACGCGCACGATCTTGTTCATCGATGAAATTCATCGTTTTAATCGCGCCCAGCAGGACGCTTTTCTGCCGCACGTAGAGCGCGGCAACATCCGGCTCATCGGCGCGACAACGGAGAACCCATCGTTTGAAATTAACGGCGCGTTGCTCTCGCGCTGCCGCGTTTACATCCTGAACCAACTTACTGAAAGCCAGATCGTCTTGCTGCTGCGACGCGCGCTGGAAGACCAGGAACGTGGCCTGGGCAAGATGAACCTGCGCGTTGCTGACGAGGTTCTGCAGCAGATTGCCGCTTACACCAGCGGCGACGCTCGCTCCGCTTACAACGTGCTTGAAGTTGCCGCTGCCACCGCCGGAGACGATGGCGAGATCACTGAGCAAATTATCAAAGACACGCTGCAGAAGCGCGTTCTGCTCTATGACAAGTCCGGCGAAGAACATTACAACCTGATTTCCGCGCTGCACAAGTCTGTCCGCAACAGTGACGCCGACGCTTCTCTCTACTGGCTGGTGCGCATGCTTGAGTCCGGCGAAGATCCGCTGTACATCGCGCGCCGTGTCGTCCGTATGGCTTCTGAAGATATCGGCCTGGCCGCGCCGGAAGCCCTGAACCTTTGCCTGTCGGCCAAGGATGCTATCGATTTTCTTGGCATGCCGGAAGGCGGTCTGGCTCTGGCGCAAGCTGTGGTCTATCTCGCGCTGGCGCCGAAATCAAACGCGCTTTACACCGCCTATGGCGCAGTCATGGAAGACGTAGAAAAGACCGCCGCCGAGCCCGTGCCGCTGCACATCCGCAATGCCGTGACGAAGTTGATGAAGCAGGTCGGCTACGGCAAGGGCTATCAGTACGCGCACGATCTCGATGAAAAAGTCGCAGACATGGAGTGCATGCCGGACAATCTTCGTGGCCGCGAGTATTACCATCCCACTTCAGAAGGACGAGAAAAACTGCTGGCGCAGCGGATGGATGAGGTCAAGCGAGCGCGAGAACAGTCGCGGCAGCGCTCCCGCCCAGAACCAGACGACCAAGAGCGTTGAACGGTGGCCAGCCCTCTAGCGCATTGCAACCGGTGTTTCAACCTTTAACTTATAGATTGTCTGGTCGCTGGTAAGAACTCTGAGGCTGTCTCCCTTGTCGGAGAACTCAGCATGCACCAGCGGGAACGGGAACTCAAGGTGCGATAAAAGACGCAGGTCCGACAGCGAATAAATGTTTGCTTTGCCTTTTTCGCTATCCAGCACCATTTTGCTTCCATCGGCTGAAAGCGCACAAACGCGACCATAAAATGCGGCTTTCTGTTCACCGGTTTTGAGCGAATAAATCAGCGTACGTCCGTCGGAGTCGGCAACCAGAACATTATCACCCACTGTGCGCGCGGCGAAAATCTTGAATGACAAATTGCCGGTATCAACCAGGATCTTGCCCAAGGGCTTGCCTGTTGAGTCTTCAAACACCTCAATAATGTAGCTCGCTGCCCTGCGTTTCTCATTCGCGAGCGCATCTAGTTTCCTGCTTAAGACTGCATCCTCCCGCGCTTCGGCCTTCATGTCCTCATAATCACCGATCACGAATGTCATGGTTCTGCCCGCCTGGGAATGCAGCACCACCGGTAGAACCCGCGCCGGCTTTCGCTGCCATAATTTCTTGTTGGAGCGTACGTCCATGATTTCCACCATGAACCTGTTTTCCGCTTTCTTGTTGGTTTTCTCTTCCACTCTGCTCCCACGCAAAAGGAAATCCCTCTGTTGCCAGTAAAAGGCCCCCGGGTTTCCGTAAGCCCAAATGTCTCCATCCATTTTTAACTCATAAAGGTTTTGCATTTTTTGGGTCACCGCATCCATCTTGAAGATCGCGGCGGACTCAGAACCTTGTTTCGGAAACTTGGCAAATAGCTGGTCCTCGTCAAAACATACTCCCTGAAAACCGCGGGTAAGAAAAACTCTCTCGCCCGTGTCTACGTTCCAGACGGCGCCGCGACTATTTTGTGAAACTGCGAGCCACTTGTTATTGGAAGAAAACGCCGAGGCAGTTGTAAAGGAGATGGGCCCGTTCGGGAGATCAATCCCGCCTTTGTATTGCCTGCCTACAACGCTGTAAATTCCCACTTCTCCGCCCGCGGTTTCGCTCGCAAACGTATCGCCGTAAATATCGAAACCCGGCTTTTTATTTCTAAAAAGGGTTGTTTTTGTTTTCCAGTCCATGACCCTGATGACCGGCTCTGTAT
>DASXKZ010000271.1:0-33139 GCA_036496525.1 Candidatus Angelobacter sp.
TCAGTCGCTTTTCCATAGCAATACGGACTTTTCCGAATTCGCTCCAATCATCATGCTCAAGTGAATCCAGAGGGCCGAGCAGCGCAGTGTTGATTTCGAGTTGAACTTCCTGAGCCAGGCCGCGCATTTCTCGGATGTCGCGGGCTCTGAAAATGCGGGTCTGAGCGAGATTGTCTAACCGCTGCACAATTAAATCGAAAGAGCGGTTTAGCAGAAAAATTTGGCGATAGAGTTCTGCCCGTTCTCTGCTGGTTAGCCGTGCTGCATGAAAACTCCGAGTATCAGAGTTGGTGCTAAATCTACTATAGTAGAAATGAAATCAGACCCGATCCTTAAGGGGTGTCCATGGAATTCCGCAGACGCTTTGGCGCGAGGGTGCGCGAACTGCGCCTGGAAAAGAATATGCTGCAAGGCGAACTCGCCGACAAAGTCGGTGTGCGGGAGTCGTACATCTCTGACGTGGAGAACGCCAAGAAAGAGCCGTGCCTGGAAGTTATACAAATGTTAGCCAAGGGATTGGGCGTCTCGCTCAGAAGGCTGTTTTGGGATTTGTGAGATATTTTTGAGAAACCACATTCAGGCGGGAATTGGTAGTCGGGCAGTTTGATTTCCACAGGTGAGGCTAATGCCCGAATCTTGCCACAAGAAAGCCGATGACCGTTCCGCCGATTGCGCCCATGCTAATAATGGGAGCGTATGCCTTGGTGATGATGGCGTCAGGGATGCTCAGCAACAATCCGAATACCAGGCCGACTAACCATCCGGGCCAAGGCAGGCGAGCAGCGCCGATTGCGAATCCAATGCCAAAACGAGCAATGAAAGCCGCTGTGATTGCTGCTCTCTTATCAGGGAAGGTCATAGGCAGCATGATTGCGATGTCCACAGCACCAAACACCAAACCACAGACCACACCAAGCACGAGTCTTGACATTACCGTCCCTGACCTCTCCTTGGAATTTGGGGTCAAGTAGAGCAAATCATGGGAGATGCTGTCCAGCTCGATTATTAGAATGTTCTTGCCTGTTACCTATGTCATTACTTCGTCAATGTTTTTTGGGGTGTTTGGAACCGAAATCAAGACTAGAATCTCGCCAAGCGAGGTAATTTCGGTGTGCGCCATGACCTCTAAGAACTTAAGCCTTGATATCAGGGAAGTCTCTTCAGAGTTGACGCGACTGGAGCGGCGGCTAAGAGTGGAGCCCGATCCGGACGCGGCTGCGCTGGATGAATTGCGTCATGCCGTTGACACCACTCGTTTAACCGCCTGGAGCGTCAGCGAACTCATTCGCAGCGGGAACAGCCGGCAAGCTGCAATGGGCTTTGTGGCTGCCGAACGCAGGCGCCGCCTTCAGCAGATAATCAAGGACATCTGCAAGGACCTTGAAGCATCACCTTTGAAACCGAACGAGCGGGATTCACTTCTGGAATCAGTGAATAGTCTTAGAAATCTTCTTATCAGCTAGGCCGAATCTAGAATCCATCTCATCATCAAAACGCAGGGTATGGGAGCATTGGATAGTGCCGCCCCTCCGGGGCTTTTCCTTTTTGCTCCGCGCACCCAGGCCTTACGGCCTGGGCTACGCGCGCTAAAAACCGCGCGCTGTCGCCCCCTTTCGGGGACTGCCGTATGGAAGCATTCGCATCGTTCACACTCTCCCGTCGTGTCCAGTAAGAGCGAATTCAATCGCGCCGCAATTCAGCCGCAAGGAGCTGTTCCGAAATGATTTCGAGTAAAGAAACGGTCTTTGCGGCTGCGAGAAATCCAACTGACTCACTGCGATTTCCTCCTTGACTCAAAGGCGAACAAATGGTAAATTGAAAAATTCGCTCTAGAGCTGAAAACCAAGAACCTTTAACCACAAAGGTCACGAAGGTTCACGGAAGAAAACGGCGGAAGTCTACGCCAAATGAGGGTAAATTGCTGAAGTTTACGCCAATCTGGGATGGTTCTGGGATGGCAATCGCTCAACCCTACGCCAATCTGGGATGGCCGGGGGAGGGGAGGGTAGTGCAGGATCGGGTGATCCGGTGATCGGGGAATCGGAAAAGGGCAAAACCGAGAAAAACCTTCCCGCTGATTAACGCTGATAACACGGATCGACCAATGGCTGGGATACTCTGGGATGCATTCATGTAAGCGCTTTTGAATCCTAGTTGAGGGATGGGGGAGGGGTGGACGTCAGACGGCTTCGCCGATTTAGATCGTTCGACTCCCGACTGCGCCGCTCGCTCACGATGACAGGTTGAGGCGCGGCGAATTTCCACCCCGCCAAGCCAACAGCGGGCTCGTCGGGACCCCGATTTTGCGCCGCGCAGCTTTTGGGTGATCCGGTGATCGGGACATCGGATGATCGGAAACCAAATCTTCACCACAGAAGACACGAAGGAACACAAAGGAAATCTATTGATCGGCAAGAGCAAACCCGAAAACCCTACCGCTGATTAACGCTGATAATGATAATACGGATTCGAAAACCGGACATCGGGGGAGAGAAAGGTTGAGTTCCGGGGATGAACTGTGTAAGCCATTTAGAATCCTAATCGAGGCACGGGGGAGGAGTGGGCTGTTCAAAAGAGTGAAATGCTGGGTTCCTTGACACTCTCTCTGTACGCCCTTTATTCTTAAGGTATTGTCAACGATCGTGAGGCATTGGTCGCCGATCGTTCCCAGCGTTCCCCCGACAAAACTAGAGCCACTGAATTTCCGGAGCGCCCCTTATGTTCATAAAAGTAAAGGATCTTGAGCTCCGAAATCTGGAATTTGACGAGTCTTTTGCGCCCGGCGCAATTGAGCTGCTGGAAGACCAGGTGCAGACAGCGCCTTTGAAGTCGGCAGGGCGCGCAGAACTGATTCGCGAGAACCGCGGCGGCCGAAATGTGGTTGAAGACATCAGGCTGGTGGGCAGCTTTTCAACAGAAGTTGAAGTCAAGTGCGCCCGCTGCCTTGATTCAGTGCATAATGCGCTGGCAGAAAAGTTTGACTTGCTATATCGGCCTCTGGGTGTGGATGCGGCGCGAGATGAAGTCGCGATTAGCGAGGCCGACACTGAGATTGGTTATTATCAAGGTGAAGGGCTGCTGCTGGAAGACGTGTTGAAAGAGCAGATCCTGCTGGCTCTGCCGGTGAAGCAGCTATGCCGCGCCAACTGTAAAGGGCTGTGCCCGCAGTGCGGCAAGAACCTGAATCTGGAAAGCTGCGATTGCGTAACGGCAATGCCCGATCCGCGATGGTCAGCGCTGGAAGATATTCGCAAGAAATTAGAACGATAAAAAAGAAATCGCGCAGGCTTGTGCCGGCGCAGGAGAAAGGGAACCAATGCCAAATCCAAAACGGCGGCACTCAAAAGCACGCACCTCGAGTCGCCGCGCCCATGATTTTCTTACCGCGCATTCCGCCTCGGAATGTCCCAACTGCCACGAGAAGAAGATGCCGCATCGCGTATGCGCAAAGTGCGGTTATTACAAAGGCCGTGAAGTAGTGCAGGTAAAAGAAAACGCCTAAGTGCCAAAGCCAGTGGAAACCGTCATAGCCGTTGATGCAATGGGTTCTGACCGGCATCCCAGGCCCGAGATTGAAGGGGCCCTGCTGGCTGCGCGCAACTATGGCGTCCGAGTACTGCTGGTAGGTCCTGAAGAACTGCTACGCAAGGAACTCGCGGGCCATCCTACAGCCCGCAATCTTCCAATTGACGTGGTGAACGCCACACAAGTCATTGAAATGGACGAAAAGGCCGTGCAGGCTGTGCGCACCAAGAAAGACTCCAGCATGCACGTTGGCCTGCGGCTGGTAAGAGAGAAGCAAGCCGTGGGGTTCGTGACCGCGGGCAACACCGGCGCAGCCATGGCCGCGGCCAAAATGGTCCTTGGCGCGCTTCCTGGAGTTGACCGTCCCGCGCTGGCCAGCGTATTTCCCACGCAGGCGGGTAAGGACAAGCCTTCTATCCTGATTGATGTAGGCGCCAATGTGGATTCCAAGCCACACAACCTGGCGCAGTTTGCCCTGATGGGCGAAATGTACTATCGCGCGATCTTTAAGAACACCAAGCCTACGGTGGGAATTCTCTCGATTGGGGAAGAAGAAGGCAAAGGTAATGACCTTACACGCAAGGCGCATTCCGTGATCAAGGACCTGCCGATTAATTTTTTGGGCAACGTTGAAGGGCGCGATTTATACAACGGCAAGGTGGATGTCATCGTTTGCGACGGTTTTGTCGGCAACGTGGCGCTGAAGATTTCTGAAGGGCTGGTGGAAGCGGTGCGCTACTTGTTGAAAGAGTCTCTGACTTCGACCATTACTTCCCAGGTAGGAGCGTTGCTGGCGCGGAAAGCGTTCGCCAACTTTGGCCGCAAGCTCGACTATGCAGAATACGGCGGAGCGCCACTGCTCGGACTCAAAGGCGTAGCCATCGTTGGCCATGGACGCTCCAATGCCAATGCCATGAAGAATGCCATCCGCGTAGCAAAAGAATATTACGAGTCAGGGATCAATACCAATATCGAGAAAGAGCTTGGCGCCAACGGCAAAGCGGAGGAAGAATCCGCATGAGCCATGGCCCGGTTGCTTTTCTGTTTCCCGGACAGGGGTCACAGGCAGCAGGAATGGGAAAAGAGCTGGCATCGCTCTACCCCGTCGCACGGCATACATTTCAGGAAGCCGACGATGCCCTGGGCTTTTCCATCTCTCAACTCTGCTTTGAAGGCCCTGACGATCAGCTCAAACTCACTGAGAACACCCAGCCTGCCATCCTGACGATGAGCACTGCTGTTGCGCGCGTGCTGCAGGAGAAGGGAATTGTTCCCCAATTTGCCGCTGGACACAGCCTGGGTGAATACTCCGCCCACGTGGCCGCCGGAACACTTTCTTTTGCCGATGCCGTGCGTACAGTACGCGATCGCGGGCGCTACATGCAGGAAGCAGTGCCTGCCGGTGAAGGCGGAATGGCGGCAATCCTGGGAATGGCGCTGGACCAGTTGCAGCAAGTTTGCACGGACGCCGCGCAAGGCGAAATTGTTTCTCCCGCGAACATCAATTCCTCAAACCAGATTGTGATCTCCGGACATCAGAAGGCGGTTGAGCGGGCGGCCGATCTGGCCAAACAACGCGGAGCCAAGAAGGCCGTGATGCTGGAGGTAAGCGCGCCTTTTCATTGCGAGTTGATGAAGCCGGCGCAGGACCGACTCGAAGCCGATCTGCAAAAGCTTCACTTCAACAATCCCGAATTGCCGGTGGTAGCAAACATTGACGCCACACCTAAAGCCACCGCCGAAGGGTCCCGCCATGCGCTGGTGCGCCAGGTTACAGGCGCTGTCCAATGGGCCAAGTGCATGCAGACGTTGGTTGGGCTGGGAGTGCAGACATTTATTGAAGTCGGGCCGGGGAAAGTGCTTACCGGCTTGATGCGCCAGATTGATCGATCACAGACTTGCCTGAATGCTGAAGATGAAGCGTCAGTACAGAAGGTGAGCAATCTATTCGCGGCTGCCGCGAAAGAGTAGTCCGCAGAAAAACCGCAGCAGTTCTTCAAGCACTATTGAATTCAGTTTACTGCGCGCCATGGCACGCCACTGCAACCGGAGAGTCGCTAATGGTCTTGCTCTTCTTCTCCACCCACATTGACCTGGGCTCAGCGCGGTTGTTGATAATCACTACTACAACTACGCCGCTGGGGGACGCAAATTCTTTTTTGGGAGGTTCCAGTACACAATCAACGCGATGGCTGGTGATGGCGCCGTACTCGCTGGAAGGGCCCCAGTCTACAGTGAATTGGCCCAACGGGTACTTCGAATATTTCTCAGGATGCTGCTTCCAGTCCGGATCGCCCTCATAAATTCCATAGGCTTTATCAAAATCTTTTTGCTCAATTGCCTGAAAGAAATTGTTGATGACCTTTTTCTCAGAATCGTAGCGCGTAAGGTAGAGATAGACCGAGATGGCGATTACCGCCACGACGACGGTCGCAATGATTTTCCGGCGTTTTGCCGCCGGTCGCGGATCGTATTCTTTTGCATCCATCAGTGCCATAGGAAAAGTTCCTTTACAGCGTGCGTTTAAACAGCAATGTTGACAGCGCGAATGCGACTAGAGCGAACCCACCAAGATACAGCAGGTCAGGCCAGATTGCAGCCAGTCCTACGCCCTTGAGCAAAACCGACTTGAAGCCACGAACGGAGTAAGTAAATGGATCGACCCAGGCGATCCATTGCAGCCACTTGGGAAATGCCTGCACCGGATAAATAGCGCCGCTGGGGAAATATAACAGCGTGTTCAAGATGCCGAAGACGGCGCGCGGGATCAAAGGATCGTTGACTCGGACCATCATCACGAACATCATGGAAATAAATGCGAATGAAGTAGCGGCAATCAGCAGAAGCAGCCAGAAAAAGTTTGCCGGTTGAAATGTGGAGCCCACGCCGGCAATCAACGATCCAAGAATTGTAAGCACAATGCCCGCGCCCATGGCCTTGAACGCGCCGGCCACATTTAATCCGGCTACAAGTTCCAGCTTGGTGATTGGCGTAACCAGATAGCCTTCATGCACGCCGCGAGCTTTGTCGTCGATATAAACAATTCCGCCCCCGATCATTACGCTGACGAACATCGCCAGCGTGATGGAGCCGGGCAGAAGATACTTCATATATTCCACGTAGGGATATAGCTCGACGACCTGAAGCTCAATCTGCTGCACCACTCGCGGCTGTACATCCGGCTGATTGAGCGCAGCCACCAGTTGAGTCATCTCGTCCTCAAAGGTGGCAGTCATGAAATTATCGGTATTATCGAGCACCAGGCCGATGTGCGGCCGGGTTTGCTCATACACGTTGCGCGAAAACTGTGGAGGAATCACCAATCCGGCATTCAAGTCGCCGCGACGAACGGCAGCAATCATGACTTGTTCGTCTGGATACATGATCGGCTGAAAGGTACGCGCGTTGCTCTGGACGGCGCGCAGGGCTTCCATCACGCGAATGGCCTGCGGGCCATCATCGTGCGACACGATTCCGATTTTGGCGTCTTTGATTTTGCCGCCAAAAGCATTGCCCAGAACGATGAGCTGCACGAGAGGAAAGACCATGGCAGCCACCATGAGCGCAGGCGAGCGAAAGAATTTGCGCAGGTCGCGCTCCACAATCGCCATCATGCGCCCGCTCTTGAAGAAAGTGCGCATGCTTACTTGCCCCAGGCAACGGGAGACTGATAAAGAGGCGAATCCACGATCTGATCGCGCAGTTGTCTTCCGGTGAAATGAACAAAAACGTCATCCAGCGTTGTGCTCTGGACTGTGAGGGTTTTCACCACAACATTGGAGCGCACCGCTGTCTCTACAAGGGCGGTTGTAGTGCGTGATCCATCTTCAGTCAGAATGCGGTACATGTCCGCGCCTTCCGGCTGAACGGATTTCACGCCCTCCAGTCCTTCCAGCTTTCTTTGCCAGTCTGCGGGAGGCTGCAAAAACTGCGACTCAATCACGCTTGATCCGGGAATACTGTTCTTGAGATTGCGCGGCGTATCCAATGCCACCAGTTTGCCGTGGTCGACAATGGCAATGCGGTCGCATAGACGGTCGGCTTCATCCATGTAATGGGTTGTGATCAGGACCGTGAGGTTTCGCTGCTGCTTGATACTGGTAATCATTTCCCAAACTGCAACGCGGGAAACAGGGTCAAGGCCCGTAGTGGGCTCGTCGAGAAAAAAGATTCGCGGGCGATGTACCAGGCCGCGCGCAATTTCCAGCCGCCGTCGCATGCCTCCAGAAAGATTGCGCGCCGGAGCATCGCGCCATTGGTTTAGATCGACCAGGGTAAGCAACTCGTCAATCGATTTTTCACGGTCGGCTGTGGGAATGCCGTAGAGCTTGGAATAAATGCTCAGGTTTTCCCAGACGGTGAGGTCTCCGTCACTGGTCATGGCCTGGGGAATTACTCCCATGGAGCGCCGCGCGGTGTTGGAATCTTTGCGCACGTCAGCGCCTTCAATAATGGCGGTGCCGGAAGTGATGTCCAGCAAAGTGGTCATCATCCGGATCAGTGTTGATTTGCCCGCGCCATTGGGGCCGAGCAGGCCAAAGATTTCGCCTTCTTCCACGGCGAAAGAGACACCGTCAACGGCGGTGAAGTTCCCGAAACGCTTCACGATGTCGATGACTTGAATCGCGTGGGTCGGCATCAGCGGCCTTCCACTTTGGCTTTAGGAACCAGGACCTCGGCCGTCATTCCGGGAACAAGATTTTTCTTGCTGTTATCCAGTTGCAGCTTAAGCGCAATAGCTTTGATGTCGCGCTTGCGGCGGTTTACATCGCGTTGCGTGGCAAAATCAGCTTCCGGGGCTTTGAAAATAACTTTACCGGAGACAATATCGCCTGAAGGCAGGCGGACATTGAGTTGATCCCCAAGCGCAATGTGAACCGCTTCTGTCTCTGGAATGGCGGCGCGAACCCATGTGTCGTTGAGATCTGTGATGATGGCGATGGGCTGGCCCAAATTCACGACCTCGCCTTCGCGTGCTGCGCGCACAGTTACCACGCCACTTACAGGCGCGGTGACTTTGGTATAGCCCAAGCGGGTTTCAGCAGCTTCCAACTGGGCCTTGGCATTCAACTGCTGAGCGCGCGTTGATGCCACGGTGCTCTCCGCAGCTTGCGTCTGTCGCGTGTGCGCCTTGGCCGTAACTAGATCCGCCTGCGCCGCGCGAGACTGGTCTTCTGCCGCGCGCACCAGCGCTTCCTGGGCTTTGAGTTGAGCTTCCGCCTGGTCTGCCTGTTGCTGTGATGCGATGCCCTGCTTTGCCAAGGCGATGGAGCGTCGTGTGTCGCCCTGGATGCGCTGCAAATCGGCTTGGGCCTGAAGCAATGTGGCCTGGGCGGCGCGCGCCCGTGCTTCTGCGTTTACCACGCCGCTGGATGTTTCGCCGGCAGTCTGTTCTTCTGTTGCGCGAGTTTGAGTAACCTGGTGGCGCAGGCTGGCCAGTACGGCTTCCGCGGCCTGGCGATCGGCAGTGAGTTCCGCTGCATCAAGCACGGCGATGGTATCCCCTGTTTTGACCTCCGTGCCTTCATCAATGGCCAAACGCTCAATGCGGCCGCTCATTTTGGGGCTCACAACGACCTGGTTGGCATCCACGGTGCCGATCAAGACAAGATCAGACGAATGATCAGAAGAGAAAAAATAATAGATTGCGGCAATGACCAGTAGCAACCCAAGAAAAGCAAAGAAGCGGTTGCGTGTGCTCATGATTTGCAGACTTTCTGCGCGGCAGCCGGAGTGAAAATGGCGGCACAAATGAAGTCGAGCACGGCCGCGCGGCGGGCAGCAATCCGTTCCGGCGAGGCAGGATCACCGGCATGCATGAATTGCTGCGCAGGTATGCTGATGAAATAGAAAACAATGGTGCCAATAATCGAAGTTACAGTCTGGATAGGATCGACTTTGCGGAAATCGCCGGCGCTGATGCCTTCCTCAATAAGTTTTTCCAGGCGGCTATACAAAGGCTTGCCGTAGCGTTCCATGATCCGGCTGGCAGCCGGTGTAAGAGCGCGTCCCGCGCTGCGCATGAACTCGCGCTGCACCAATCGCGGATAAACTGGCGCGCTGGCAATGTAGTCAAAGTGAGTTTGCGCGTAGAGCAGCAGCCTTTCGCGTGGTGGAAGATCAGAACGCTCCAGCACGCCGGCGACCCGCTCATGCATTCCGGAAAAAACCTGGTCCAGCGCCGCAGCATACAAGCCTTCTTTATCCTTAAAGTAGTAATAGAGCAGGGCTTTGTTTACGCCGGCGCGGCGGGCAATCTCGTCTGTTCGCGCGCCAGTAACACCTTCATGTGAAAATTCTTCCAGCGCCGCTTTCAGGATGGCGGCGCGGGTCTTCTCAGGCTCGCCGCGTGAGCCGGACTTGCCGGATTTGAGGGCTGGAGACATTAATTAACTGGTTAGTTAGTTTACCATGCTTCAAGAATGCCTCGCCAATGAAGGTTTTCACAGGATTTTAGCGTTATGATTCTGCAGCAACTTACGCACGAGGAAAGCCATGTCAACTCAACTGGATAGCGATACACAGACAAAGAACTCAGAGCAACTCAAGAAGAAAGCCGATGGACCGAGGATCAGAAGCATTGCATTCTGGATTATCGTAGTAGTTCTGCTCGCCATTTGGCTCTTGGGATGGCTCTTTCACCTATGCGGCGTCTGGATTCACCTGTTGCTGGCCCTAGCGGTGCTGGTATCGCTTGTTGAGTTTTTCTCCAATGGCGGCGCTTCTAAAGATATTCAATCGGAAGGGGCTTACAAACCCAAGTGGGATCCAGCGAGCCTGGGGCCATCGCTAACCGAAGTTTTTTGCTACGTAATAAATGAAGCTGGCAAATCCTCCAATTGGTATTGGAGGGCAAAACGATGGAAAGCACGACCTTCGTACATCATCCGCTTTTCGGCCTGGGTCCTTGCTTCCATTGCCGGACTTTTGCCGATCATCGCCGGTCTTATCCCTCCTACCCCCAGCGGCCAAACGCCGAGCGGTATCGCTGCATTACATTTAGGGAATGGACTTTGGGCCTCACTGTTGCTAGGTATCGCAGCCGCCCTGTACGGGTTGGATAAGACTTTCGGCTTTTCCAGCGGATGGGCACGCTATGTCTTAGCCGCCACCAATATCCGCAAGATGCTGGAAGAATTTCGCATGGAGTGGGCTGAATTGATGGCGAAGGCCGGAACTTCGCTGACTGCGGATAATGTCGCGCCCCTGCTTGAGCGCGCAAAGAAATTCCGTTCCGACGTGGAAGGATTGGTGCTTCAGGAGACAAAAGACTGGGTCACGGAGTTCCAGAGCAACATGGCGCAGATGGAAAAGGACGTGGCGGCGCAGCTTTCCACGCTGAAAGCGCAGGTTGATAAGACGATTCAAGAAAAGGAAGCGGCCAGCAAGCCGGGGTTTGTCCAACTGACGATTAAGGATCCGAACAACAAATTTGCAAATGCAAGCTTAAAAGTCACACTCATCGATAGTAATAATCAGCCTGTTCAGGGCGTTCAACAACAGCCGGTTACAAATTTAACGTGGCCCAGCCCCTTCGTTCCTCCAGGCACCTATCAAGTTAAGGTCGAGGGAACCGTCAACAACGTTCAGTTCTCGCAGACGCGCTCAGTGTTGGTGAAGTCGGGAGAAATGGCAACACCTGCGCCTCCAGATATCACTCTCTAGAGAGCATTGCAGGCAGAACGGCACATCACGCGTTGCCACCAGACAAGGTTTCATTGAGGGGACAGGTCAAATCATTTGTTAAAATAAAGAGTTTGCCTTTCTCATCTTGCCATACTTAGGAATTGAATGCCTGAAACCATGCTTGCCGTAGTGAAACCGGAGGCCGCGCCGGGAGCGGACGTCCGGCAGATGCCGGTTCCGCAAATAGGCCCGGACGATGTGCTGGTGAAAGTGAAAGTGGCGTCAGTCTGCGGCACCGATCTGCATATCTATAACTGGGACCAATGGGCGCAGAACCGCATCAAGCCGCCGCTGATTCCCGGACATGAGTTCTGCGGGCACGTTGTGGCCACGGGCAAGAACGTAACGGCGGTAAAGGAAGGCGACTTTGTTTCCGCCGAAATGCACGTGGCATGCGGTAAATGCTACCAGTGCCGGACCGGTGAAGCCCATATTTGCCAGCATGTAAAGATCATTGGCGTAGATGCCAACGGCGCTTTTGCCGAGTTCGTAAAAATCCCCGAGTCAAATATCTGGAAGATCGATCCCGGCATTCCGGCGGATTACGCCAGTGTGCTTGATCCGCTGGGCAACGCCGTACATACGGTGCTGGCCGGAGAGATCGCCGCCAAGACGGTGGCGGTGATTGGCTGCGGGCCAATTGGCCTTTTCTGCATTGCCGTGGCGCGTGCGTGCGGCGCCAGCGAGGTGTACGCGCTGGAAATCAATGACCATCGCCAGAAGCTGGCGAAAAAGATGAAGGCTGACCATGTTCTGAATCCAGCGAAAGATAATGTTTATGAGCAGGTGATGGACGCGACCGGTGGCACCGGCGTGGACGTGATCCTGGAAATGTCCGGCCATCCCGATGCGATCCGGCTGGGCTTTAAGATCCTGCGGCTGGGCGGCAGAGCGTCACTGCTGGGCATTCCGTCAAAGCCGATGGAACTTAACCTGGCCAACGACATTATTTTCAAAGGCGCGCTTGTGCAGGGTATCAATGGACGCCTGATGTACAAGACGTGGTTCCAGATGAATGCTCTGCTCAAAGCCGGCAAGCTTGATCTTGATCCGGTGATTACTGACCGCATGCCCATGGCCGACTTCAGCAAAGGCATGGACCGGCTGCGGACAGGCGAGTCGAGTAAAATTTTGTTGTATCCGAACGGAGCAGTTGGCAAATAGCAGTTAGCCGAAGATTTGCGCAGATGACGCAGATCAAAAGAATTGGCCGCGAATTCGCCGAATGAGCAGGAATCTCAGCCATCGCCCTGATGTATGCGGCAGAATGCTCAGCATATACTTGTGCACGGCTTGCGCCCACCGGAGGGTTTACATGAAAGAGCTTGCTTTCGTTCTTCTCGCGCTCGGACTCAGCGCCTCCCTGTTCGCACAGGACAGTGCCCCCGTGGTGGTTACGCCTGTGGCGCCACAGAAAGCCGCTGTTGCGCCTTCCTCAACTCTTTATCCCACGTATTTTATGGCCGAATTGACCGTTTCCGTGGACGCTGCCAAGGTCAGGCCCGGCGAATTGATCACCGCCAAGCTTCTGGATGATACGCAGGCAACAGAAAAATTGCCTGCAGGTTCGACTCTGCTCGGCCACGTGATTGAGGCGCGCGGACACAGCGAACAAACGCCTCAATCCAAGCTCTCCATCGCCTTTGATAAGGTGCGGCTGAAAAACGGCCACGAGATACCGGTGGATATGGCTATTACGAATATTGCAGCGCCGCAGCAGGTTGCTGTGCCGCGGTCGAGCAACGGCGACTTCGACTCACTGAACCGTGCCGCTGTCCGCGCTGCCGGCCCCACTACCGGCAATGGCCAGGTCGATTATTCCGGGCCGATCCGGGACCCGCTTTGGGATAGACCACCGAATAAGCCGGCCAGAAACCCTTCTGGACTTCATGACGTGGAGATGACGACGATCAAACAAGGCGCGGAAACTTTCACCGTTTTTGTGTCCGACCGCCGCACTATCAAGTTGAACAAACACGATCTTGTGCATTTGATGATCGTGCAAGCCGGGGCGCAGGCCACGCCAAGGTAGCGAGCCCCCATTTGTCTTGGCGAAAATTAGCGGTAAAGAAATTTTTTCAGGAGTGAGACATGCCAACAACCGCAACCCGACCCCAGCTTTCCTACCTTGCCGACCAGATGAACGAACTCCGCCAGAAGGGCACGCACTTTGCCTTGCGTGTTCTGGAAGAGCCGCAAATGCCGGAATGTGTTTTTGACGGCAAGCGCGTGATCAATCTGGCGTCGAACAATTATCTGGGGCTCACAACCCACCCCAAGCTGCAGGAAGCTGCCCTGGCGGCGACCAAGAAATATGGCGTTGGTTCGGGCGCGGTGCGCACAGTGAGCGGGACCATGTCCATCCATATGGAGCTGGAAGAGAAGATCGCCCGCTTCAAGAAGACCGAGGCGTGCGTGGTCTTCCAGTCGGGATTCGCGGCCAACGCGGGAACAGTCTCGGCCATTCTGGGCAAAGACGATTTCATCATTTCTGACGAGCTGAATCACGCCAGCATCATTGACGGCGCGCGGCTCTCCAGGGCCAAAATCAAAGTTTTTCGCCACAAAGATACGGCACATGCGGAAGAACTGTTGAAAGAAGTGGCGGGCGAACCGGGGCACAAGCTGATCATTACCGACGGAGTTTTTTCCATGGATGGTGACATCGGCCCGCTGTCCGCGCTGTGCGACCTGGCGGAGAAATACGGTGCCATTATGATGGTCGATGACGCTCATGCTTCTGGCGTCCTGGGGAAAAACGGCCGCGGTACGCCTGACCATTTCAACGTTCATGGCCGCGTAGATGTGCAGGTGGGGACGCTCTCCAAGGCCATTGGCGCGCTGGGCGGCTATGTATGCGGCTCAAAAGAGCTGATAGACTTCCTTTACCATCGCGCGCGTCCATTTCTGTTCTCCACGTCGCATCCGCCATCCGTTGCAGCCACCTGCATTGCCGCCTTCGATGTTCTGGAGCAAGAGCCAGAATTGATGGATAAATTGTGGGCGAATACCAGGTTCTTCAAAAAAGAACTCGGGCTGCTGGGATTCAACATCGGAGGGAGCATTACGCCGGCCAGCGAGACGCCCATTACGCCGATCATTGTTGGCGAAGGCCGCCTGGCTATGGAATTCAGCCGCGAGCTGTTCAATGAGGGCGTCTTTACTCCCGGCATTGCATTTCCCACCGTGGCCGAAGGTAAGGCGCGCCTGCGCACGATCATGACCGCCACTCACACGCATGACCAGCTAACGAAGGCGCTGGAAGTGCTGAAGAGGGTGGGAACGAGGATGGGGATAATTAAGTAGTGCTGTGAAATCCCGAGCGTAGCGAGGGAACCCTATTCCCTTGGTCACCGCAGATTTCGCAGATCAGTGCGGATCAGGAACTTAGCCACGAATATCGCGAATTAATACGAATCAGACCACGGCGATTTGGATGAAGAGATTTCCGCGTGTTTTTGAATGGATTAGCGGCCAGTCTGGTTTGGTCTGCACGCAATCGGCGGCAATGTAACGGCAGGGATTCCTCACTCCGTTCGGAATTTTAGAACCCCACCCACCACCGTCGCCATCACTTTCCCCTGCATCTGCTTCCCGTCAAACGGCGAGTTCTTTGACTTTGAGTGCGATTGCGCAACATGATAGGTCCATTTTTTCGCCGCATCGAAGATTGTGACGTCGGCACGCGCGCCCACGGCCAGCGTGCCGCGGCCTTGCAGATTCATCACGCGCGCGGAATTGGCAGAGAGCAGTTCGACAATG
The DNA here is from genome assembly GCA_036496525.1 of Candidatus Angelobacter sp. Taxonomy (GTDB): domain Bacteria; phylum Acidobacteriota; class Terriglobia; order Terriglobales; family Acidobacteriaceae; genus Angelobacter. Next base: position 14,974 of record DASXKZ010000271.1, read on the forward strand.
CGACGCAACGGAATATTGTGGCGATGATGCAGGACCGAGATGCACAGGCCCAATGCGGTCTCAAGACCGGTAATGCCGAAAGGCGCGCGGTCGAACTCCTGGTTCTTTTCATGCGCGGCGTGCGGAGCATGGTCTGTGGCGACGCAATCCACCGCGCCGTCGGCCAAACCGGCGAGCAGCGCTTCACGATCTTCATGCGAGCGAAGCGGCGGATTCATTTTGTAATTGGTGTTGTACTGGCCCACGTCTTCGTCCAGAAGCGTGAAATGGTGCGGCGTGATTTCGCAGGTCACGCGAAGATGGTCGCGCTTGGCTTTGCGGACGGCGCGCAGAGCGGCGGCAGTAGAGAGATGAGCGACGTGATACCGCCCCTTGGTTTCCGCGGCGAGCCGGATGTCGCGCTCAACGATCGAGCTTTCCGCTTCACCGGGCCAACCGCGCAAACCCAGACGAAAAGCCGTTGGGCCGGCGTTCATCACAGAGCCTTCCGTCATGCGGCAGTCTTCCGCGTGCTGCACCACAGGCATGTTGAGCGCTGCGGCAGCCGTGAGCGTCTGGCGCATGATGTTGTCGTCAAGAATCGGCTTGCCATCGTCGCTCAGGGCGACTGCGCCTGCGCGCTTGAGCGCGGCAAAGTCAGTGAGGCGTTCACCCAGGCTGCCAACCGTAGCGGCGGCAACCGGAAAGACGTTCACATGCGCGCCACGGGCGGGATCGAGCATCCAGCGCGTGATCTCTGCCGAATCGTTTACAGGATTTGTGTTTGGCATGGTGCAGACGGAGGTGAAGCCTCCAGCAGCGGCTGCCATGGTGCCGCTGGCGATGGTTTCTTTATGCGCCTGACCGGGCTCGCGCAAATGGACGTGAATATCAATCAATCCCGGAGCAACGACGAGCCCTTTGGCATTGAATGTTTCGTCGGCCTTGCCACGAAGCTTGCCTATTGGCGCGACTTCAACGACGCGGCCATCTTTGAGCAATAGATCGTACTTGCCCTCAAGATGCTCAGAGGGATCGATGAGAAGGCCATTGCGGATTGCGAGACTGTTTTTGTTGTTCAAATGCAAAACCTATTTAGCCCCGAATGCACGCTCTCTCCAAAGTTCCGAGCGGAGTGAGAAATCCCTATACCCGCGATGAACTGAGGGCGTCGATTCTCGTCCGATAAAGGATCGTTGCTATAGGGTTCCCTCCAATTTGCTCCGCAAACCGTCGGGATTTCAGAAAACTTCATGCCACCCCCAGACACGTCGCCAGTATTGCCATGCGCACGTAAACGCCGTTATGCACTTGTTCTTCTACCACCGATTGCGGGCCGTCAGCGACTTCGCTTTGGATTTCCATGCCGCGGACCATTGGGCCGGGATGCATGACGATGGCATCGTTTTTAGCGAGTTTCAATCGTTCTGGGGTGAGTTGGTATTGCGCGATGTAGCCATTCACATCCAGCTTAAGTCCGGCAAGACGTTCTTTCTGCACGCGCAGCATCATGAGCACGTCGGCTTTGCGGGCAGCTTCATCAATGTGGCGGCTGATTTTCACGCCTGGAGCGAGCGAGGAGGCATAATCGGGCAGCAATTCCGGCGGCCCGCAGAGAACAATCTGTGCTCCAAATTTTGAGAGCAGGTGAACATTGGAGCGCACTACGCGGCTGTGCTGGATATCGCCCACCATGGTTATGCGCAGGCCTTTGAGCGAGCGCTTGTGGCGCAGAATGGTGTAGGCATCCAGCAGGGCCTGGGAGGGGTGTTCATGCATACCGTCGCCGGCATTGATAATGGGAACATGAAGGTTGCGCGCCAGCACGTGCGGCGCTCCGGAAGAAGGATGCCGCACAACAATGCAATCGGAACCGAGAGCCTGAAGAGTTTTGCCGGTATCCACCAGGGACTCGCCTTTTTCAATGCTCGATGAAATCGCATTGATCACCGACGTGTGAGTCCCCAGCAGTTTTGCCGCGAACTCAAAAGAGACGCGCGTGCGCGTGGACGCTTCATAGAAGAGCAGTGCAATACGCTTGCCACGCAGCAGTGGCCGAGGCTTGCCGGACTGCATGCGGCGGGCCAGCTTAAGAAAAGAAGTAATTTCGTCTGCCGAAAGGTGCTCGAGTTCGAGTAACGAGCGTGTGCGCGGCATGCTCAAGAAATACGTTCCACCAGCAGGACCTGCTCTTCCTGATCAATCTCATTCAGTTTGACTTCAATGATTTCCGAGTCGCTGGTCTGCACGGTGCGGCCGATGAAAGCGGCTTCAATAGGTAGCTCGCGGTGGCCGCGGTCGATAAGAACACAGAGTTGCACGCGGCGCGGACGCCCGTGGTCAAAAAGCGCATCCATAGCGGCGCGAACAGTGCGGCCGGTATAAAGCACGTCATCCAGAAGGATCACGTTTTTATCCACAATATCGGTTCCCAGCGGCGTAGCTTTTTTGATCACAGGGCTGGTGCCGACAGTGGAAAGATCGTCGCGGTAAAGAGTGATGTCCAGGGTGCCCACCGGTACCGGCATTTTTTCAATCTGATGAATCAAGGAGGCCAGGCGTGTGGCCAGCGGGACGCCACGGCGCTTGATTCCAACGAGCACAAGATTTTCCACGCCATTATTTTTTTCGACGATCTGGTGGGCCAGCCGAACGAGCGTCCGCTCAATTTCAGAGCCGGACATCAAGCGTCCTTTCACGTGCAGGTTGGGAAGTCGAGTGGAGGCAGGATTCATAGTCACCGCATGATATCTGAAGGGAGCGTGATGCGCCAACCGGCCAGCTAAAGGTGTCTTTTCTCTTTTCTTAGAGCGCCGAGCAAAGCCCCACTGCCGCTCCCAAGGGCGAGGCAGAGGAGAAGTAGCGATATAAGTGCGAAGGCGGTAACCGCAATCAATCCTTCAGGAGTTGTAAACCATTGCAGCACCTGTTGCGCCTGGGGATCAGGGTTTTGAGCGGAAATTTGGTGGAGCTGGCTCACCATGAGGTCGTGATACTGGGTTCGCTGAAGAGAAATGCTCACCAAAAAGAAAGCCGCAAAGAAGGCAAAGCTTAACAGACCCATTATCGCGCCCATGCGGGCCCCTTGCCCGCTGCGGATAACAACCGGGCGGTGGCGCCTGTAACGTGAGATGGCCCAGAGGAGGTTGGCGGGCAGAAACACAAACAAGGCGAGAGGGTGCAGCGTCATTGTAAGAACGTCAGTCAGCGCGGCCAGAGGAATAGCGGTGCGAAGGAAGTATTTCCAGTCGATTCCCGTCGCAGAGGAAAACTCGGCAGGCAAAGGCGAATGCGCTGAAGGGAGCGGAGCAAGACCCACGTCATGCGCCACCGTCTCCTCCTGAGACGGCTCAATAGTTCGCGAGACCCTTATCTGCGGCGCACCGCACAATGGACAGAAGGGAAGCTGCCCCTCAATGAGCTGTCCGCAACGGTGGCAATCACTTTGCATACATTTCACGTTACAAGAGCTTCCTCTAGCTTAGCAAACGTGCAAGCGCGATCCTGGGAGTCCGGGAAAAAAAGCTGCAAATTTTTTCTCAGTCCGTGATGAGATGCGCAGAGTCGCCAACCGCACAAGCCGGAAACCCGCATTCTCAGCGGCTAAAAACACAAAAATATTCCAGCCGATATATCAAGATAGAAAAATTCGACTCTACTTCAACAAGAACCCAAAAAATTTAAAACTCTCTGCACCGCAGAAGAAACGTGTCTTCCGGGAGAAGGAAAAGACCGTGAAAACCTCCCTCGTTCGCCTATTGGTAGCCCTTGGATTGTTGGTTGTATATGGATCGTCGTCTGTGATGGCAGAAGGCCCTCTTCCATCTTGCAGACCCCCTGTGGTTTGTTCAGTCAGGTAGGTACGCCGCAAGTTTATGGTTTGGCTCAATCAGCCTTGCTGGGGTAATCTGGCTCCATCCAATGTGGCTCAGTACCATACTCTGGCTGGTCCCGGCTCTTCTGCAAGGCTGGATCGCCATTTTGATGTTGCGAAGAGGAACGCATAAAAAGTATCGCTTCTTCTTTTCGTACACCATTTTTGCAATCGCTGCTGCACTGACCAAATTTCTGCTGACGGAACCGGGCAAGAATACGTGGTTTTCATTTTGGGTAGCGTGGGGCTGTGAAGGTCTCTACGCGATACTCGGCTTTCTGGCCATTTATGAGGTATTCGGCCACGTTTTCGAGAACTTCCATCACCTTAGATGGTTTAAGTACCTGCTGCCGGTCACTGCTGCGGTAATGTTAAGCATCGCCGTGCTGATACCGCTTGTTCATTCTGCGGTAGATACAGACCCCTTGCTGGAGGGCATTTTTGCCCTGGAAGTGGCCGTCCGATGCCTGCAATTGGGGGTATTTTTCCTCATTTTTCTGCTGGCGCGGGTGTTTGACCTGGATTACCGGCAATACTCATTTGGAATCGCGGCTGGGTTCGGCATAGCCGCCGCCGGCATTTTGCTGGGTACCTTGGTAAGGACCGGCCTTGGATTAAGATTTCTAATATTCTTCAGGTATGTCCCGTCTGTGGCATACTGTATGGCGGTAACGGTTTGGCTGGCGTCTTTTATCCGGGTTGAGCCAGAAGACCCTTTCCGCGATTTCCGGCATCTGTTTACCCCGGAATTATTCCTGGGGCGGCTCGCGCGATATAAGCAAGATGTGAGAGGGATGTTCAGGCCATGACTGCATACGCTTTATTGCTCGTTATATTGGCGTTGATCAGTGCAAGCGCGCTGTACTTCTTTCTTGGACGATTGTCCAGCTTTCCCTGCCGCACCATCCGCGATGTTCCCGCTTTTCTGCAGCCAGTAGATTCAGCCGGCATGATGCAGCTATTGAACCCGCAAACTGAAGAATATCTGCATTCGGCCATGACAGGCGTGGCCTGGCGGCTGGAGCAGCGCAAGAGCCTGCACTTTATGCGCGAGCATCTGTTGCGCATGTCGCACAATGCCCACATTCTTTTGGAATGGTCCAATGCCGAACTCAAAAGGCAGATCGTGGGACAGAGCGAAGAAGACGGTGAGTGCTATCGTGATTGCGCGCGCCAGCTCCATGTGGCGGCCATTGAATTCAGGCTGTTTGCGATTTTGTCCCTGATCAAGATCAATTTGTGGCTGGTGTTCCGCACGCAGTCATGGCTGCCGCTTTCGCCGCCCAGCCTGGCGGAACTCAACCATCTCGGCAGCCTGCGCTTTTTTGATCTGTATTCGAACCTCACGCGCGCAGTCTCTGAACTGGGCCGGCACTATGGCATCGAGTTTCGCGATGAACTGCTAAGAGCGTGGGCAGTCCCCGCCTGATACCAACCGTCCTTCTCTGCGAATCAAAATCCTTTCAGCAGGTGTTTGATCGTTGCCGTCAATGCCAATGGATCGTGGTCAGGAACCACTGCGTCCACGCCGGCAGGTAAATCAGAGCCTACAATTTTTCCCCGAACTACAAGGATGACGCACAGGTTATTCCGGATCAATTTAAGAGACTGAGCCACTGACCAGCCTTCCGTTAGGATAAAGTGCTCCTGGTCCAGAATGACGGCGTCCACCGGGTTGTTTACGCAGATGGCGACCGCATGGTCGGGCGTGAACGTCGTCATTAACCGATAACCAGAGCTCTTGAGCGCTTTTGCGGTCTGGCTGTTGCGCCGATCCGCAAGAAGCACGATTGTGATTTGGGAACCCTTCATAGACGGGAGTTAACGCCATCCTCCCGCGGGGCGTAGATCAAGGCCCACAAGCACTCTCTCAGTATTTGAGAGGTCGCCGATAATTTTCTTTACCGGAGTGGGCAGACGCCGGACAAGGGTTGGAACAGCAATAATCTGGTCACCGCGGGCGAGTATGGGGCGCTCCAGCAGATCGACAACCTGAATTTTATAGGCGCCATGCATGTGCTCTTCACAGAGACGCTTGAGGTTTTCAAAAGCGCGGATGGATGTAGGCGTCATGCCGGCTACGTAAAGCCGCAGTTCCCATACCGGGCGCTTGAACGGAGCGGCCTTTTTCCCCTGGGACGAACCATTGTTTTTCGGCTTACTGGCTGTTTTTTTACTTATTGCCATGAATTTCAATTCCTTTATTGCTTAAAGTAAAGCGATGCATGCGGGTGTCATGGGACATGCCGCGGGACTTCAAGAGGTTCAAGGTGCGCATGCGCTCTGATTCGCCCTGGTCAACATCGCCCAGGACCACCCAAGTGTCCATCAAGGATGAGATACCGACCGCGGTTTCTTCCATGACAGCGGAGCCGAATATCAGATTGGTGAACATTGCGGTAATGTGCTTTAGCTTCAGGAAATCAATCAGCCGAGTAAGCATGGCCTTGACCGAATGCAGGTCACCAACGGCCACAAGGTTCGTAATGGGATCAATGATTACCGCGGTCGCCTTGAATTCCTGGATTTCGTTATAGACGGTTGCGAGATGACTCTCCAATCCTGCTGCCGTAGGCCGGGTAGCATGAATACGCAATAATCCGCGCTTGATCCACTTTTCCAAATCCTGCCCTACGGAACTCATGTTGCGAAGAATCTGGCTGGGGGATTCCTCATAAGCGAAGTAGAGCGCCCGTTCTCCGCGCGCGCAGGCTGCGCCCGCAAATGCAGCGGCAAAGCTGGACTTGCCCGTTCCTGCTGTACCGGTGATCAGCACGCTGCTGCCGCGGAAGAAGCCCTTCTTCCCCAACATGGCATCAAGCGTCGGAACGCCTGAGGAGATCCGCTCCGTGGAAGCCGTATGGGTCAGGCCCACCGAGGTTATAGGCACCACCGAAATGCCTTCGTCATCCAGCAGGAACGGATATTCATTGGTGCCATGCGACGAGCCGCGATACTTCACCACACGTAGGCGACGAGTTGAAATTTGTTCGTTCACGCGATGGTCGAGAACAAGAACGCAATCAGCCACATACTCTTCCAGACCGTAGCGGGTGAGCGAGCCGTCTCCCATTTCAGCAGTCACCACGGCGGTAACGCCGGCGTCTTTCAGCCAATGGAACAGGCGGCGTAGCTCGGCACGCACGATGCCGTCATTTCTTAGTCCTAGAAAGAGCAGGTCGATGGTATCCAGAAGCACGCGCTTGGCCTTGACCTGGTCAATGGCAGCGCGCAGACGGATGAACAGACCCTCAAGATCGTATTCGCCGGTTTCTTCAATGTGCTTGCGCTCAACATGGACGTAATCAATGGCCAGCTTTTTTTGCCGGATCATTTTCGGCAGATCATAGCCAAGAGAGGCCATGTTGGTGACAAGTTCCTGGGCCGTCTCTTCCATGGCTACGCAGACGCCGGGTTCGTTGTAAAGCAGCGCGCCGCGCACCAGGAATTCAAGTCCCAGCAGCGTCTTGCCGGCGCCGGGACCGCCGCACACCAGCGCCGTGCGTCCCTTGGGAAAGCCGCCATGCAATACCTGGTCAAGACCGCGGATGCCGGTCGGCACCTTTTCCAGCACCAGGGAAGATAGATCAGGAGCGTTCGTTTTTTTCTTTTTCTGCGCAGTACTTGCCCGCATAGTGTTTCTTTTTCTCTCAGAGGTCGGATTTTTTTGGCGCTTTGAAACCGGATATCCTGGTCGGTGCCCCATCGCCACTCACGGACGAAGCTGCCTTTGTGGAGCTGTTGTCGTCCTGCCGGGTTTGATCACGATCGTGAACGGGCGCGGTTTGCGCTGCGCCATTACCATCTTGCGGAAGCGCGCGCGTTAGCGCTTCCAGCAGCAGGTGCGGATCGCCCAGCGACTCCAATTGATGATCGACAAGTCCCTTGGGCATTCGCCAATCACTGACCCTGCTGAGAGCGACAATCGGCACGGCGCTGTTCAAAGCCTTCAACGCCCGGGCAAGTTGAAGCAGCTGATCTCCGTTGACTGAGTCGCCAAAAACAACAGCATTCACCACTGAAGTCTTGAATACCCGTACAGCTTCGCCTGGATCATCAATAGCAACAACATAGTAACCAGCCCTTTCCAGAATCATGTTCCGGGTGATTTGTGCCGGTGAGATTTTGCTTACACAAAGGACAATCCTTCCCATTGGTGTCAGGTCTTCCGTAAAAAATTGTTTTTTGCTCTCTGGGCCGAAGCGAAACGCTCTCAACCAAACGCGCGGACTTGAATACTTGTTAAACGTGAATACAGAACCGCGTTAATCAACAGATGCGAAAGGGGCCACAACATCTGGGAACCGAATAAACCAGTTCGTTTAACGCTACCTATGATGCTAGGCAAAGCAGGATTGGATGCTTTTTTACAATCATGGAATGAAGTGCGGCAATCAAATTAAAAAGGATGATCCGATTCCGGTCATCCTTTTAATGTTTTTTCAATGTTCCTGAATGATTCTTCGGGTTCCGGACTTATCGCGGCGCTAGTTGGTATCGTTGGCGCCCCAGGCACGTACATAGACCAGCGTAAATTCTGAGCCACTGCTTCTCGGCTTGACGGCTACAACACGCTGATTGTTTTCCGTTCCCACTTTTAGTTCTTCCTTGTAACCGTGGTCCGATCCATTGCGATCGTCACAGGTGACTTCAGCGTCTTTATCCCGGTGGTGGAAATTCATGTTGAAGCCGCCGGTGCAGTCCACAACTTTGCCGTACTTGCCCATTTCCTTACGATAGAAGGAGAGCACCTTGTCAGACGGATCGTCACTTTCATATTTCAGCGCGACCACCTTGAGTCCAAAAAGCGAACTGGAGATATTCACGTTGGCGCTATGGTGCTGGTCATCGTCCTCATCTTTGGCCACGCGCGCGCCGGGATAAGGCGAAAGGCCGGTATCCTTCACATCAGACGCGCCTTTCTTTACGCTGAGAGAGCCAAACGGGGTCTTGATATCTACGTCATCCTTCTTGCTATTGCCTTTATCGTGCGTGGTGACGGAGCAACCTGCGAAGGCGATAAGACAAATCAACCCCAGCGATGCCTGCACTAGCGATCGGCGCATATATCCTCCTTGACTGGGGAATCAAGGCAAACCCTTTGCTCCCCTGCTTGTTATACGCTCAAGTGGGACGAAAAGTTCCTGCATTCTTTAAACCCACGCGCTACGCAACGCTTGCGGAAACGGCAGTTTGATTAACCAAGTCCGCTGGGGACATCGCAAATCCGGGTTTACGCATTACTCGGCATCTGGTTTTGCGCTGGGCAGGCGTTTTCGCAGGAACGCGATTTGTCCCGTGTGATGCGCCTCATGCTCGCAAACATGGAACCACTTGCAATAATTGTTCGTCGGACCCCAAGGCCAGTCTTTGTCGACCGTGAGGAGCCATGCGTCATCGCGCTTGCGGAATTCTGCCAGCGATTTCGCGCGGGTCTCCTGAAGGATGTTCAGATAGTAGTCGCGGTCGTGGCCCTTGATCGTTTTCCGGCCTGCGTCTCCAAGATTCATGGCCGGATCCCACTGCTGCTTCACAGAATCGGGCCAGGTATCCCACTTCTTTCCTTCAAAGGTATTGAGCTGGTAATAGGTCTCCGTGGCTGCGAGATGGAGCATTAGAGCTCCGATGGTGTTGGCATTACGGTCAATGAGGTAGTCCAGATCAGCCGCGGTCAGGTTTTTAGTCGCATTGATTACACCGTTGGCTTCGCGTATCCATGTGAGCATGGAGACGAACGTTCCGACCTGCGGCGCGTATCCCGATTTTGGTCCGATGATGTTGAGATTTGAGTCGCTTGCCTGAGCTGTATCCGGCAGGAAGAGCGTTCCCGGTAGTGCGGAGAATGCGGCTGTGAAAGCGGCTGACCCTTTTAGAAAGCTTCTACGATTGGGAACATTCGCTGTTGAAGCGTTGGCCAGCGAGAAAATCTTGTTTGCGTGCTGCCATGGCGGTCTCCTTAAAGAAAGATGGACGTCGCTGCGGTCACGATGTTATCAGGAGTGCAAAATCGGGGAACCTATCATCCTTGGTTCCCAGCGCAAAGGCTGTGCTCAGACGCCTGGAATCTTGCTTAAACAATGGGTTCGTAATAACGCTCGCCGGCGCAGGCGCGGCAAACGGTTTTCGCGCCGAGTTTGACCTCGCGCCGAAAATTGATGCCTTCACCACACTGCGCGCAGACAATCCGTTCGCCTTTATAGCCGGGAAATTCTTCCGGCGGCAGATCGACATGGACCGGTTGCGCCTGAAAAAGCTGTTCGTCGGTCATTTCTCGATAAGCAAGCATCTGCTGCTGATTCTTGTTTTCGATTTCCGGGTGCATGCTTTTGGCCAGGGCTTTGGAAGATTCACGAGCGGCTACGCGCACGGCCTTGCCGGTTTCCACGTCAACAAAGGTAGCTGCCATCTTGCCCCAATCCCGAAACTTGAGAGCACGCTTGCCCAGCCTGCAGCCGGTAACAACCATCACGGCATCCGTGGCGCAACGGTCGATTTCAACGAACGTGACAATGCGCTTACGATCTTTGCCCTGAGGATCCTCCAGGCCAAGTTTCTTCAGGCCAAACATGGCCATGCGAACACCCAGAACCTGTCCAGCACAAAGGTGGCCGTGTGCTACGGCGGCATCATCGAGATATTCCTGGAGAGACTTCATTGTTGCGGGCCCTCTTCTTCAGCTGTTTCAGGCTGGAGATCGGCGCTATGTGCGTGCACCACAAAGCTGGTCTTCTCGCCGGTGGCGGTAAAAGTAACCCGACTTGGCGACCGTTCCCATGTGGGAGCAGCACACACAGGCCCGGGAAATTCTTTCCTGAGGATGGCCTTGCGCTTGCCCAGCTGCGAGACGACCATGTAAGTTTTGGAGCCGTCATCGGAAGCTCCACAATAAGCAGCGTAATCACGATACCAGCTTGCTTCTGAAGTTTCGCCATCGAAGGCGGGCAGATTGAGCTGGGCCACATGGCCAGTCTGGCGGTCCACGCTGATCCATCCATCCAGCCGCCATACCCACAGCTGCGGCTTCTTTTCTTCAGGGAGCGCGTCATTGATGCGGTAAGCCCGCCGGACAACAAAAAGCCGGTCAGTGACTTCGTGCGTGGCCCCGGTTGTGTACTCGCGGATTCTGCCATCGATGACCAAGTCACGCACCTTGAGCGGTTGTTTCTCGCCAGCTTCCGTGCGAACTTCCACGGAGCGCCATTGACCCAGAACGACCGTATGGGCTTTGGGAGCAGCAAAGCTGCTGCCAGCCAGCAGCAAAAAGCCGATCAATATGCATCGCAGGCGCACGGTTGTGGCCAATTATATGACTTGGGAAGCAGAATTGAAATTTGTGAACGGTGACGGGACTGCGAAAGCTCTGGGTGAATTTTGGTTGGCTCCAGGGACGATCCTAGAACTTTTGCAGCAGGCCGTTTCAAACTCAGTTGCAACCCGCGATTTCCATGAATCACCTGATGTCGTGACGGTTGATACATACATGCAAATATGCAAGATTCCATGCAATGAGTCTTCTATACCTTTCTTCACCCAGTGGCCCCCACCGTTCCCAAGGGCATATGCCCCTTTTCCTATTACCCATTGCACCCGACCTCCGGCCCGGGCCCCGTTTCATTGGCGTTATTTCGCTTGACAAACTACATATGTAGTAGGACTATACCTACACATGTAGTAGGAATCTATGGCACAACCCCGGCTGAGCAAACTCGAACTCGCAATCATGGAAACCCTCTGGGATCGCGGAAGGTGCTCGATCCGAGAGATTCAAGACGCCTTTCCTGAAAATAACCGTCCCGCTTACACCACGGTGCAAACCATGGTCTACCGCATGGAGCGCAAGAAGGCGGTGCGCCGCGTCAAGAAGATCAGCAACGCACATATCTTTGAAGCAGCGATCTCGCGACACGCCGCGCAGCGCCGGCTGATCGATGAACTGCTGAGTTTCTTCGGCGGCAATTCGCAGCCGGTGATGGCGCACCTGATCGAATCGGGCAGCGTGACGCTAAACGACTTCCGCGAAGCTGAAAAGACGTTGCGCAAACTGGCGAAAAAGGACAAACCGGAATGATGGCTCATCCGATTGCATTTCCACTCATCTCAAGCGCGCCCCTGGCGAACCACCTGTGGCAATCGACAGCGTTTGCATCCGTCGCGGCGCTTCTGACGCTCGTGCTCAAGAACAATCGTGCACAGGTACGGTCCGCGCTCTGGCTGGCGGCTTCGCTGAAGTTTCTGGTCCCATTTGCATTGTTGGTTGCGGTCGGCAGCCACCTGGGGTGGCACAAAACGCAAACGGCACAAACGGAGCTTGCCTCCACGATGCAGCAGATCAATGAACCTTTCGTGCCAGCGAAGCCGAACCACGTGGTTGCACCGGCCATGGCATCTGGCAACATCCTGGGCAGTGTGCTGCCAAAGATTCTTTTGGCTGCCTGGTTCGGTGGGTTCGCACTTGTTCTGCTTTTGTGGTGGCGGCGATGGCAGCGTATTGCCATCGCAATGCGTGGGGCGTTGCAGGTGAATTCCGGCAGAGAAGTGGAGGCCGTCCGCCGTCTGGAGCGAAGTCTCGGAAGCAAGCGGCCAACTACTGTCATCGTGAGCGAGTGCAAACTCGAGCCGGGGATTGTCGGCTTCGTTCGCCCTGTAATGTTGCTTCCGGCGAGCGTCGCCGGGCGGCTGGACGATGCCGAGTTAGATGCCATCCTCCTGCATGAGCTATGGCACATCCGTCGCCGGGACAATCTGGCTGCAGCCATGCACATGCTGGTGCAAGCCGTCTTCTGGTTTCATCCCTTTGTGTGGTGGATTGGCGTTCGCCTGATGGACGAGCGCGAGCGTGCCTGCGACGAAAAAGTAGTGGCACAGGGAAGCGAGCCGCAAGTCTACGCCGAAGGCATTCTCAAGGTGTGTGAATTCTATCTAGAGTCTCCGCTGGCTTGCGCGGCTGGAGTGACCGGCTCCAATCTTCAAAAGAGAATCGAGGAAATTATGAGTCATCGCATTGCAAACCAATTGAACCTGCCAAAGAGAGCCTTTCTTTTTGTCATGGCCGCGGCGGCGATTGCTGCACCGGTGCTGATTGGTGTTATGAATCCCATATCCAGCCAGGCGCAGTCGCAACCACTGCCATCATCACTGCCGCCGGATGTTGCTGCAAGCTTCAAGAACGCGGCTTTTACGAAGGATGCGGTTTTTATACCGACAACACAATCCAACGACGCGAAAACAGCGCTCTTTGTGCTAAACGGATGCCTTTATGTCAGAAAGGTGACATTAAAAGGGCTTATCGCCTTCGCCTATGGTCTTCCAGACGTTCAGATTTCGGGCACGCCAGAATGGGCCAACACACAAGGGTATGACATCAGCTTGAAACTTGCAGATACGTCAGCCAAACACCCGGCCAGGGAAGCAGTACAGAAGCTACTGGAAGAGCAGTTTAAATTGGTCGTTTATCGCGAAATCAAAGATGCAGCGGTATATGACCTGGTTGTGGCCGACGGAGGTCTAAATTTAACCGGAGAGCATCCCAAAGTGAATTCGCGACCAAATTTGGTTGTCGATCCGAAAGGACATCTGACCGCCACAAATGTTGATATGGCAGAACTATCCTACAGCCTTTGTGGCTATGCTTGCATCAACCATTCACCATTGCCTGCCGGGATTCCGTTTCAGTTCTTAAATCTAAATCGCACCACCCAAGGCATCGTGGTGGACAAAACCGGACTCAAGGGAAGCTACGACTTTATCCTGGATTGGACGAGCGACGCCCGCCATCCAGATTCCGATGCCTTCGGTGCCGCTCTCAAGGATCAACTCGGCCTGGAGTTGAGACCAAGAAGCGTACCAACGGAGATGCTGATTGTCGATCATGTGGAGCGGGTTGGTGGCAACTAAGCTGTGCAGAAATTCCAGGGGTCTAGTTCACGGCACGCTCTCAGCCGTGCCGTATCTAGATGGGGAGTTCTAAACTGCAAAATGGGTAGGCCCGCAAATCTCTGAAAGCAAAGACTGAATTTATTGGTCGGCCCTAGCAGACGATTTTCGAACTTTTCTGTTGCATTCCGGGTTCTGATAAGGCGGCAACGAATGTAAGATCCCACCCTCGTCACGCATTTCTTAAGGTCAAGGGTGGGATTCCCGTGTCATTGCTCTTACGCAGCTTTCGCGTGCTCCTTACGTTCTTTCTCCATCTCGCTCATCATCTTGCGCATAGTGGCGATGTTCCCTGGGTTGCGCGTCTCATTCCACGTCTCGAAACGCTGCGACGATTTCTCGAGATGACTGAGGAAGCTCTTGCTGTTCCACATCTTGCGGCCTTGCTCGATATGGGATTTCACGCGCTCCCACACTCCAAAGAACTCTCCGGTCGTTTCAAAGAAAAGGTCTTCGTGCAGCAGGCCGTAGTTGAGCAATGCGCAGGTTTGCTCCCAGTACCCGAAAACCATCATCACATTCGTTCCTTCTTCGGTCCCCATCGGACCGATCTTCATTGCCTCTTCCATGGTGTTGGCAAAGTAGTTCTGGAAGAACCAATCGCGCGCCTGTCGCAAACGCGGCTCGCGGCGTTGTTCAAAAACTTGCAGGTGGAGTTGTGCCTGTTCGTGGGTAGGTTTCGTCGCCATTTTATCCGTCTCCTTTAATTTGAGTTGTCTCTGCTTTTGAGCTTCCAGCAGACTTGCATTCTTGCCGGTTGAGGGTTGCAGCAGATGATTACCGCCATGCAATCCAAGGATAGGTGCGATTTGTGATTGGGATGAAGAACTTCATCCCGAGGTGGCTTCATTTCGTCCCTTCGTTTTCCACAAGCCAAACACACTTCCTAACAAGGGCGCGGTCTGAAATACCCAAACCAGATCCATGCCGCAACAATCCAAAAGACTGCGAACTCTGCCACTGGCCCGCCGACGGAGACAGAGTGCGCGACGAAGGGAATGGGGATCAGCGTAAAAAAGATCGCACACACCAATGAAGCCGTGCGCAAGGGCAGGCGCGCGAAATAGAGGAACCAGAGGACCGCCGCCAGGCTCCAGTCAAAAGCCGCGTGCCAGGGGGCGTGGCGAAGCATGAGAGAGACGCTATGACCTTGGGTGAAATCAAATGACAGTGGGGTGAGCGTCAAGAACAGGCTCACGCCAAACAACCACTTGCGTCGCCGCAATCCCAGGAAGACGCTCTCCAGGTCGCGTTTCTTCCTTTCCGGGCTGGCCGCGATGGGCGCGGTGGCCCGCAAAGTTTCGAGCGGCGCCGCCGCGTTGCGCGCAATGCGCTCGAACTCGGGATCCTGATGAAAATAATCCTCGACCAGCAGCTTCGTATCCCCGCTGGCCTCGCCCGAGAGATAAATCGGCAACAAATCCGTGACCACTTGCCGTGTGACGTTCATAGTTTTGCTCCTGCGGCGGGAACGGACTCCCGCCATGCCTTCCTGGTTTGCATCAGCTTCAATCTTGCGCGATGAACCTTGACTTTTGCGGTGACTACTGGAATTCCCAGCGCCTCCGCGATTTCCTCATATGGCATTTCGTCGAGCGTGCGCATCAGCAGCACCGTGCGGTCCATCTCCGGCAGTTGCTGCAGCGCCGCAAGGACGGCGCGCACTTCCGCGCTCTGCTCCATTTGGGTCTGCGCGCTGATCCGCGTATCAGGCATTTTCTCGTCAAGTTGCGTGTGGCGCGCGGCCCGTCGCAACATATCGATATACGCGTTTCGTGCAATGGTAAAAAGATAGCTTTTCACAGTTGGCTGGCGAATGCGGCCAGCCGCCATCCACACGCGCATAAATGTGTCCGACGTGATCTCATCTGCCATCGCCACATCGCCGCACAAATACAACGCAAATCGGCGGACATCGCCGGCATAGCATTCGTAGAGATTCTCGATGTCCGTCATCATTGGATTGCTACACACTTACGGGCGAACACTCAAAAGGTTACATCAGAGGAATTTGCTGGCTAATTGCTAGCGGCTAAGTGCTAATTGCTGGTTTTAATGGTCGGGACGGGTTTTAAGAGGAAGACCGGCGTCATTATTAAAGGTCTTGCACTCAGGTGTTAAGGGACTTGTGCCACGGGCCTGCCCTCGCCCTGAAGTTTGGCACGCCACTGCGCTGCCTGCTCCGGCTTGGACCACTGCGAATACAAATCAACGAGGTGTTCGCCGGATAAGAGGATCCACTTTTTCTCACGGGCGGGCATTTGCGCTGCGCGTTGACTCATGCCTTGGTAACCGCTCAGGAGCAGCTTTTCGGCCTCGTCATATTTTGTTTGACCGGCTAGGTTAGATCCCAGAAAAGCCTGTGCGCGGAAACGTTGCCAATTGTCGGGGTCGGTTTTTTCCCGGAACGCGAGGGCCTGGCGCAAAAGAGGTTCCGCCTGAGCGTATTTGCGCTGCTTCGTCAGATTCTGGCCGAGAAGTTCGCTGGCATTGGCAGCGCCAGAATCTCCAGCGCCACCACCCAGGCGACGGTAGCCTTGGAGCGCGTCTTGCCAGATCTGCTCGGCTCGCGGCAAGTCACCATGGGAGTCGTAGGCGGTTCCGAGCGCCAACTCCTCGCCGAGAGTGCCGGGGTGTCCAGGCCCCAGCGTCTCGCGAAAATCCTGCGCCGTCTTTTCCAGCAAAGACGTCCCTTGGGCGAACTTTCTTTCCTCTGCATAGATTTGGCCGAGAGTAGAAGCGGTGTACAAGGTGTCAGGATGGCGCGCACCTTTCAGGCGCTGATTTCCGGCGAACACCTGGGCGATCAGGGTTTCGGCCTCAGGGTATTTGCCTTCTCCAAATAAGACGCGCCCCAGACCGTACATTTCGCGCTGCGTGAAAGGGTGTTCGGGGCCATAGAGGCGGCGGTAGCTTTCGAGCCCCCTGGTAAAAAAAGCGTCGGCCTCAAAATATTTGGACTGGGAAAGGTACAGAGCGGCCAGGCTGTCACTGGTGTTCAGGGTCGCGATGTTGTCGTAGCCAAAGCGGCGGGTCTGGATCTCAAGCGCTTTCTTGAAGAGCGGTTCGGCCTGGGCGTACTGGCGCTCAAAGAGATAAAAGACACCGAGGTTCTGCATGGCGACCGCCGTGGCGGGATCCTCCGGACCCAGTTTGCGTGCTTTGACCTCATAAACCGTTTTGGCCATGTTCAGGGCCTCGGGTCTCCTGCCTTGATCGGAAATAATGCCGGACAGATCCTCAAGAATTTCGATCGTTTCCAGATCGTCGGCGCCGCGATGATCGCGGCTGAGTTCATACGACAGGCGCACGTGCTGCTCGGCTTCAGCGAAGAGTCCAAGACCGTGATAAGTGTCGCCGATGGTCCGGCGGACTGCGGATTCTGCGAGCGGCTGGTTCGCGAATCTTTTTCCGACTTTCTCCGAGGCGCGATCGAGCAGCATCCGCACCTTGACGTCGGGGTCCGGTTTGGTTTCCGCGCCGCCCTGGGAGTCCGAGCTGGCTTGCGACAGCAGATCATCCTGCAGGAACTGGTTGACGGCCTTGGCGACCGCGGTTTCCGCGTCCGCGCGGTCGCGTTGCCTGGTTGCTCGCACACTCTGCCAGATGCTCACAGCGGTGAAGCCGGCCAGCAACAAGACCATAAAAGCCGTAAGCGCCACGCCGATGCGGTGACGGCGCACATACTTTTGCAATCGATAGGCTGTACCTGCCGGACGCGCCAGCACCGGCTCGTGGCGGAGATAGTGGCCCACGTCCGCAGCCAATTCTGTAGGCGTGCCATAACGCCGGTTGCGGTCTTTTTCCAGGGCCTTCATGGCAATCCAGTCAAGATCGCCTTGCAGCGTGCTCACCAGTTGCGCGGACTCCAGACCGCGCGCAGCGGCGTTGAAGGTTGAGAAATCTTTTGCCCTGGATATCCTGGCACTGGGACGCGGAGGGTCTTCCTCGCGGATTTGGTGCAACATCTCCTGCATTGGTTTCTTTTTGGTTTCAAAAGGCAAAAGCCCTGTTAGCAGCACGTAAAGCACCACGCCGAGCGAATAGACATCAGTCCGGGTATCAATATCCTGGCCGCTGGATCCAGTCTGTTCCGGACTCATGTATCCGGGTGTTCCCAGGAAACTTCCCGCCTGGGTGAGCAGGGACGTTTTCTCGTCCAGAAGAGGCGTGGTTGCTTTGGCCAAGCCAAAATCAATGATGCGCGGCGACGGCTTGCCGTCCACTTCCACAACCAGAATGTTCGCCGGCTTCAAATCACGGTGAATGACCGCTTTCTGGTGGGCGTGCTGCACTCCTTCACAGGTCTTGATGAACAATTCCAGACGCTCGCCAATGGATAGCTTTTTTGCGTCGCAATAATCGGTGATGGGCAAGCCG
>DASXKZ010000272.1:0-3884 GCA_036496525.1 Candidatus Angelobacter sp.
TTCTTTGCCAAGAATATTCGCGAGGTTGTCGAAAACGGATTGAAAGCCATTCCTGAGAAAAGCTTGTATGCGCAGACGATCCGAGATGTCATCAAGTGGCATGACCAGTATCCAAATGACTGGCTAAAGACCTGGCATCTAGTGCAAGCCAAGTGGGGCGAAGTAGACCACTGCCCCGACGGATACAAGAAGCCATTCAACATTGACGCGAAGCTGAATGGTGCTTACATCGTCATGGGCTTACTTTATGGTGACGGCGATTGGTACAAGACCATGAATTACGCGACCCGTGCCGGCCAGGATGCCGACTGCAATCCTTCAAACGCCGCGGGCATCCTGGGTACGCTGATCGGAGCGCATGCGATTCCCGCGGAATATAGCGAACCG
The DNA here is from genome assembly GCA_036496525.1 of Candidatus Angelobacter sp. GTDB lineage: Bacteria > Acidobacteriota > Terriglobia > Terriglobales > Acidobacteriaceae > Angelobacter. Next base: position 388 of record DASXKZ010000272.1, read on the forward strand.
GTTCATAACACCTACTGGAATAAAACTCTCGCCGATCTTCCCGACGCCTACGAGATCGACGTACTTGCCGGCGATACAGCCCAGGTTGGCCTTAAGGTGATCCTGGCGAACGGAGGCGAGGTCACATCCAAATCCGTCAAGATACTGCTGCGCATTCCTCAACAGGGTCCTGTCGCGCCAGCTAACTTGGAACAAATCATGTGGGATGGCGACAGGCCTGTTTTTTAATCTGCGTTGATCAAAATTTACGGCCTGATTTCAATCGGCGTGCCATCCGCCACCAGCTTCCAGATTTCGTCAATCTCTTTATCAGTGACGGCAACGCAGCCATCCGTCCAATCTTTTAAGCGGTGCTTGCTGCCAACCCATCCATAACCATTCGGCAGTCCGTGCAGGAAAATGTCCCCGCCGGGTGCAACATGAAGCTTTGCTGCATTGGCACGGTCTGCCGCGTTTGGGTAAGAAATGTGGATAGACTTGTAATACTGACTGTGTACGTTCCGGTGATCTAGAACATAAATTCCTTCGGGAGTGCGATGATCGCCCTGCTGCACCTTGGACCCGATCGGGTTGCCGCCCAGTGCAACTTTGTAAGTTTTCAAAACTTTACCGCCGCTTATCAACTGAAGCGTTCGTTCCTGCTTCAGAACAATCACGCGGTCAACTCTTGGCGCGGAATCGTCGGCAAAACCAGAAAGCGCAACAACGATCAATGCCACAGTGCAGATGAAGGTTCGCACGCCCGGATTATAGCGTCTGTCCCGCCGCGCGAGTGCTAGGCTAATTTCTATGGGCGTAATATTTCCTGGTCAGTTAAGTATGCGAAATTTCAGAATTGTGGTTGGGATGTTAGTAGTGACAAGCTGTTGCAATCTTTGGGCTGCTGATGCAAAAGCCGCGCCGGTACCGGCATGGTCGGTGCAGTGGCAACCAAGCCAACTTGTGAACGGTTCCCCTGTCCTGTTTCAGGTCAAACCGGCACTGCGCTTGAAAACACTATCCGGGAAATGGCTGGATCACGATATCGTGTTTGCGTTGGATGCAAAAACAAAAAGCTGGAATGCCCTCGCAGGTATCAGCTTACAAGTGAAGCCGGGTGTTTATACGCTCTCCATGAATGGCACGACAACCAGCGGTAAGGATATTTCATTCCAACGTCGCGTAACCGTCCGCGCAGGAAAATATCCTACGAGCGCTATTACTGTGGAATCCAAGTACACCGCGCCCAGCCAGGAGCAGTTGGACATCATTGCCCGTGACAAAAAAATTAAGCAAGACACATTTAGCCAGGTAAGCTCGGAACGCGAATGGAGTGGGGCATTCAAGCAGCCACTGGAGGCTCCTACTTCCGGTATTTTCGGGAGTCAGCGCACGTTTAACGGGCAAGTGCGCAGTACTCATGAAGGTTTGGATTTCGCAGCCGTGGCAGGGTCTCCGGTAGCCGCACTCAACGCAGGAACGGTCTTGCTGGCGCGTCCTCTCTATTTTGAAGGCAGTTGCGTAGTTTTAGACCACGGGCAAGGACTGCTTACGCTCTATCTGCATTTGTCGGAGATCAAAGTTCACGAGGGAGACAAAGTAACGCAGGGCCAGATCCTGGGGCTGGTCGGCGGAACCGGCAGGGCCACCGGTCCACATCTGCATGTGGCCGTGCGTTGGCAGGGGGTCTACGTCGATCCTGCCACGTTGCTGAAAATGAAATTGCCGTAATAGCGGTTACATCTGGTCGCGCAACCCAAGATTGCGGATGAGCCGATGTAAGTAATTCACATGCAGGCCCAACAGCCGCGCTGCATCCGTGTAATTGCCTTTCGCTTCTTCCAGAGATTTAAGGATCAGATGTTTCTTGAGATCTTTTAATGCAATGTGATATTTCGTTCCTGTTACGCCGGCAGAAAAATCTTTGGTGACCACAGCTTCCGGCAAATCTTCGGCGTGGACCAAATCAGATGATCCCAGCACTAGCGCCCGTTCAATAGCATTTTCCAATTCGCGCACGTTTCCCGGCCAACTGTAATTCATCAAGCAAGCCATGGCTTCCGGCGAAATCCGTTTGGCCTTGATGGCAAATTTCTGACTGTATTTCTCCACGAAATGGCCGGCCAGCAGCGGAATGTCTGGACGCCGCTCGCGCAGTGGAGGCATTACTACGGACACCACATTCAGCCGATAGTAGAGATCGCGGCGAAACTCTCCAGATTTGACTGAGGACGCCAAATCCTTGTTGGTGGCTGCGATAATCCGTACGTCTACTTTGATTGTGCCGTTTCCACCGACGCGTTCAAATTCGCGTTCCTGCAGTACGCGCAGGAGTTTGACCTGAAGCTTGGATGACATCTCTCCGATCTCATCCAAAAATACTGTTCCTCCGTCCGCTGTTTCCAGCCTGCCTTTCTTTTGTGCCACCGCATTGGTAAATGAACCTCGTTCATGGCCAAACAACTCGCTCTCCAGCAAATCCTCCGGAATAGCTGCGCAATTGATGGCAACAAATGGGCGATCATGGCGCTGGCTGTTGCGATGAATAGCGCGCGCGGCGAGTTCCTTTCCCGTTCCACTCTCGCCTTCAATGAGCACGGTTGAATCTGTTGGCGCGACCCGTGAAATCACGCTGCAAGTCTGCTTCAAGCGGGAACTCTCGCCGACCATGTTGTGTTCGAGATGAATCTTAGTGGTAAGCCGCAGATTTTCCTGCTCCAGGGAGCGCAGACGACGGGCGTTTTCCAGTGCCACCGCGCAAATTCCGGCAACCGCCGTCACCAGCTGCAAGTGGTCTTCATCAAACCGTGCTGAAGAATTAGATGTGTCCAGATAAATGCAGCCGGTCACCTTCTGAAACACAATTAAAGGCACACACAGCAGCGAACGGACGTTCGAAACCAGCAGGCTTTCAACACTGTTGAGCCCGTCATTCCGCAGAACGTCTGTTCCAAGAACCGCTACGCCTTCCACCACCACCTTGCGGGCAATGGTCCTGCTCACGCGAACTGGATGAGTGCTGGCGGCCGCGCGATGCCTGGCGAAAACAGAAGCAAATTTGTCTCCCTGGCCGTCCAGCAAGATAGCTCCTCGCTCCGCCGGCGCGACTTCGAACATCAGCTCCATGATTTGTGATTGCAGCTTCTCCAGGTCGTGGATCTGATGAACAATCCGGCTGATCTTTAGCAGGGCATTCAGATTTCTCGTCACGCGAGAGGTCGAGGGCAACTCTCCCAATATGCGGTCCGGTTGGAGGTAAAGTACATCCTGAGGCCGCACCTGGGCCGTGGCTTGAGCTGGCCCGTCTTCGAATTCAACCCCAGCTTCCGCCGCGCCATTGGCATCGTCGCGCATCAGCAAAATGAACACTGAGTCGCCAACTGAAATCTGGTCTCCATGCTGCAACGAGCCTTCCTTAATGGCCACGCCATTCACGTACGGTCCATTGCGGCTGTCCAAATCGCGAATCAGAAAACCATCGTCAGCCGGCAGAATTACGCAGTGCCGACGCGATAAAG
>DASXKZ010000273.1:0-4145 GCA_036496525.1 Candidatus Angelobacter sp.
ACTGTATTCGCCATTTTTGCTTCCAACTATCATGAGTACTCTGACCTGCATGCCTGAGCCAGCGGTGGTAAACGATACTGTAACTCTGACTGCATTTAATTCTACCTATACCGAGGGAACTCTTTACGAATTATACGTAAATACCTGCGGCAACAATACCGATTATTATCCAGGCTGGGGCACCGCCACTGGATTTCAAAACTACTCATTTACCGCTTCATCGTCGCTAGTGTTCTTTAACACGAGCGAACCAACTCTCGCGCCGTATCCAGGAGCTATCGCACGAAGCGAACTTAAGGTTCCAATAGTGGTGCTTCCGCCAGAACGTCTGGGAATTTGGACATTCGACGAGGATTCTTTAGTTAATAGCGAAGGGCAATCCCCATTGGTTTCTCAAAACATAATTCCCGCCAGCACGCCGTTTGGAAATAACGGCATTAACTTTGACAGTGCGAGTGACATCAATTTGGAATATCCGGCATTCAGAGGGGACGCGGTTTCAGTGGCCCAAATTGTTGGTCCGGCAATCACGAGCACTGGGTCTCCAAACATTAGGAGAAACCGAGGCACAATCAGCTTCTGGTTCAAGCCGAATTGGAGCAGTGGCAGTGGTCCGTCGAGCGGAGGCATATTGGCGGATATGGTGAACGCCAGTTGGACGCTTAAGTTCACTGCACTAGGTAATGCAATTGAATTGGATTCGGACGCCACCACTTTGTTTTCAAAAAATATTAGCTGGATCGCCGGCCAATGGTATCACGTTGCTGTTACTTACACGGAAAATCAAACAGCTCTATACACAAACGGAGTTCAAGCAGCCACCGGAAGTGCGCTTCCGGGCAGCCAATGCAACATACTGACCACGTTCCGCATTGGCAGCGACGGCCATCTTCAGCAAGCACGTGGGGTAATAACTTCATTCGAAACATTCAATTACGAGCTCACGGCCGCAGAAGTGCTCGCCGATTATCAGACGAACGCAAATCTGGACTCTGATGCGGACGGAGTCCCGAACCTCCTGGAAGTAGCGAATGGAACTGATCCCTTTAATGCTGATACCGATGGGGACGGTGTGCTGGATCACGAAGATTGTTATCCTCTCGATCCGACTCGCTGGGACTGCGCACCAAACTCAGTGTCACCGGGCGGATCAAAACCAGCCAGTTGTGGGCAGTTCAAAACCAGCCACTCTGAGGTGGCAGAGTCATAACAGTTTTCTGGTTTGTTTCAAGGAATGGTTGGCTGCGAGTTAAAACGAGCCGGGGCCGAGCTGCGAGCCTTAGCTCGCGGCCCCGGCGGTCAAAGGTTCGTTGGACTTTTTGGCTTTCTTATTTTCGGCCGGGGCCGGCAGTGAGTCTTTGACGCGATAACTGCGCCCGGTGATTGGCAGGGTGATGGCATGATGCAGGAAGCGGTCGAGGATGGCTCCAGCCGTGGGCACGTCGGAAAGGAGCTTGCCCCAATCTTCCAAGGGCCGGTTGCTGGTCATGATGGTGGAACGGTTTTCGTAGCGGCGCATGATCACTTCCAAGAGATACTCGCCGGATTGTTTGGGCAAGGCCTTGAGTCCCATGTCATCGATTATAACTAAATCGGGTTTCAAATACCGGCGCAGGGTTTTTTCCTGTTGTTTGAAGGCTTCGTCTTTGAGGAAGTCGCGCACCAGATCGAAGATGGAGCGGTAGAGCACGTCCTTGCCTTGTTTGATGGCTTCGTAGCCCAACGCCTGGGCCAGGTGAGTTTTGCCGACCCCGGGCGGCCCGAGGAACAGGATGTCTTTGCCTTCGCGTAAATAGTTGCCCGCGGCTAGTTCGAAGATCTGTTTGCGGTTGATCGACGGGTTGAACTGCCAGTCGAAGTCTTCGAGTGTCTTGAGCGCGCGAAAGTCGGCGGCTTTGGTACGGCGAGCGAGCATCCGCTGATGCCGCACGTTGAGTTCGTCTTGGAAGATGAGTTCAAGGAACTCACCGTGACCGAGGCGTGCAGCAGCGGCTTCCTGTAATCTGACATCAAGGGTTTGCATCAGGCCGGACAGGCGCAGTTGGCGGAGTGTGGTTTGGAGTTGAGTCATGGATTTGGGTTTAGGTTTTCGTTGGGTTCAATGCGGTAAGCTTCGAGAGAACGGATCAAGGGGTGACTTTCCAGAAAGTCCATTTGCACGACGTTGCCCGGCAGTGTCAGCAGACGTTTGAGATCGCGCAAACGCCAGGCACCGTGATGGGTGGCGACGCGGGCGGCTCTTTCAAGTTCCGTGGTCGGATGTTTTTCGGCCAGGTGCAGCAAGCCCTGCATGACGCGCAGACTTTGCGGGCCGCGGGTCTGATGCATCGCCTCGGCCCAAGTGCCGGTCAATGGGCCGATCAGGCGGCAGCGGTCCAGGAGGTAATCAGCGCCGCGTTCGATAATGTGACGTTTGCGACTATGCAGATGGGCGGGATCGGTGGTGAACTTTCCGGGTTCGGCCAGCGCGTGCAACGCGATCTGTTCCCGGCGCGTGTTGTAAACCCGCAAAAGTCGTGTTTCCTGCCGCACCCAGACTTGGCGCCCGACATACTCAGGCGGCGCTGAGTAATAGGCTTTCTTGAACTCCACGTAGCCGTCGCGATGCACCGTGCGCCGCGCTTCTTCGAACACCGGGAACAAGCTCGCCGGCAGCGGCTGCAACGCCGACCGTTCCACTTCCTCAAAAAGCTTTCCCACCTGCCGGCGGGTGGTGCCATGGATGCGCGTGTCAGCTACATTCTTTTCCCAATCCGCCAAATGAATGTTCTGGGCGCTCAGACTCTCGAACCTGCGTCCCTTGACGGCATTGTTCTGCGCATACTTGACGGCCGACTCCACCTTGCCCTTGTGCCGCGGCGTGGCCGGTTTGGTCGGCAGAATGACCGTGCCGTAATGCTGGGCAAACTCCTCCAGCTTGGGATTGAGTTCCGGATCATACCAGTCGGCCTGCAGGACACCGGCCTTGAGGTTGTCAGGAACTACCGTGGCCGTGACGCCGCCAAAGTAGCGGAAGGCATTTTCCAGACAGCGCAGGAAGCTTTCGCTGGTCTGCCGCCAGACCACTTCACTGTAAGCCTTGCGCGAATGCGCGAGCACCGCCCGAAACAAATGCGGACGACGGCGCTTGCCCTGGTCCATCACCCAGGCACCCAACCCGAAATCCACCTGCAACTCCTGGCCTGGCGCGCACTCCATCCGGCGAAATGGCAACTCCGTCCGCTGCGACAACCGGCGCACGAAACGTTTTACCGAGTCGTATCCACCGGTAAAACCGTGAGCAGCGACCAGGTCCTGGTAAATGCGTTGAGCCGACAGCCCGGCGAGCAACGCCGCTTCAATGACCGACGACAACGGGGCACATTGGCTGGTGCGACCTGCCTTGGACCCGGCGGGCACATTGGCTGGTTTTGAACCGGCAGGGTCACCGGAGCCGGTGGGCGGAATGGCTGGTTTTGAATCCGGTGCCGGCCGATAACGGCGCACTGTCTCACGATCGAGATCCAGCTCGCGTGCGATCTTCCGGGACGACCAGCCTTTGGCCGCCAGCGTGGCGATAGAATGTTGCAGGCTCACATTGAGTTGGTTCATCGCGCATGGTGGCGGCTATCGCCGCCTCCTGCGCAATCCCACTCTCAAAGTGGCTGGTTTTCATCTGCCCATCCCTGGCTGGTTTTGAGTGCCCGCTGACAAAAATAGTGCGTCGGCATGTTCATGCTTTCTTGATCCAGAGCTATTTCCTCGGATTTCCCGGTGCTTCAACGGGTCTTCTTAGTTCCGCGATGGGAGCCACAGCCGATTTCTTTGCTGACGATCATGGTCAGCCTTGTATGGAGAATTTTCGCGCGTGGGTGCATTCTGAATTGGCTGACTCCGCTGCCGAACTGCTTATCCAACTTACCAATTGGGTTCCAAGTACCGTGGCGCGTGACGTTCGCAGTTGGATAAGGAGCGTCTCTTCCGAGTTCGTCGCGATTTTGGCGGCTGAAGGATCGATGTTTATGCAGCGATTCAATGCGACACAGCAAGATGTTGAAGAGCTAGCTGCTGAGGACGGTGACGATCACAAATTTCTTGAGTTTCTTTTTGCCCGCGGCTTGTTGCCTACGTATGCCTTTCCCACGGACTTGTGCAGCTTCGCGGTA
>DASXKZ010000274.1:0-3865 GCA_036496525.1 Candidatus Angelobacter sp.
TAAGCGGGGTCCGTAGTTTGAATCGCGGATGGGCCATTCAATTCTCCCTGTTGCTTATTCTCACCCAGCTCAGCAAAGCGGAATACCCAGCTTCCTCCGGAGGAGTTCAGGTTGGGTAAATTCAGCGTCATCGAATAAAACTTGCGATCGCCAAAAATTTTGCGTTCGAGTGCGGTGGCATTCTCAGGGGAAACAACCTTCGCCGGATTGTGTCCGGTTGTCAGCCGAGGTGGCGTGACACTGGCTGTTAATTTGTTATCTGATCCCCCTGCGACGGTGGAAGCTGTGCTGCCTTTTGGTCCGGCTCCGACCAACAAACCTGAAGGAGCGCCATTTGCATTCTTCGCACTACCCGCGACGTTCCCATTACCTTGTCCTTGACTAACTCCGGAGCCAGGTTGGCCTTTTCCTGCCCGCACATCCGGCGTTCCGGCAGCATCCGGCTTTCCCTGCGGGCCGGCTGCGAATGTTCCACGCCGATTCCCGGCAGGAATCGCCGCGGCAGCATTGGGAGGCGCCGGGCGAACGCTAAGCGCGATCACTTGCCCTCCCCCACTGCGGGAACTGCCCAATTCCTGCATCGAAGGAGCTGGAGCGGCTACGCTCGGCCCTCCTCCGCCACTCAACATCCCCCGGCCTAAGGTTGCGGCGGTGCGCTGCTCGCTCACCGACAACCGCGGCGCAGGTGCGACTACATCACTGTGTCCGATGTTTATATCTCCTACCCTACGGCTGGAAGCGCCATCCATCTTGGGGGCGGGTGCAACCACGGATGGTTCAGGAGCCTGTAATGCCTGCCTTTGCAGCCCAGACTTTAATTCGGGCGCGGGTGCGGCAACGCTTGCTTGCAAGTTCGGGGCTTGACGCTGCGATGCTTGAGACAAGTCTGGTGCCGGCGCGACTACCTGTGTAGTAAGCGAGGGAGCTCGCAAATCTGTATGTGTTGTGGCGGCCATGGGTACAGCCACCGGAGTCGGAGACCAGGCCACAATATTCGGTAACGCGACATCGTGATTCAGCTTGACGTCAGGAGGCGTGACGATGGTTTGCGTGTGATTATCAGCCTCGGGAGGCACGGAAATAATCGGCTGCGGTGCGTAAGCCGGCTCACCCTTCTGTGGTTGCGAAACGTGTGCACTACCTGTGTCGAGCGGTGGCAGGTATTCGGACGGCGAGTAGTAAATGATGTCTTCTTTTTGAAATGTCGGATGTTCCGCAATCACTTCCCGATGCGGCCATAGTGGAACCAGCCACAAGATTCCAGCGATGATGGCGAGATGGAAAATAAGGGATTCGGAAAGTCCGCGCCAAGGCCACCGCGAGGAAACAAAAATATCTGGCCACGGAGCAGCCGGCCAGGACACCAGTCGCAACGGAGGCTGCCGGCGACGCGGGAACAGATCGGCAAAGTTGTCCCAGAAGGCCCGGCCTCTCGGCTCAAGGCGAAGCAAAAGCGTAGGGCTGGAGACTGGCTCTGCCGCCTCGCTGACCTCGTCTACTCTAAGCGCAGAACCTTGTCTTTGCCGCATACTGCTGGGAGAAGCAGGAGTGAATTATACCTGTGGATAAGGCATCTGTAACGGCTTTCGCATACCTCGAAAGTTCCTCTAAATCCTTCCCAAATTAGCACTTTGCCAAGGTAACCAAGAGACTTACTTTGGTGCTTTGCTTACCGCCCAAAAGGTGGATAGGCTAAACATTCCAAAGGAGATAGTGCCAACCTATCTTGGCCTCCGCCGAGCAAGGGTGCGCTTATCTGTTTCTAGCGACGGCCATGACAATCAGGCAAACATTTCGGATATCGCTGTGGCTTGCAGCTCTCGGCTTGCTCCTCTTGCTGATGGGCTGTGGCTATCGTTCGGACAGCACTTATATTCTCCAACATGCCGAAGCCGTACGTTTGGCCGCGCTAAACCCTAAGAATCAAGGGACCCCGGTAAAGCTGGACGCCGTCGTGACTTATTACGACCCGGAATGGCATCTGCTGTTTATTCAAGATGCAAGTAGTGGCTTATTCCTTAATTTAAAGGAACCGGTCGCCGGTTTGGGTACAGGCGTCCACGTGATTGTGCGGGGCAAACTTGCACCTCCGAGCACTGGTATAGAAGATCCGCATTTTCAATTGCTCGGTACCGCACCGATGCCGTCTCCACAATCGTTGCCATCAGGGTCAGATCCAAAGCAACTACGACTATCTCAGTGGGTCAAAGTACAGGGAACTGTCCGCCTCGCTTCGATCGAAGATGGAAGATTAACGCTGACGGTGGTCGATCATGACAAGCGCACACAAGTCCGCGTGCGAGATCGAAAGAAGATCGCACCTTTTTCTCTTGTTGGTGCGAGAGTTCAAATTGATGGAGTATCCGCCGCCGCCGTCGACGACAAAGGAAATTGGACAGGCACGCAGGTCTTCATCGATTCCGTGGATGACCTCAAAATCGATACTTGGCCTGTTTACGCCTTCGATCTTAAGCCAGACTCTTTTGCCGCGATACTCGAATCGCACCGGGAGGTGAGGATCGTCCACCTTTCAGGCACGGTTGTCGCACAAACAAGCGGACACATTCTGGCTTTGACCGATGGCTCGAAAACCGTGAAAGTACTTCTTGCCGATTCCTCGCAATTTGTTTCCGGTGACTGCGTCGAATTGATCGGCTTCACAAGTCCGTCGGCGGAATATCAGATTGAAGACGCCATCGTGCGCATGATCGCACCACGTCAAACATTGGATGAATCGCAAATCAGCGGAGCGCTGCATACACTTCGCGAATTGAAATCACTCTCCGTGGATGCCGCAGTCAAGCAAATCCCGGTTGATATAAAAGGCAAAGTCACTTTTATTGACCTGTCCGCCAGCATTCTTTTCGTGCAGGACGCGACCGCCGGTGCCTATGTCGACATTCACAATCAGGTCACCGATCTGCATCCCGGTGATCTGGTGAACGTGAAAGGTGTGAGCAATCCCGGCGAGTACGCTCCCATCATTTCTCGTCCCAAGATAAGAGTTCTCGCCCACGGAGCATTGCCCAAGCCGTCCACGCTGTCGCTACAGGCGCTGGCTTCAGGGAACTCGGACGGCGGATGGGTGCAGGTTTCAGGCATTGTGCGCTCGGTTCAGCGGTTGCAGAACCAGCACACTTTTAAGCTGGCTATCGGTGAAAATAGCTTTCCTGTGCAGTTTCCCTGGTCGCTTGATACCTCGGCATTGCACGACTTGCTGGATACGCAAGTCCGCGTAAACGCCGTTTGCGGTACGATATTTAACGAAAAACGGCAGTTGACCGGTATCAAATTTTTTGTGCCGGATGCAGCCAGCGTTCAGGTCCTAGAGTCGGCTCCCGCTGAGGCTGCCAGCATTATTCGCCCGATAGTTACGTTGCTGCGTTTTGATCCGTTGAATCTGTCCATTCACCGGGTAAAAGTTCGCGGCGTGGTGACCTTGCAGGATAAGGACCAGAACTTTTACGTGCAGGACTCCGGCGCTGCCATCTATGTGGTTACAGAACAGAAATCTTCATTGATACCGGGACAGGTTGTTGAAGTCTCTGGCTTCGCGGTGGCTGACCCCGAAGGCCCGTATCTGGATGATGCCAGTGTTGTTTCAATGAATCTGAATTCCAATATGGCGCCGGTGAAACTCGCGCCTGAGGAAATGTCGGCTGGCTCATACAATTCCCAGTTAGTAAAAGTTGATGGAAAATTGCTCGAACGGATTGTCGGTCCAGATCAGAGCGTACTGATCCTGCAATCTGGTCAGATGGTTCTGCGAGCGCGTTTGCAGGGCGGCGATCTTCCTTCTGGCGTTCGCCAGGGAAGTTTGCTTGAAGTGACAGGCATCCTGCAAAAAGAAGATCAGACTTCACCA
>DASXKZ010000275.1:0-31089 GCA_036496525.1 Candidatus Angelobacter sp.
CTGGAGCAGTTTCTGCGCGCTGCGTTTATCGCGCACCCATATGGACGCCCAGTGATTGGCTGGCCATCTGACCTGCGTGCCTTTTCCGCCACTGACGCAGCAGATTTCTTCAAGAAATATTACGCTCCAGCAAATATCGTAGTGACGGTAGTGGGCGATTTAAAAGCCGCAGAGGCCATGCCGATCATCGAAAAATATTTTGGCCGAATCCCGGCGCGTCCCGCGCCTGAGCCGCTGCGGACCAAGGAACCTCCGCAACAAGCCATGCGAACCATTTTGATCCATGACCCCAGCCAGCCGCTCTATGTTGAAGGCTACCATCGCGGAGACTACCGCGACCCTGACGATCCCGTGTATGACGTACTGGCCGACTTGCTTTCCAAAGGCCGCACCTCACGGCTCTATCGTTCGCTGGTGCGCGACAAGCGGATTGCCATTGCCGCGCAGGGCGGTTCATTCCCCGGCAATAAATATCCCAGCCTGTTTTTCTTTTTTGCCGCTCCCAGCCAGGGCCATACGGCTGCAGATATGGCCGGGCCGATCCATGAAGAGATTGAGAAGCTGAAGACGCAGGATGTAACCGACGAGGAATTGCAGTCCATCAAGACCCGCGCCAAGGCTGACCTGATTCGCGGCCTGGGCAACGATCAGGGTCTGGCATTTCAGTTGGGTGAGTATCAGGCGCTCTATGGTGACTGGCGACAGCTTTTCCGCGAAATCGATGAAATTGAAAAAGTCACCAAGGCTGATATTCGCCGCGTGGCCAACAAAACTTTCTGCGAAGAAAATCGCACCGTCGCCAGCATGGAAACGGAAGCGCCAAAAGCGCAGTCACCCGCACCGGCCAAAGGAGAGCAGAAATGAACAAGACTAAATTGTTGCTCTTCCTCATAACGGGTTTGCTGATAAACGCGCTGGCGCTCAACGCTATGGCGCAGGCCAAGAAGCCCATTCCTCCCAAGGTTCCGCAACCGGCAGCTACGCCTTCAGCTGGCCCAGCCACTTCATGGCAAAAGGTGCCAATTCCGCCGCTGCGTCAATTTAAGCCGCAGGAGCCGCGCCGGGTGCAACTCCCCAATGGCATGGTCATTTTCCTTCAGGAAGATCATGAGCTGCCGCTGATTGATGGCACCATCCGCATCCGTGGCGGATCGCGTGAAGAACCCGCAGATAAAGTTGGTATGCTCGCGCTGTATGCTGACGTGTGGCGCACCGGCGGCACACGGGACAAAACCGGCGACCAGCTCGACGACTTCCTTGAAGCCCATGCCGCTCGCGTTGAAGCTTCTGAAAGTGCGGACTCAACATTCCTTTCCTGGTCGTCTCTCAAGGATAACTATGACCAGGTGTTCCCTGTTGTTCTGGATCTCCTGCAGAATCCGGAGTTTCGCCAGGACAAGATCGACCTTGCCAAGCAGCAGTTTTTCAGCCTGATCTCGCGCCGCAATGACGATTCGGATGACATTGCGCAGCGGGAAGCCACTAAATTGGCCTATGGCGCGGACAATCCTTACGCTCGCACGGCTGAGTATGACACCGTGGCGGCCATCACGCGTGAAGACCTGCTGCAATGGCACAAGCGCACCATAGCACCGAATAACATGATCCTGGGCATTGTGGGCGATTTTGACTCCGCTGCCATGGAGCAGAAATTGCGTCAGCAGTTTGGCGGCATCCCCAAAGGCGAGCCGTTTGTGCCGACGAAGATCAGTTTTCGGGAGCCCACGCCGGGAATTTATTTTGTTGAGAAAAATGATGTTAACCAGAGCGCAATCCAAATGGTTGACTCCGGCATTGATCGCCGCAACCCGGACTACTATGCCGTTGAAGTCATGAATGAATTGTTCGGCGGCGGCTTTTCGTCGCGCCTGTTCGTGAACATTCGCACTAAATTAGGGTTGGCCTATTCCGTTGGCGGGGGAGTGGGTACGGCTTTTGATCATCCCGGAATCACGCGCTTTGGCATGGGGACAAAGAGTGACACCACAGCGGCGGGCATCGAGGCCCTGCGCAAAGAGATGGAAAAGTTGATCACCGGCACAGTTCAACCTATTGAATTGAAGAAAGCAAAAGACGCCATTTTGAATTCCTTCATCTTTGAGTTTGATTCCAGGCAGAAGGTCATGGCTGAGCGCATGCGCTATGAGTTTTATGGTTTCCCGCCGGATTTCCTGGAACAGTTCCGCGCCGGCATAGAAAAGGTCACGGCCCCTGACGTTGATCGCGTCGCCAGAAAATATGTCCATCCGGAAAAAATGGCGGTGCTTGTTGTCGGCAATTCAAAGGACTTTGATCGCCAGCTCTCAACCCTCGGCAAGGTGACGCCTATTGACATCAGCATTCCACCGCCGAAGAAGGCGGGAAAGCCAGGAAGCAAGTAGCGAAGAAGCAATTGGCAGTTAGCAGTTAGCAATTAGCTTTTTCTGCAATTTCGATCGTAAGCGAAGCCGAAGGGGAAAGATCCCTATACCGATCGAAACTGGTTTGATTCACCAGGCAATGCGCAATCCTAACAAACACACAGGGCACGCTCACGCATGCCCTGCTCTTCGGCTAATTGCCAGTCGCTAATTGCTAGCTGCTACCTTCACGGCAAAATTGTTTTTGTCTGCGTTATCAGCGCAAATGTGCGGCTGGCATGGTTTGGCTGATTGCCAGTTGCTAATTGCTAGCTGCGGCTAAAGCGCTAATTGCTCGCCGCTGCCTTCGCGCAATGCTTCTCAAACGCCTGCTTCAGCCGCGTAGCAATCGTCATGGGATCGCTCGTCTCAATGTCATGCCGCTGCATCATGTAAACAAGTTGTCCATCGCGCATCAGGGCAATCGAAGGCGAAGTCGGCGGGAAACCGGTAAAGTGTCTGCGGGCCGCGTCGGTCGCTTCCCTGTCTTGTCCGGCAAAAACCGTAATCATGCGGTCCGGGCGGACGCCGCTCTGAATGGCCGCGCGCACTCCAGGACGCATTCTGCCTGCCGCGCATCCACAGATGGAATTCACCACCACCATCAGCGTGCCTTTTTGATTGATCGCATTTTCCACGTCGGCAGCGGTCCGCGCTTCTTCAATGCCGCCGGCCGTCAACTCCTGGCGCATGGGCGCCACCATTCCCTCTGGATACATCGTTTTTCCTCCCGATTGGTCTGCTCCCATTCTACCAATTAAAAACTCATTTCCATAGTTGCGTCTCTCCTGTACTCTGTTACCAATCTTTTGAGCACCCAGGAAAACATTCCCCTTGCCCCGTTGACCACTTTCAAGGTTGGTGGCCCAGCGCGGTATTTTATTTACGCCCATTCGGAACATGAAGTTTCCGAAGCGGTGGCCTTTGCGATTGCCCGCAAGTTGCCTCTCTTTGTCCTGGGTGGCGGCAGCAACCTGGTCATTTCCGATAGCGGCTGGCCCGGCCTGGTCCTGAAAGTATCGCTGGCAGGCGTGGAATTTGAAGGCGACCGTCAGAGAATGTTGTTTCACGCTGGCGCCGGTGAAAACTGGGATGACTTGGTAGCTCTGGCCGTAAGCAAGAATTGCGGCGGCATTGAATGCCTGAGCGGAATTCCCGGCACGGTGGGCGGTACTCCGGTCCAAAATGTGGGCGCTTACGGGCAGGAAGTATCAGAAACCATCACCCATGTTCGCGCGCTGGAAATCGCCACCGGCAACGTTCTGGATCTTAGCAACAACGACTCCGGTTTTTCTTATCGTTCCAGTATTTTCAACAGCACGCGCCGGGGGGAGTTCATTGTGCTGGAAGTCTCCTACCGGCTTTCCCGCAACGGCGAGCCAAAAATCGAATACGCCGATGTAAAAAACTTCTTTGCCGCAAATAAACTCGACAAGCCCACGCTGCAACAAGTGCGCGACGCCGTTCGTTCCATCCGCCAGAGCAAGGCCATGCTGCTGGTAGAAGGAGACGAAGACTGCCGCAGCGCAGGATCGTTCTTCAAGAACCCCATCGTCAGCGCCGCCGAAGCAAACCGCGTTCAGGCCCTTGCTGAAAAGCACGCACCCGGCAAGACCTTGCCGCGCTATCCCGCGCCCAATGGCCAGGTGAAACTCGCAGCCGCATGGCTGGTGGAGCAGTCAGGATTTTCTAAAGGCTATTCGTTAGGACCAGTAGGTATCTCTCGCAAGCATTCTCTGGCCATCGTGAACCGCGGCGGCGCGACAGCAAAAGACATTCTTGCCCTCAAAGAAGAAATTGAGAAAAATGTATTTGACATCTGGGGTGTGCGTTTGCAGCCTGAGCCGGTGTTTGTGGGTTTTTGAGCTAGCCGATACCCGTAAATTTCCTTGCGCACTGCTAAGATGTCCTCTCTTACTTAGAACGTCATCCCGAAGGGCGTGAGCGAGCCAGCGTTTTCTTCAGCTGGCGAGTAGCCATGAGGGACCTTTTGCTTATTCCATGGAGAAAGTCTCATACGTTTACATGATGGGCAGCACTTCACGCCATGTGCTGTACACCGGCATAACAGCGTTTTTTTATGAGCGTGTTTGGCAGCACAAGAACAATCAGGGCGGATATTTCACGCCTAAATACAAATGCTATCGTCTGGTTTACTTTGAGCAATTCACGAATGTAGAAGCGGCAATCGCGCGCGAAAAAGAAATTAAGGCTGGCGCAGGGAAAAAAAGAACAAGCTTGTCGAGTCGCAGAATCCGAGCTTGGAAGGATTTGGCAACGGATTGGTATCCAAAAGGGCTCATGAAGGACGGAGTTCCGGTCGACTTCAGCAAAATAAAAGCATAGGGTCCCTCAGGGCTACTCGCCCGCTGATGAAAGCGCGGGCTCGCTCACGCCCTTCGGGATGACGAACTTTTTACACGACATACGACGCTTGGTACCAAACAGCAGATGAGTCCAAGATTCAAGCCCCGCAATCCATTTCCCCTCGCATTTCGTACTAGAAATGTATCTTTCTGCGAAACAGTTCATCTGAAAGATAGGGCCGGACATCCGGCGACGAGCAAGTAAAATAGAAGCAGGTAAACCGAACTTATGCTGATCAAGAAGCCAGCCGACATACCGTCCTCAGAGATCACTCCTAAACAAAACTACCTTACCCGGCGCAAGTTTATTACTGGAGCGGCTGCGGCTGGTGCGGCTCTGGTCGGCGGCTTTTACCTGCGCGAGCACGTCGGCAGCTCTGACCCTGTTCACGCTGACGGCCAAAAGCTCAGTGGCATTGTGAAGAGCCCGCTCAGCATCTCGGAAATGCCGACATCATTCAAAGACATTACGAATTACAACAACTATTACGAATTCAGCACCGACAAATACGAGCCGAATGGTCTGGCAAAGAATTTCCGCACGCGTCCGTGGATCGTCGCGATTGACGGCATGGTCAAAAAGCCAAAAAAGCTGGATATCGACGCAATCATGAAGCTGGCGCCGCTGGAAGAGCGCGTTTACCGCTTTCGCTGCGTTGAGGGCTGGTCCATGGTCATCCCCTGGGTCGGCTTTCCGTTGAGCGCATTGATCAAAGCGGCTGATCCGCTTCCCAGCGCTAAATTTGTCGCATTCCAGACCGTGCTGGCGCCAGACCAGATGCCTAACCAAAAACATCCCGACATACTGGACTGGCCTTACGTTGAAGGCCTGCGCATGGATGAAGCCATGCACCCGCTGGCCATCATGGCTGTCGGTCTCTATGACGAAGTTCTGCCCAACGTTGACGGCGCGCCTCTGCGTCTTGTGGTGCCGTGGAAATATGGGTTTAAGGGCATCAAGGCAATCGTAAAGATCAGTTTCACTGACTTCATGCCGCCGACCACGTGGAACAAAATGGCGTCGGACGAATACGGTTTCTATTCCAACGTGAATCCGCAGAAGGACCATCCGCGCTGGAGCCAGGCCAGCGAACGCCGCATTGGCGAATTTCGCAAGCGCCCAACTCTCATGTTCAACGGCTATGCTGATCAGGTAGCGAGCCTTTACTCCGGCATGGACCTGCAGAAGAATTACTGATGAAGCCCCCGCCGGAAAAGTTCGTCCGGGCATTGAAAGCGCCGGTGTTTCTACTCTGCCTTGGGCCGGCCTTTGTGCTCACATGGAAGGGCTTTCACAACGGCCTGGGCGCGAATCCCATTGACGTGATCACACGAACCACGGGCCGGTGGACGCTCACCTTCCTGCTGATTACACTCAGCGTCACGCCAGTCCGCAAATTGAGCGGTCTGGCCTGGCTGATTCGCTATCGCCGCATGCTGGGCCTGTTCGCATTCTTTTATGGCTCACTGCATTTGATGACGTATGTCTGGCTTGACAAGTTTTTTGACATCCATGAAATGCTGCACGATATCGCCAAACGCCGGTTTATCACTGCCGGAATGACTGCATGGTTCCTGATGCTGCCGCTGGCTTTGACCTCGACCACCGGTTGGATTCGACGCTTGGGCGGTAAGCGCTGGCAAATGCTGCACCGCCTGATCTACGTTAGCGCCGCCGCCGGCGTGGTCCATTTCATTTGGCTGGTCAAGGCCGACCTGCGTCGTCCATTGATGTACGGCGCGGTGCTGGCGGTTCTGCTGGCCTATCGACTCACCACCTGGCTGGTATCACGCATACGAGCGCGGCGTGCCATGGCGACCCAGCAGACAGCTCGCGCTTAAGCATTCATCACCCGCAAAATACTAAAGGCGCACCCGGAAGGAGAAGGATGCGCCTTTGTCCTTGAATTGTTTTTTCGATCAGTGGAAGTTCAGCCGGATCGTGGTGGATTGTTCAATCGGCTGGCCGTTCAACTTTGCCGGCTTGAATTGATAACCCATTGCTGCCTGGAATGCTGCGTCCTTGAAAATAGGCTGGCCGCTGATGAATTTCGGATCATGCGGCTTACCGTCTTTTCCAACCGTAACCTGAACCACTGCCGGCCCAGTTATGCCGCGCGCTCTGGCAATGGCTGGATAAACCAGCGGCCCAGTCCTGAGCACCTGCAAAGGCTCAAGCTGGGATTGCTCAATTGCCGCTGCCGATGGCGCAGCCGAACTAACCGGACGCGCCAGGCTGGATAAAGGCGCTGCCGCGTTTCCGCTGTCTGCGGTGAATGATGGAGTCACGTCCGGGGTTGGTGCGGCTGAATTCTGCCGCGCTATTCTCGATGCCCCAGTGCTGCCCAAAGTCGCTACAGCTACAGTCTTTTCCGCGGGAGTGGCTTTTTCTGCCTGTGCTGAACTTTTCTCCTCAACCCTTTTCTCTTCAACTCTTTTCGCCGATGGCTTCTCCGCTCCAGGCTTTGTCCCCGAGGGTATAGAGATTGTGCTCGTACCAGATGAAGTGTTGCTGTTTTCTACCGATGAAACCGGCTGCGTGCCTGACGGTGAAAAATTTGCAGCAGGCGGAACGTTGGCGGCTTCCTGTGTTGGCTGCGGCGTTGCCGTCTTTGGCTTCTGCATCTTCAGGAAGGCAAACGTTGACGCGGCAGCAATCACCAGCACCGCGACCACCCCGATCATCATGAACCGGTTGGCGGGCTTCTTCTCTTCCGTGGTCATTGAATCGAACGTGCCAAAGTTTGCGCGCGGAGCAGCGTCAACACGCTTTTCCTCTTTCCGGGTCGGCATTGCCAGTGGAACCACTTCCAGGGGTACGCTCTTACTGGGTTCAACCTTGGCCGGAGCCGGAGCAGCGCCACGGGGCGCTGACGAGGAAGGTTTGATCACAACCGCGGGCGGAGCTGCAGGCGCTGGCGTGGGCACAACCACAGGTTTCGCGGTGATTGTGGGAATCGCTGGCTTTGGCGCTTCAGCCTGCGGATTTTCCTCGCGAGCGCGGCGCTCTTTTTGCAGCAATGCAGAAATCTGGTCGGCCATGGTTTTCAACACGGCCACGTGCGTGATGGTAAATGCGTGGGGCGTGGGCGCAAATGCCGCCAGCACTCCCACTACCCGGTTGTCTTCCCGGATCGGCGTAACCACCATTGACCGTATACCCAGCGCTCGGATTGCGGCAGTGTCCACTCGCGTGTCAGTCTCACAATCGTCGCAGCGCAGCTCTTTGCCGGTCTGGATGCAGAGACCGGTAAAAGTGCCGTCGACTCGCAATGCCGCGCCAACTTCCGGCGCGCTGGCCCCGCTGCGTGCGCGGCAAACAATCTCATCGGCATTGCCTTCGCTCAGTGCGATGGCCACTCCGGAAGCGTTGGTGAAGGCCTGGGCGCGCTGCGCCACTACCGCCAGATCGTCCGGCGAGGCGCCGCGAGCTCTCTTGCCAGCGGTGCTGTTAGCAGTATCTGAAGCTTGGGTTGCCATGTGTACGCCGTCCCTCAAAAGTCTGTTTTTACTTTTTCCGGTCTCATCCGGAAACATCCCCGCCAATACTCTAAAGAGCCACACAAGTTAAGCTCGCTTGATGCGCCCTTTAAAACGACCGCCAATCCCGCCCCGCTTGCGCTGGCTGGCAGGATTGTTGGAAAGTCAAAACTGATTGTCAAAAAGCTGGTGTCAAAACCAATCCGCGAACGTTCAGACGTGGGCCCATCTATGCCGATTACGCGTTGCGTGGGGGACTCGCCTTGGGAGCGAGGGGATGGACGCGTGCGGCGACGAACAGCCTGTCTTTACGGCCAGACCCGTTTTGTTTTGTCACCACCGTTGTTTGAAGTCTGCACCGCCACCGGACGTGCGGCTTCCGGAACGCCAGCCCCGCTGCCGCCTTCCAGGATGCGCGCTGCTACACGCAGGGCTTCAATCTCAGCATTCAAGCCTGAGATCTGCGCCTGGAAAATCGCAATTTGGTTTTCTTTCTCTTTTATCGCGTCATATATATTGTTCATGGTTCACCGGCCTCAGGCGCGAATATAGCAACAACTGTTCGAATGTCAACGGGTACCCAGGTACACACGTTCAGGCATATACCTTAAGAATCAAGACATTAGTACATGTCCCTGGCCAATGCGCCTTTTGGCGCTCATTCTATAAAACGCCTGTAAATACAAGACGAAAACCAGCAAAACCTGAGGTTACCCTTTAGCGTGGGACACCATCTCGGGTCTACTTCCCAATATGGAACTGGCAGTTACCTTCGTAATGTCCTAGGCGGGCTCCCTTGGGCACAAATACCTGTTACGTAGAGACTATCGTCTAATCTAAAGCAGCCAACCGGACTCAACTAAACCGACTATTTCAGAATTCCTATTGTCCGAGCGGACATCATCAATAGATCACGAGCACAACTCCCGGAACTCCGCATGCGGATTTCCGGTGTTATCGAATGGTCGCAGGCTGTGACGAACCGCCATTCCGTTCCACTTTCGGCAAAACCTTTTTATTTTCAAGTGGACGTATCGAGAAAAAGGATTAGAATTCTCCGCGTCTCCCGGTACTTGCATTTAGCGACATTGGAGCGCGCTGCTTGTTTGACCATGGAGAGGGAGATGAACCTAGATTCAAGGAGATCCTCGATGAAGCGTCTGCAACAGTTTTGTACGATCGCATTCTTATGTTGTTGTTTGCCATTGGCTATGGCAAACGCGCAGAGCGCATCCAGCGCACAAATTTCGGGTACCGTGGTTGACCCCCAGGGAGCGGTTGTCCCGGGTGCTAAGGTAACCGCAACCAACAAGGCGACAGGCATAGGCCGGTCAGTCACTACTACTTCGACCGGCAACTACGTGATTCCCAACCTGCAACCAGGCACGTATGACGTGGCCGTAGATGCAAAAGGATTCGCGCCCGGTTCAACAAAAGACGTTGTTCTGAACTTGGGCGACCAAAGAGATCTCGGCTTCAAATTAGGGTTGGCAGGATCTTCTGAAAGCGTGGAAGTGACGACGACGGCGCCGCTCATTGAATCCACCAAGACGGATGTCTCCACCAACATCACAAACCTTGACATGGAAAGACTGCCCACGCTCGCAGGCGCTGGCGGCACTGTGAATGATTACGCGCAGCTCGCGCTTACGGCTCCCGGCGTAAAGTCTGATACCAGCGGCTTGACCACTGATCTCATCGCTCCAGGTTCCATCAACAATCGCGGCAATTTATATAACGTGGATGGCGCCAATATCACTGACCAGCTCGTTTCTGGACGTGACGGTACAGGTGCTTCCATCGATGAAGTGCAAGAATTTCAGGTCCTGACCAACAACTACAACGCCGAATACGGCCAGGCGACCGGCTTGGTGTTGAACGTTGTAACGAAATCCGGAACCAATGGCATCCACGGCGATGGTCATATGTATTTCCGCGGACGAAACCTGGCTGCTTCCGATCCTTTCTACAATGTAGGCATTCTGGGGGACTCTCGTTGTCCTGATCCAACCTCCATTGAGGGTTGCCCACGCGCGCCTTTCCATCGCAAGGAAGGTGGCTTCACTTTGGGTGGTCCCTTCAAAAAGGACAAGCTGTTCTGGTTTACCAGCTATGAACTCAGCCGCCAGGGAGTTCCTCTGACATTAACTCCTCCCCCAGAGCTCGGCGGCAACACTACGGTCCAGTCGCCCGTCAATAACCTGCTTTATTCGGCAAAAATTGACTATCACATCACTGATAAGCATTTGCTGACCGCGCGCTACGCAGTGGACCGTCTCCGGGAAGCCAACGTGATTGTCCAGACGGGAACGAACATCACCCCAGATGGCCTCACGAGCAGCACGATTAACAACGCCAGTGTCAATGTGGGCCTGGTGTCTTCCCTGTCTTCCAACCTCACGAATGAAGCCCGGTTTGTTTTTTACCGCTTTGTCACCGCGACGTCTGATGCCACTGACGCTCCCGGAATTATCCACACGGATCTTGGCAATGCGACAACGGGCGCTGATTTCTGCTGTCCGCAAGGTGGTCTGCAAAAACGGTACCAGTACATTGACAACCTCACCTGGACCCATGGAAACCACACGTGGAAAACCGGTTTCAACATCAGCTACTATCCCTGGAACTCGCTCTTCCCACAGTTTCACTTTGGACAATACACGGCCAGCGGAACCGGAACACCGGGAGATCCCTTTGTTCCCACCAGTTTGACGATCGCGTTTGGCCCGGGCGAAGTGACCTCCAAAGACAATATCTACGGGTTCTACGTGCAGGACACGTGGAAGATCACCCACAAGCTGACGATGAATGCCGGTTTGCGGTATGACTTTGAAGCCGGCGCATTTAAAGGCGGCAAGATTCACGGCCCCAATGGCACCTGTTTCCAGGGTAACGGTCTGATCTCAGCCTGCTCATCTGACGGAAACAACTGGCAGCCGCGTCTTGGCTTTACCTATGCTCCATGGGACAGGACGCTCTTCCGCTTGTCCTTTGCTGAGACAACGATGCTGGCTTTCAACAACGTAGTGCTCGACTCGCTCAACTTTGACGGCACAACGCTGAATACCGTAACCATCGACAACTCCACACCTGCGGGTGCGGCGGCATTGGCTGCGTTCCCCAATCTTCCGAGCCCCGCGCTATTGGCGCCTTTTGCTCCGAATCCTTCAGGACCGTTCGGTCGCGTTCGGCCTATCTCTGACAACCTAAAGAACCCGGAAATGCGTTCCATAAATTTCGGTATTGAGCACCAGTTCACCAGCACCCTGAAGGCTGGGGTACAGTACATCGGTCAGTTCGGCTTTGGCCTGTTTGGTGAGCGTGATACGAACGTGCCAACACTCAATAACGATCCAAACCATTCCGGTTTCTTTTTCTATAGCCCCGCGCGGCCAAATACACAATTTGCCGCCGTCCGCACAAACGAGAACTCGCGCACCTCGCACTACAACGGCATGCTGGTCAGCTTGAACAAGAACATGTCTCATCATATTCAGTTCAATGCCAGCTATACCTGGTCGCATGCTCTTACCTCAGGCGAGGATTTCTTTGGTCTCTCCGAACCAGGTGATTTCGTTACCACCAGGCCTGAACTAGGTCCGGCGTTTAACGACATCCGTCATGCCGTTAATATGGGTGTGGTTCTGGATTCCGGCAAGATGTTCTCCAACCATTTTGCGGGAGCTTTGGGCAACAACCTGGGTCTGAGCTGGGTTGGCCAGCTGCAATCCGGACGGCCCTATCCTCTTTCGACAGGCACCGCTCCCTTCGGAGGCAGCGCCCGGTTCTTTGGCGCCGGCAGCGAAACGCAACAGAGGCCTAACGTGGCGGCAGACGGAACTGTCAACACGTCTGGTATCGCTTCCTTTGACGGCGGTAATGCACTGTTCGGTCCTGGCGCCGTGGCAGCATGCATAACGGCGGGCTTCCCCACAGCGCAATGCCAATCGATTCAAAACGCATTTGCTCCCCCTGCGGGCGTAACCTTCACGGGCGCGGTTGATGCCGTTACGGGCCAGGCTGTTACTTTTTCAAAAGTCAACGGCGACGTGGGCAGAGATGCCGCACGGGGATCACCGTTCTACAAATTTGACGCTTCTCTGCACAAAGACATCACGATGCCGAAATATGAAAACATCAAGCTGGAACTTCGGTTTGATGCCTTTAACATCTTCAATCACACGAACGCAACTCTATTCAACACGAATGACGTATTGAACGTCATGTCTCCCTCCGTTACCAATGCAGGAACGCCAGGTGCTACAGTGAATTCTGACTTCTTCACTTGCACCGGCTGCATGCGGCCCAATGGCACTTACGTTGGAACCAACGGAAAAACGTTGACTCTGGCAGATCTGCAAAAGGGTGGCAAGATCCTTTCGTCGCCGTTTAATGGTCTGGGCGACCCAGGATCGGATGACGGACCACGCAAGCTCCAACTCTCATTCCACGTTCGCTTCTAACTGCGTACGTGTACAAACCAAAGGCGGGCTTTCGGGCCCGCCTTTTACATTTACATTTGGATTGACGCCGGGATCACACTCCACTTGCCGTTGGTCTCGTTATCGTAAGCTTCTTGATCTCGGCTTGCCAAACGGCAAGCAGGGCGCTCCCAATCAGCACCAGAGCCAGACACAAACCAAGCCACATACCAACCGCGCCCATCTTTAGCCTGAAGCACAGAAATGCTCCCAGCGGAAGACCAATCACCCAGTAACCAATGAAATTGGCCAGCATGGGAATGCGCGTGTCGCCTGCGCCTCTGAGCGCTCCCGTGGCCACAACCTGTAATCCGTCGAATAGCTGAAACACGGCTGCTACCAGCAGCAAGGTCGCCCCGGCATTTATTACGTCGGATTCAGGCGTGTACATACGCGCAATCGGCCTTGAGAATAAGAACAGCATCAATCCCGAAAATGACATGAAAAGCGCACCAAAGAAAATGGCCATCCATCCGGCACGGGCGGCGGCATGAGCATCCTGCGCTCCCAGGGCATGGCCCACTCGTACGGCCGCAGCGGAACAAATCCCCAGCGGGACCATATAAGTAAAACTGGCCACATTGAGTGCAATCTGGTGTCCGGCAAGCTGCACAGCGCCTAGCTTGCCGATGAGAAAAGTGGCCATGGCAAAAGCCCCGACTTCCAGTAAAAGCTGCGCCGCCGCTGGAAGTCCCAGCCGCAGGAGCAGGCGAATCCTTTCCAGTTCGAGCCGACGGGAAGCGCTCCACAATCCGCTGGACCGCTTACGGTCATAGTAGACTGCCGCAATCGCCAGCACCACCACCATATATGCGCGGGAGATACACGTTGACCATCCGCTGCCCGCCACGCCAAAAGCGCGCGCTCCAAGATGCCCGTAAACCAACACCCAGTTCCCCGCCAGGTTCACTAAATTCGCAGAGACCAGGGCAAATACAACAGGCTTCACAATATGCATGGCCTGCAAATAACGGCGTAAAGCGAAGTAGAGCGCCAAGGGTAGAGTGCTCCAAACCAGCGCCTTTAAAAATGGAATGGTCGCACCCACTAGCGCCGGTGCAAGTCCAAAATGGCCAAACAGCGGCAGAAATGCCAGGACAGAAGCCATCAAGATGGGTGAAAGAATGCATGCCAGATAAAGTGCATTCCACATTGTGCGATGGCACTCTTGCAGCCGGCCCGCGCCATAAGCCTGCGCCACCAGCGTGTCCATCCCGAGCATTACTCCACTGCCAAAGATTCCAACGGTATAAAACAACGTGCTTCCCAGGCTTACCGCGCCAATGGCGATTGCGCTGTCCGGCAGCCGGCCCACCATAACCGTGTCAGTAAATGACATGGCCAGCCATCCCAGCTCAGTGAGCGCAAGCGGCGCAGCTAGCCGCAGCATGGGACGAAATTCCTGACCTATCTCGCGCGTTTCCACTCGATGATTTAAACACACCTCTTCAATTGCGCTAGAAAGTGCATATTTTGCGATGGAGGTTGATTTTGCGAATGGAACGCCGGCAGGAAGACTTACTATGTTTTAACCCGGATCAGTTAACGACGTATGGTTCCGCATCAGGAAAGTCTTCAAGGATGGCGTGATAACCGGAAGTGATTTGGGTAGGATTTTTGACCGCGCGGCGCAGCTCAAAGCGGACATCGTGCTTGCAGCTCCTGCAAATAGGAAACCGCTGCCCTGCCAGCAAAGTAGCCTCATGCATCAAACGGTGCGAATCGTGCGTCACCCTGTAAATTCCGCTTTCCGGTACCACATTTCCCGGACGATATTTCTTTCGCACTATGGGTCCTTGGTCAGAGGTCGATTCACCCGCTTCTGGGAATCGCTGTAGATAGTAAAAGATTTCTAATGATCATGACAAGGGCACTGTACTAATAGAGTGTCTTCAGTTTCCACCCGGCCAATGCGCCAACTCTTAACTTTGTCTTTGTGCAAAATCCCGACGGATTATGCCCGCGATATGAATTGCTTACGGTATAATCCGGAAAAATCAAAGCTCATCTAAATCCAAATAATTCATGGCCAAAATACTGTCCGTTGCTTCTAATGAAGTTCTCAAGACAACTCGGCAATTGCTGTTGGAGCATAAAGGCTTCACAGTCTGTTCTGCGTTGACTTTGGCCGAGGTTGAAACTTTGGGCAAGAGTGAGAAGGTGGATCTGGCCTTGATCGGCCATGGTTTCCGGGGAGTGGAAAAACGCAAGATGGCCCACGCCATCAATCACTATTATCCGGGTCTGCCAATTCTGGAGATGTGCTTCCATTCTCCTGAAATTCCCGGTGCAGATTTCATCTTGAGTGACTCGCCCCAGGAATTGATCTCCGCTATCGGTCTTGTGCTTGCCGGACGGCGGGTTCGCGGATATACGGAGTAATCTCTTGCGCCCACTTGCTCCTGCTTACTTTGCGATTGACACATCCGAAGTAGGTTCGTTAGCATAGCGACACATGATCTCCTTCGCACATCGCCATCATCATCACCACCATTACGTGGCGAACGTGTCGGCGGAGGCCTGTAAGAATTAAATACAGCGCATTCATAAAGATTTAAGCCCGCCGACAGCAAATCGGCGGGCTTTTTGTTTTGCGAAATAAAGCGTAGGCCCGAGCAGCGAGCCCGCCTTGCGTGGCGAGCTGCTTGCCTCAGGAGCAGAAAAATTTTGGTGCGGGCCTTACTCGTAAGCGGTTTGGAGCGAAGCGACATGAAAATAGATTTTGACAAAATGGATGGTTTGGCTCCTGCCATTGTGCAGGAAGACTCCACAGGCGAGGTGCTGATGGTGGGGTTCATGAACGCTGAAGCGTACTCGCGGACAGTGGAAACCGGCTACGTGACGTTTTATTCCCGCACCCGGCAAAAGTTGTGGATGAAAGGCGAGACTTCCGGCAACCGTTTGCGCGTGATTTCCGCGCTGACTGACTGCGATCGGGATACCATGCTGTTCCGCGTACACGTGGAAGGCGATGGCCTGGTATGCCACACCGGCACGAAATCATGCTTCACTGAACCGCTTTCCATCAACACTGTGGAGACGCCACGATGAAGCTGCGTGTCGGATTACCCAAAGGAAGCTTGCAGGAGTCCACCATTGCCCTGTTCAAGCGAGCTGGATTGAACGTCTATACCAGCAGCCGCTCGTATTTCGCCGCCACTGACGATCCTGAAATTGAGTGCATGCTGATCCGTGCACAGGAGATGGCCCGTTACGTTGATCACGGCGCGCTGGATTGCGGCCTTACCGGCAAAGACTGGGTCGTTGAAAGCGGCCTGGAATTGCAGACCGCCGCTGAGTTGACCTACGCTAAGCAGGGACTCGGGAAGGTGCGGTGGGTGCTTGCCGTGCCGGAAGATTCAACGTTCAAGAAAGCTGAAGACCTGGCGGGAAAGATTATCGCCACGGAACTGGTAAACGTGACGCGCAATTTCTTTGCTGCCCGCAATGTTCCGGTAAAAGTTGAATTTTCCTGGGGCGCCACGGAAGTAAAACCTCCTACGCTGGCCGATGCCATCGTGGAGATTACGGAAACCGGCAGTTCGCTCCGCGCCAATCGTCTGCGGATTATTGACACCGTTATGGAGTCCAGCACGCAACTCATCGCCAATAAAAATGCCTGGGCGACCGAGGAGAAGCGACGAAAGATTGAGAACCTTGCCCTGATGCTCTCCGGCGCTATCTACGCTCAGGGACGTGTTGGTTTAATGCTCAACGTGCGCAAGCAGGACCTGCCCGGCGTCTTGTCCGTGCTGCCCGCCTTGCAGAAGCCAACAATTTCCACTCTGAGCGACAGCGAATGGGTTGCGGTGAATACAATTATTGAGGAATCTACCGCGTGGAAGATTATGCCTCAACTGAAAGCCGCCAAAGCTGAAGGTATTGTTGAGTATCCTTTGAACAAGGTGGTGCTCTAATGCGCACCTTGCGCGGACGCACAGCGGAAGCCTTTGTTCGGGTGCTGGAACAGCGTGGCGCTGCCGGCCTGGCTCGCGTTGAAAAGACGGTAGCACGGATCGTGGCCGACGTCCGTAAGAACGGCGACAAGGCGTTGCGCCGCTATGCTGAAAAGTTGGATGGCCTGAAAGAAAAGCAGCCGCTCCGCATTTCCGAGACAGAGCTTGAACAGGCCTGGAACGTGGTATCGGAAGACTTCAAACAAGCATTGAAAATCGCGGCCGGCAACATCAGGCAATATTGTGAATGGCAAAAGCCGCAGCAATGGCGCAATGCCGTTGCACCGGGAATCAACGTAGGCCAGGTTGTGCGACCATTGCAATCTGCCGGCTGTTACGTTCCCGGCGGACGCTATCCTCTGCCTTCCACCATGCTCATGACAGTGATGCCCGCCCAAGTGGCAGGCGTGAAGGAGATCCGTGTAGTCTCGCCTCGACCTGCGCCGGAAACCCTGGCCACTGCGCACTTTCTTGGCGTGCGCGAGTTTTATAGGACCGGCGGAGCTCAGGCTGTTGCCGCGCTTGCCTATGGCACCACAACCATCCCTAAAGTAGATAAGATTGTTGGACCAGGAAACCTGTTTGTAACCGCCGCAAAAAAGCTTGTCGCGTTTGATTGCGGTATAGATTTTCTCGCTGGACCAACCGAGGTTCTGATAGTGAGCGAGCGCGGCGATCCGCGTTTCATCGCCGCCGATCTCGTCGCGCAGGCAGAGCACGACCCCGACACTCTGGCCGTTTTCATCACATCATCAGGCATGTTGGCGGAAAAGGTGGCTGCTGAAGCCAAGCTGGCCGCCGCGCAAAACGAGATCGCAAAGCGTTCCCTCAAAGAAAACGGCGCAATCCTGCTGGCCGGTTCCCATGAGAAAGCGTTGGAATTTGCCAATCGAATTGCCGCCGAACACATCACTGTGAGCGAAGAAGACCTGCCGCACATCGGCAATGCTGGATCGATCTTCATCGGCGACTACTCTCCTCAGGCCGCCGGCGACTACGCTTCCGGCCCCAACCATGTCCTTCCTACCGGCGCTGCGGCGCGCTTTCGTGGTGGACTTGGAGTACAGGATTTTGTTAAGACCATCTCTGTGCAGCAGCTTTCACGCGATGGGCTGGACCGTATTGCTTCCGCGGTGATCACGCTGGCGGAAGCCGAAGGGCTGAAAGCCCACGCACAATCTATTCGAGTGAGGTCAGCCAATGCTTAAAGCGCGCCAGTGCGTCCGCGAGATGCGCGAATACCATTCTCCGCTTAGCAGTCCTGCAACTAAACTTCGGCTGGACATGAATGAGAGCACAACCGGCTGCTCGCCGCGCGTCCTTGCCAAACTGAACAGCATGGATGCTCGCACGCTGGCGCTCTATCCTCGACGCGAAGCCGGAGAAAAGCTGGTGGCGGATTTTCTTGGTGTGGGTCCGCAACAGCTTCTGCTCACCAACGGTGCTGATGAGGCGATTGATCTTCTCTGTCGCGCCTATCTGGAGCCGCAGGACGAAATCGTCATCGTGGTTCCAACGTTTGCAATGTATGAAGTCTTTGCCCAGATGGAACATGCAAAAGTCGTTCGTGTGCCTACAGGATCCGATTTCAGCTTTCCTTTGGATCGCGTGCTGAATGCTCTAACCGCCAGGACACGGATCGTAGTAATCTGCAATCCCAATAATCCCACCGGTATTGACGTGCCGCGCTCGGCGATCATGCAAATCATCCAGGCCGCGCCTGATGCCGCCATCCTGTTGGACGAAGCATACTTTGATTTCTATGGCCAGACGATGATTGACCAGATCAGCAAGCTGCCCAACTTGTTTATTGCTCGCACATTTTCCAAAGCTTATGGGCTGGCTGGGCTGCGGCTCGGCGTGATGGTAGGCGATCAGGAACAAATGTCAGTGCTGCGGCGCATGGCTTCTCCTTTTAACGTGAATGCCTTTGCCATTGAGTGCCTGGCTGAAGCTCTGACAGACCGCCAGTTTGTGGTCGACTACGTCACACAGGTCATCGCCAGCCGCGAATGGCTGCGCAAGGAACTGGAAGAGTTCAGCTTCAAGTGCTGGCCCAGCCATGGCAATTTCATCCTTTGCCGTTTTGGCGAAGAGAAAAAAGCCATTCTTGACGCTTTGCGCGCGCGCGCCATTTCACTGCGGGACCGCCCTGACTGCGAAGGATGTGCGCGCATCACCATCGGCACGCAGCAGGAGATGGAACGGCTGATGACCGAATTGAAGCAGGTGCTCTCTCAACTGCCCACCGCGAATCAGGCAGCGCGATGAGAAAGGCATCCATCGAGCGGGTCACCACGGAAACTCAGATCAAACTTGCGCTGGCGATTGAAGGCAGCGGTCGATATGAGGTTTCCACCGGCATCCGCTTTCTGGATCACATGCTTGAGCTCTTCGCCCGCCACGGCGCTTTTGACCTGAAGCTGAAAGCCACCGGCGATCTCGACGTGGACCAGCATCACACGGTGGAAGACGTGGGCATTGCCCTAGGTGAAGCGTTCCACAAGGC
The DNA here is from genome assembly GCA_036496525.1 of Candidatus Angelobacter sp. Classification (GTDB taxonomy): domain Bacteria; phylum Acidobacteriota; class Terriglobia; order Terriglobales; family Acidobacteriaceae; genus Angelobacter. Next base: position 19,192 of record DASXKZ010000275.1, read on the forward strand.
TTTGGGAGATAAGCGCGGCATCATGCGCGCCGGATATTTCCTGATGCCGATGGATGAGACGCTCGGTCTGGCCGCAATCGACTTTAGTGGACGCGCCGCCGCAGTGGTAAACACGCAGGTCAAGACGCGGCTGGTGGGCGACCTGCAGTCGGAATTGGTGTACGACTTTTTTGAAGGCTTTGCTCGCGGGGCGCGCGCCAACGTCCATCTCAAGACCGTTTACGGGCGATCCAATCACCACAAGATTGAAGCGCTCTTCAAGGCTTTTGCCCGGGCATTGCGCGTGGCCTGCTCACGCGATAAGCAGTTGGCCAAGATGCTGCCGAGCACCAAGGGCCTTCTATGATCGCGATTGTGGATTACGGCGCGGGCAACATCAGCTCGGTGAAAAAAGCCCTGGAACACCTCGGCGCTGACGCGCAGGTCACCTCCGATCCTTTCGTAATCGCCAGCGCGGAAAAAATCGTAATGCCGGGAGTCGGCCATTTCAGCCGATGCCAGTCACTCAATCAGAGTATGCGCGCGCCGATCCTTGAGGCCATCAAGAGCGGAAAGCCGTTCCTGGGAATCTGCGTGGGCATGCAGTGGCTGTTTGCCGGCAGCACGGAAGCGCCAGAAACTCCGGGCGCTGCGCTCTTCGCCGGCGAATGCTCGCGCTTCCCTGCTTCAGTAAAATCGCCGCAGGTCGGCTGGAATCAACTGGAAGTTCGCCCCGGCTCGCTCTTGCTGCATGGCATTGATAGCGGCGCGTTTGTTTATTACACACACTCCTACCGCGCGCCTGTGATCGCCGAGACTACTGCCTGTACAAATTATGGCGGCGCATTTTCTGCCGCCGTGGAGCGTGACAACGTTTTCGGCGTGCAGTTTCATCCGGAGAAATCCGCCGAAGCCGGATTGAAGATCTTGGAGAATTTCTGTGCCCTCTGAGCCGCCAAACCCCAGCAAGCCAAACCCCGGCTTGCCGAGGACCCCGTGCCTGGCCAAACGCATCATCGCGTGCCTTGACGTGGATGCCGGACGCGTCGTGAAGGGCATACAGTTCCAGCAGCTGCGCGACGCGGGCGATCCGGCGGAGCTGGCCATTGCACATGCGTCAGCCGGGGCAGACGAGATTGTACTGCTCGATATCACCGCTACCTCCGATGGCCGCAAGACCCTGGTGGAAACCGTGCGCCGCACAGCAAAAGATCTGTTTGTGCCGTTCACTGTTGGCGGCGGTATCCGAACTCTGGAAGATGCTGCGCAGGTTTTTGATGCCGGCGCAGACAAAGTCAGCATTAATTCTGCCGCGCTCGCTCATCCGGCGCTTATCGGCGAGATTGCTGGACGCTTTGGCTCGCAGGCGGTGATTGTTGCTATTGACGCGCGTCGCGGAACAGGACCAGCCGAAGCCGCTGAAGTTTTTGTTTCCGGCGGACGGACAACGACAGGCAGAAAGGCGCTTGAATGGGCATGTGAAGCTGAAGAGCGCGGTGCCGGCGAGATACTTCTTACATCCATGGACCGCGACGGCACCGGGCTGGGCTTTGATTGTGAGCTCACCTCGGCTATTGTCTCGTCGGTTTCGATTCCAGTGATTGCCTCCGGTGGCGCGGGCAACGCACAGCACTTTGTCGATGTCTTTTCCGTAGGTCACGCCGACGCCGCGCTAGCAGCTTCGATTTTTCATTTTGGCACGCACTCCGTTGCCGATCTGAAGCAGACTCTTCTTAGCGCGGGTATCCCCATGAGGTGGCCGTGCTGATTCCTTCCATTGATCTTATGGGCGGCAAGATCGTGCAACTTGTCCAGGGTGAAAAAAAAGCTCTGGAATTTGACGACTTTGAATATTGGATTGAGCGCTTCTCCCCCTTCCCGGTGGTCCAGTTGATCGACCTCAATGCAGCCATGGGCCGCGGCAGCAATCGCGACCTGATCGCCATGATCTGCAAACGGCTTCCCTGCCAGGCTGGAGGCGGCATTCGCGATATCGCCCGCGCCGGCGAACTGTTGGCCGTGGGCGCGAAGCGCGTAATCTTTGGTTCGGCTCTGCTGAAGGATGGCGCGATCAACACGGCCCTTGCCGCAGCGGCGGCTGAAACTCTGGGCGCAGAACATCTCACATTTGCCATCGACTCTCGCAAAGGTAAAGTCGCCATACAGGGTTGGAAGGAGAGCACCGCAGTCGATCCTAAAGACATGGTTCGCACTCTCGATCCATATTGCACCGCGTTTCTTTATACGCATATCGATACGGAAGGGACCATGACCGGGTTTCCAATTGAAGTAGCGGGAGAATTGGCTGCTCTCACCAAAAAGAAAATGATCGTGGCCGGCGGCATTCGTTCACGCGCTGAAGTGGACCAACTGGATGCCATCGGCGTGGATGCCGTCGTCGGTATGGCGATTTATACCGGAGCAATGAGTGAGAATCCCACCACTGATGCACACTGATGACACTGATCAGAGTTGTCACTGCTTCTTTCCGCGATACAGCCCCGCAATGGCAAACGTATAGGCCGTCCAACTCACATCCGCAAAGCCCGCAGATTCCATGCGCTTGAGCATTTCCTGCGGCGCAGGAAATTTATGGACTGAGGCAGGAAGATATTCATAGGGGCCGCGAACGCCGGAAATCATTGTCCCAATCTTTGGCAACACCTTGCGGAAATAGAAGCCGTAGAGTTTTCCCAACAGGCCTCCCGGTTCGCTGAAGTCCAGAATACCGACCTCACCCTGCGGCTTGAGCACTCGGAATATTTCATGCAGACCGGCGTCATAATTCGCCAGGTTGCGGAAGCCGAATGACGAAACGACCAGATCAACGCTGCTATCGGCCAAGGGAAGCCGGAGCGCGTCAGCCTCTACTGGCTGGATACTTTTGGCGCTGAATTTGCTGAGGCCGTGTTGCAGCATCTGGTGGGAGAAATCAAGCGCCAAAATCGCAGCGCTGCTCTTCTGTTTCGATGCCACGGCGCGCATGGCCACGGACATATCGCCAGTTCCGGCGCACAGATCGAGAACACGGGCATTACTCCGCGAAAGAATATGGCTGAAAGTTCTGGCCGTGCGCCGCCACCACAGGCGGTCAACGTTCATCGACAGAACATGGTTCAGGAAGTCATACCGCGGAGCAATTTCATCAAACATCTGCCGCACGGCATGCGCAGCGGAGCGCTCATCAGACGTCCCTGCAGGCGTGGTTCCCCGCACGCCGCTGGAAAGATTCGTGCCCGGCTTGTTGGGATCAACGGTGGAGGTCTTGGCCTGCTCAGGCATGATTTCTGATCATCTCCACGGCATTGCGGACGACGCCCGGCGGCACATCACTGGAAATTTTCACCTTACCGATCTTCTGCGGTAGAACAAAGTGCACGGCTCCTGCTACGGTCTTTTTGTCTGCGCCCAGTCGTCCCAGAACATTCTGGACATCGCATGACACATTAGGCAACGGCCCATACAAACGCGTGGCTGATGTGATCCTCTCTGCCGTTTCTGCATTGCAAGCGCCGGAGTCGCGCCCGATTGCCGCCGCGGCGATCATGCCCCAAGCTACGGCTTCCCCATGAAGGAATTGCGAATAATCCGTGGCAGCTTCTAAAGCGTGACCAATCGTGTGGCCGAAGTTCAGGATACGGCGCAGTCCTGATTCCTTTTCGTCGGCAGAGACAACATCGGCTTTCACGCGGATCGAATCGCCGATTACACGTTGCAATGTCCGCGAATCGCGGCCAAGAATTTTTCTGGAATTGCGTTCCATAAAACCAAAGAGATGGCTATCACGTATTACACCGCACTTGAGCGACTCAAACAGGCCGGAACGAAACTCGCGATCATCCAACGTCGCCAGAATATCTGGATCAACCAGAACGGCGCTGGGTTGATGAAAGGATCCGACCAGGTTTTTGCCACCGCGCAAATTCACTCCGGTCTTGCCGCCGATGCTGGCATCTACCTGCGCCACCACGGTTGTTGGAATCTGGACCACCGGAATGCCGCGCATAAAAACTGCGGCAAGAAAGCCGGCGCTATCGCCCACAACGCCGCCGCCAAAGGCCACCAGCAGCGACTTGCGATCAGCCTTAGCGTCCACCAGGCTTTCCGCCAGTTGCTCAACGGTGTGCAGACGTTTGGCCGGTTCGCCGTCATGCATTTCCAGGACTTCATACGGCAGGCGGGCATCACGCAGGGATTTTTCCAAGGCCTCGCCCCAATGGCGGCGCACGTTCGGAGAGGTAATGACAAACACACGGCTGCCGGAGGACGGTAGCACGCGCCGCACCTCGCGTCCCGTACGGCGCAGCAAACCTGCCCCCACCTGGACGGCATACGCATTCGGTTTGGTTCTAACGCGGATCTTTTTCACGCAGGTTGATGATAAATGATCGGAATCAGAAATTCGGTTTTTACGAGGTTGGCTGACCTGCTGTCGCAGGCCGCCCGATTCCTCTGTTACCATTTCCGCTACATGAGAAAACCTCCTTCACAGGTGGACTTCATCGTTGTCGGCGCAGGTGTCGCGGGCCTGCGCGCAGCCATCACTTTAGCTGAAGCCGGGAAAGTGCTGGTGCTGGCCAAGCAGGAACTGACTGAGTCGGCCACGCAATATGCGCAAGGCGGAATCGCCGTTGCCCTGAGCGATGAAGATGAAATCAGCCTGCATCTGCAAGACACGATCAATGCCGGTGACGGAATCGTAAACGCGGAAGCTGCACACGTACTAGTGGAAGAAGGCCCGGAGCGTATTCAGGAGTTAATCGATTGGGGAACGCAGTTTGACCGCAAAGGAACAAAGCTCACGTTTACACGCGAAGCGGCGCATAGCCGTGATCGAATCCTGCATGCCCATGGCGATTCCACTGGCCGCGAGATTGGGCGGGCCCTGCATGCAAAAGCTTCCTCGCTCAAGAATATTTCATTTTCAGAATTTGAATTTACTGCAAATCTTTGCGTGGAGTCAGGCCGCGTGATGGGCTTGCGCCTGATCTCAGGCGCAGGAGAACTGCACAATGTAACCAGTGGAGCCGTGTTGCTGGCAACCGGCGGCGCAGGACACGTTTACAGCAACACCACGAACCCTGCCGTCGCCACCGCGGACGGCGTGGCTATGGCGTACCGTGCGGGCGCTGAGATCAGTGATATGGAGTTTGTACAGTTCCATCCCACTGCGCTCTACGTGAAAAATGCGCCCCGATTCCTGCTTTCAGAAGCCCTGCGCGGAGAAGGCGCTGTGCTGCGTAATTCTGAACTCCACCGTTTCATGTCTAAATATCATGAGGCCGGGGAACTTGCGCCGCGCGACGTGGTGGCCCGCGCCATCGCGCATGAGCTGGAGGTCTGCCGACTGAAAGAGCCTGTGGTTTATCTGGATTTGACCCACTTGAAGGCGGACCACATCAGGGCCCGCTTCCCTCGGATATATGAAACCTGCCTTAAATACAACGTTGACCTTACGGTTGATGAAGTACCCATTCGCCCAGCAGCCCACTATCTTATGGGCGGAATCCGCACCGATCTGGATGCACGCAGCAACCTGCCTGGGCTTTATGCCGCGGGCGAAGCAGCCTGCACCGGAGTCCACGGGGCAAATAGGCTGGCCAGCAATTCCCTGTTGGAAGGCCTGGTTTTTGGCGCGCGCGCGGCAGTCACAATGATCAAGGAAGCAAAAGAGGTTCGTCATTTACCGGACGCGCATGCGGAGCCGCGCAATGATTGCGCCACAAATGATTGCGGCACTAAAGATGTCGAGCTTTTTATCCAGATGGTTCAGCAGCTTATGTGGAACAAAGTTGGAATCGTGCGTTCACGCCAGAGCCTAACGGAAGCGGTACAACAGTTGCAGCTATCCGGCCAGGAGCTGCCGCCAGCAATATCGCGACGCAACTGCGAAGCCAGAAATATCCATACAGCGGCGCTGTTGATCGCGCGTTCAGCGCTGGCCAGGCTGGAAAGCCGCGGCGCGCACTATCGCACCGACTACCCTGCACACGAAGATGCAAAATTCAAGAAGCATTCAATTGTGGGTGAAAAGGGTGTCCGCTTCGTTTAACCAAAAATCTTTCCTGAAACCAAAGGGCCATGGAATCCATGGCCCCGCCAGATTTGGAGAGAAGCGCTGACGATAATATATCGTCTCACGATCAATCATCCTATTTCAAGTTACTTTTGGCCAGTCAAAATAGATTAAAGGCCGTTTTCGCTGAAAATTGCCCTTGGCCAAATTCTATGAGTTCCCAGATTGGAACCATTAATCTAACTAAATAAAACCAGAAACAAATATTTTTTTCAAAACCTCTATTTTTTGGCTGCTGGACATACCCTTATAGAGTTAGCCCAAAAATCCTTTGACGGGGAAAGGTACCTCCAGCCAGAGGGATTTTGGCGAATTTGCGGGTAAGTGTTTGTTCCGAAAGGCTCCGCACAACCAATTGAAAAGGAATAACATGCCCCATTCGTCGCAGGCAGAGAATCGCTGGTACGTAGCAGAGCTCACAGAAGAAGTCACCCTGGAAGGTGATCCGCAAAATCTGGTCCATAAAAAGACCCGGGTAATTTTTGCCGATTCCCCCCAAGACGCCTATGAAAAGGCGCTCTCCATGATTACCGAGCATGAAATCAGCTATATCAACGAGCACCACAAAGCCATTCGGACGCGCTTTTGGGGACTGCGCGAATTGAAGCTTTCCAATGAAGACATGGACCGGGCCGGAATGCTGCCGGAAGATCGTATTGGCGCCGCACGCCGCAGAAACTCAACTGGGCTCTCACCGGAACAGCAATTCGCCCTGCTGATGTCGCTTAAGCCTGGCGCTCTCCCGAATTAGGCCCCGCCGGCGAATTAGCCTGGTCTTTTTTCGGGAAAAGAACTGAAGCCAGCACTGAAAGGCCGAGCACACCTGCCACAACTGCAAGCGCAGCCCACGTCGGGACGTGGTACCTCTCAGGCAACAACATCTTGGCCCCGATAAACATTAAAACCACTGACAGCCCATAATTCAGGTAATGGAACAACTTCATCATGCCTGCCAGGGCAAAATACATGGAACGAAGCCCCAGGATCGCAAAAACATTTGAGGTGTAAACGATGAAAGGATCGCGGGTGATGGCCAGGATGGCTGGAATCGAGTCCGTGGCAAAGAGAATGTCAGTAGTTTCCACCACCAGCAGAACAACAAACAGGGGTGTCGCAAAGGTTCGTCCTTCACGGCGGACAAAGAAGTTCTTGCCCTCATAGCTATCTGTAAGCGGCAGGAATCGCCGGCAAAACTTCAAGACTATATTGCGCGAGGGATCCTGCTCCTTGTCTCCTCCACGCATGAGTTGGAAGCCGGTCCAGATTAGAAAGACTCCGAAGATATAAAGAATCCAATGGAAGCGCTGCACCAGCGCCACGCCAGCCACAATAAAGATGCCGCGCATAATCAATGCGCCGATAATTCCCCAGAACAGAACGCTCTTTTCTTCTTCAGGCGGAACTTTAAAGTAAGCAAACAACAGAATGAAAACAAATAAATTATCAACGCTGAGAGCTTCTTCCAGCAGGTAACCTGTCAAGAACTCAAGTGATTTGGTCGCGCCGAACCATTGGTGGACGAACACGGCGAACCCCATCGCCAACCCGATCCAGAAGACGCTCTGGAGCAACGCCTGTTTGAATGGGATCCGGCGGTGCTGGCGGCTTACGACCGTGAGGTCAAGAACCAGCAAAATGAGAATTACCGCGTTAAAGACAATCCAGAACCAGATGTGCATGGATGCCCTAGCGTGGCCACCGAGGGCTGCCAATGCCAGCAAGCCGGAGGAGTTTGGCCATGCTGGAATTATATCTGCTCAGAGCGGGGGCTCGACTACACGGGCATCCTCCAGAGGGATTCCGAGTATCCCATTATGCAGAGGGTAAATACCATGCGCTCGAAAGCATCCGTACAAGGCCATCCCATCCATCCCATGCTGGTAGGGTTTCCAATTGCGCTGTGGGTCGCTGGGTTCGTTTTCGATTTGATTAGCGCCAGAGGTTCAAATGCGGGACTTTGGGCCGCAGGATTTTACTCGATCATTGCAGGCTGTGTGATGGCTGTATTGGCTGCAGGAGCGGGAGTGATTGACTGGCTTTATACAGTCCCGCCGGAATCCAGCGCCAAAAACCGGGGACTGCTACATGGTGGGTTGAATAGTTTTGCTCTACTTCTCTTCATTTATGTTGCATACCGGCTTGGCTCCCCTTCAGCAACGCCCGATGGCGCGACTCTATTCCTGATGGGAATCGGTGTCGTGATTGTTGCAATATCTGGCTGGCTGGGCGGCACACTAGTTTATCGCAATCAAATTGGCATAGAACGCCGATATGCCAGCTCAGGTAAATTGAAGACGCGCACCATCGCATCATGGAGCAAGCCGGTATGCAACCAGAGCGAGTTAGGCGATGGCCAGGTACTGCTGGTGACTGTGGGCACAGAGCGCGTCGTTGTTGGACGTTGTTCAGAAGGGCTGTTTGCTTTTAGCGACCACTGTACCCACAAAGGCGGCCCGCTTTCCGATGGCGCTTTAGTCGGCTGCACCGTGCAATGCCCATGGCATGGTTCGCAATTCGATATCCGCAGCGGAAGAGTTGTTGCCGGGCCGGCACAGGAGAAAATCAAGGTTTATTCCGTCAAGATTTCAGATGGCGAGGTCTATGTGCAGCCACCAAAGCCGACCGAAATGGCCCCGCAGAAAGCCGCCTGATTGTCCTTGCCTACGACGGAAGCTTCTGCGGCGGCGCAGGCGGAGGATTATCACCCATGCCATTGATCAGCCGGATCGTTTCCAGAATCACATCCCCGCTAATCTTCAAGCTCTCTACACTCAGCTTGTCCACCGTGTCCTGCACGGTGTGATGAAAGCTGTTGTTATAACCGTAGTCGATATCGATCACATCCAGAACGGGCATACTGGCGTGGGCGAACGGGATATGGTCATCTTCCACGGCGGTGGTTGAGGCAAAGAAGTGGGATTGATAGCCAAGCCGGGTCGCGGCCTGGAGCAAAAGATCTTCCAACCAGGGAGTTGAATTTTCGTCGCGGCAGATATCAAGGTCAGCGTCGCCTATCATGTCTGCGAGCACGAACGCTTTCACTTTTTTGCTGGTGCCATCATCCTGTAGCTTCTTTGCCAGATGGCGGCTACCCCACAGCGCGTCGTTGGTATGCCACTGCCGGGTGAACGATTCTTCGCCGTCAAGAAAAGCAATCCAGATGCTGTAGCCTTCCAGCTTTTTGCCGCGAAGTTGGTCAGCAATCGCCAGCAGAAGAGCGCTTGTGGCCGCGCCGTCATTAGCGCCGACAAACGGTGTATTACGCAGCCAGTAATTTGTTTCGTAGTGAGAGCCCAGCACAATAATGCCGTCTTTTGAGCCGGGGAACTTGGCGACGATGTTCGTCATGGGCATCTTGCCGGCGGAAGTATCAGCCACAAATGAATCCTCTTCCACCTGAGCGCCTTTAAGTTTCCCTTTGATATAAGCGCGTACCTGCTCAATGGGCTTGCTGCTATCCCAGCGCGGGCCGAAGGCGACAATTTCTTTGGTGTACTGCATGGCGCGCGCGGCATCGATATGCAGCGCCGGTCCTGCGGGCTCTATCGCTTTCGCAGGTGAGGTCGATGGGGTGCCTGATTGGTTGACCGGGTCAGGCGAGGACGTTCCGCTGGCGGCGGAAGCCGCCTTATCTCTGGAACATCCCACCCCGGAGAGAGAAAGCACCAGAATGAAAGCAGCACCTATTCGTAGACACAAGTTCACGCCTGCGCTCCTTTATGGCACAGAGTCCAAAACCACGTCCTTCATTCTACGAGGCGTTAGAGCGATCTACCATCTTTCCTGTCTTTTTCCTTGCGCTTTTCTGCGCGCTTGCGGCGCTGCCTGGGGTGGACCAGCCACACAAGTCCAATGCTGCCGATATAGAGAATTACCATCGGCGCAGCGTAGATGGTCAGGTTCATGATGTCGGTGGTTGGGCTGAGAATGGCTGCCATCGTGACGCAGATCAGCACCGCGCCACGAATGTGCTTGAAGAGGAACTTGGCATTTACCACGCCCATCATCCCGGCAAAGCCGAGCACAATGGGCATCTCAAATATTATGGCAAGACCCATAATGATGGTAAGGAACAACTTGGTGTAAGCGTCTATGGTGATACTCGCCTTAAAAGCTCCACCGTAGCTATGGATTAGAAAGTCGAGCGCAACGGGGAAGATGACCTTGTAGCCAAAGTAGCCTCCAGCCAGAAAAAGCCCGACGGAAAGCAAAAGAAAGGGCACCACAAAGCGTTTCTCATGCCGGTAAAGTCCAGGCGAGATAAAGCTCCAAACCTGGTACAAGATCACGGGAGAAGCCAAAAAAATGCCGGCCATCAGTCCGACTTTGAGATACAGGTTGAAGGGATCAGTAGGACTGAGGTAGGTCAGATGAGGATCCATGTTGTATTTCTTAAAGACATCAACAATGGGCTTCTCAATAAAAGGATAGATTTTATCCTGGGCAAAAAACCAGCAAACGCCAAAACCAACAGCCACGGCAGCCGCGGAACGGATGATGCATTTACGCAGTTCTTCCAGATGCTGCAACAGGCTCATTGAGCCCGCTTGCCGCAATTCCTTTTCTATTTCCCTTTGTTCGGGTTCTGCCACTAAATCAGACATCGGTATCCTGCGCGACTGTATTCTTCATGCGCTCAGTCAGGCGGTTGAGGGCGCCCTGTATAGAAAGGTCCTCATCGCTGGAGATTTTGGCGATCTCCGGTTCCAGGTGTTTGGCGGGATTTACTTCTTCAAGCTCAAGTTTGCGGATTTCGTCGTGAATCTGCCCCTGGAACTCATTGCTGGCCCTTTTGAACTCTGCCATGAATTTGCCCCAGGTGCGGGCGAGTTCCGGTAACTTCTTGGGCCCAAACAAGATGAGGGCCAGAAGCATAATGAAAAAAATCTCGCCAGAAAAACCGAAGTCCATAGCTGTATTTCTTCATAATACCGCAGCTCTTCTTAAAAAAGAGGGGGATTTTTCATTAACTTTTCCAATTGAAAATGTTCCGCAGCTTTATGGCAAAAACGAGCATCTCACAGAGGTAAGCCAGTGTGCTTGTTACCGTGGTTTGAGAGTAGCAGGTTTTACAGCCTGATACGGGACGAAATGCATGTAAGCTCGTGAAGGGATGAGTGTTATACTGGCTTGAGTCTTCTGCAATTAAGGCTTAAACAGCCGAGGGATTTTTCATGTCTCGTGGAACAAATCGTTCTCTTTTTTTCGTTCTCCTAATCATTGTTACGTGCGGTTTGTTAGGTTCCGCCGCATTCAGCCAGAGAGGCAGTTCTTCTCCAACCGGCGCGTCTGACAGTGACGTACGCGATGGCCTCAAGCAGTTTTCAGAGGTATATAACCTCGTGGAACAGAATTACGCGGAACCGGTAAATCCCGACAAAGCGATTTACAACGGCGCTATCCCCGGCATGCTGCACGTGCTGGACCCGCACTCGAACTTCTTCGATCCCAAGTCATATTCGCTGCTGCGTGAAGAGCAGAGCGGCAAGTATTACGGCGTGGGCATGCAGATTGCCCCGCGCAACAACAAGATTATCGTGGTAGCGCCTTTCGCGGGAACACCGGCATACAAAGCTGGTTTGCGACCTGGCGACGTGATTATTGCTGTGGATGCCAAAGCCACGGACAACATGAGCGTGAGCGACGTTGCCGACCTATTGAAGGGCCCCAAGGGCACCAACGTTCATATTTCAATTCTGCGTGAAGCCTCTGAAAAGCCGCTCGAGTTCAATGTAATTCGCGATGAAATTCCCCGGAACAGCGTTGACCTGAAATCCATGGTGCGGCCGGGCATCGGCTACATGCACGTTTCAGCCTTCAATGAAACCACGGAACAGGAAGTG